>CAZYLQ010000077.1:4667-8292 GCA_964648395.1 uncultured bacterium | reverse complement strand
ACTTGCCCTGAGGTTTTCGAGATCCCTGACGACCACGATATAAACGTCGTTAAAGAAAATGTGGATTTTTCACAATATGAGGAAGAGATCAAAGAAGCTGCGGATGGTTGTCCAGTAGATGTTATCAAATACGAAGAGCAAGATTAATCATAGGTTAGGTAATTATTTAATAAGAAAGGATATGAATTGAATATAGAAGAAACACGCAATGGTATACTTAAGTGTATAGGAAATAAGGGTGGTAATGCACCAATGAAAATTCTACATGGTTACAGCAAATTAATCCATCAAGTTGCACATAGGGAATTTTCTGAAGTTATGGAAGGACTGGTAATTGATGAATTAGTTATCTTTAACGATGATACTTTTATTCTTACTGAAAAGGGTTCAAAGTTAGTTAAGAGTTTATAATTTAAAGTTACTAATGGTTTATACTCCTATTCCTAACATATTGTAGGGTTATTACAACCCTATAGTCCAAAATATCTATAAACAAAAACCCCACTTAAAATCAAATACAAGCCAATTAGGTTATGAGCCCAACCTAAACTAATGTATTAATTACCAATTGCATGGTGATTCTTCCCTCTTAATTTTTTACCGTGAAAACAGAGCTTGAGAAACAAATTTACCAGGCCCAGTGTATTGGAAATGTGGAGCCTATTGAATATATGATTCCGTATCCATCAATGCGTTCATTGATCGAAGGGCAGAATATCAAATTTGCTGAACAAGTAATCTTTGAAAAACTCAGCATCACAAATCTAAAATTCTATGAATTGATCCAACAAACTGCCCATTGGTTAGACAGTATAGGACTCAAACCAAAAGAACGAATTATACTTACTGAATTAGATTTTCCTCAAACAGAGATCCTTCTTTTTGGGGTTTGGCACTTGGGAGCGATTGCAGTTATTCCTGCAAATGAATCTTTAGGTTCTGTAAAAATAAATTGTGATACAAATCTTGTAATTGAATCAGGGATCAATCTTTTTGATGCCATCAAAGATCTCCCAACAACCTTCGATCCAAAATATAAACCTTTACTCGATAACGAAGCATTGGTCACTTTTGAAAAAGGTGTGGGAATTAGGCTTTCCCATTATAATCTATTAGTTAATACTAATAGTATTCAGAAAGTTATAAACCTAAAAAGCCGAACTCGATTCTCTTGTAACTTAAAACCTATATCATCAGCATGGGCAGTTTTAAAAGCAATTCTTCCCATTTATTGTGGTTGTATTTTTGATACTCAAAATCCTGAATTCACAATAGGAGAATCTGATTCTGATTTTATTATAAGAAAAGATTTAAAAAACCTAAAAGATTTTGGAAATAATGAATTGGCGATTTGCCCCGAAAATTCTGCGGTTTTAACTAAGGGACAAACACCACTACATTTAACAAATTTAGCTATCCATGATAAATTACTAAAAATTCAAGGACATTCTATTATGATGGGATATTTGGATGATAAGTTAAATGAAAAATGTTTTTATGATAATGCGTTTCATTTAAAATCATAAACACGGAGTACAAAAAGGGCGCCAAGAATTTTCCTTTTTGGTCTTAGTAACCTCCCTGTTTAACTAATATCAGAGAGAACTTCTTGTGCGTGTTCCTTCACTTTCACTTTCTCATAAGCTTTTTCAATCATCCCTTTTTCATCAATCAAATAGGAATATCGAAAAATTCCTTCATATTCCCGGCCATACATTTTCTTTTTTCCCCAAGCTTCATAGGCTTGAATGGTTGATTTATCCGAATCCGATAATAGCTGAAACGGAAAGGATTGTTTATCACAAAAGTTCTTTTGAGCCTTAACTGAATCTGCACTCATGCCAAGAATGACAGTATTTTTATCCTTAAAATTTTGAAACTCATCCCGGAGTTCCTGACCTTCAATCGTTCAACCAGGTGTACTGGCTTTTGGATAAAACCATAGTAATACTTTTTGGCCTTCAAAATCACTGAGACTCACAGAATTTCCACCCTGATCATCCAGTGTAAACGCCGGTGCTTTCGTTCCTTTTTCTAACATTTTCTCTCCTTTATTAAATATAAAGTACTCAAAGTACTTCAAGAATTTACTTTGTGAATTTGGTTCCCTTTGTGTTTAAATCTACTTCGGACCATTTGATGCGGTTATCGTTTGAGTTTAGCATATTGTTCACAGCAGTGATCCCTTCTTTCTGCCCTTTCCAAACCAATGTCCCTTTTGCAGTTTCAAAATCTACCCACTTGAATTCACAATGTTCTTCAGAAATTTTTACATCTTCTCGATCAACTTCAATTCCGAAAACTGGTACGAGATTAATTCTATCTCCATGGGTCTCATAGAATTTACTTACATGATCTGCCACAAACATTCTAACCGGTTCAAAACCAGTTTCTTCTTTTAATTCTCTAATGGCTGCTTCAGGGGCTGTTTCTCCAGCTTCAATTTTCCCTGCGACACCTTGCCACAAATGTTCATACATTTTTGTTTTTGCTCGTTTCATGAGCAGAAATTTTATTCCATCAATTGTTTGATGAAATATATAAGCATCAATAACCCTAACCAAAATATCAGACATTACATTCCTTTTAGATTTTCCATTTTGCTCAACAGAGATTTGGACCAAGTATCAAAATTCCCTTCATTAATCTGATGTCTCATTGCTGCCATTAGATCAAGATAATAGGACAAATTCAACGTGGATGCAATGCGAAGCCCCAGCACTTCATTAATATTAAAAAGGTGGCGAACATATGATCTTGAAAAAGTTCGTCCCCAAGCATGAGAACTATTCGGCTCCACGGGTGAAAAATCATGTTTGAACTTTTCATTCTTAATATTAATCACACCTTCCGATGTGAAAATATGCCCATTTCTTCCATTGCGAGTTGGCATAACACAATCAAACATGTCCACACCACGGCGAACAGATTTTAACAAATCAGATGGTTTGCCCACACCCATCAAATATCGTGGCTGATCTTTCGGTAAAACGGTATCACAAAATTCAACTGTATCCATCATTGCATTTTTTTCTTCACCTACAGCCAATCCGCCAATGGCCATACCGCATGTTGAATATTGAAATAACTCTTCTGCACTCTTTCGTCTCAGTTCGTGATTCACAGAGCCTTGAATAATAGGGAATACGGTTTGCTTAAAATCATATAGCTCTGGATTTCCATTCAACCAATCGTGGCATCGTTTCATCCATCCTGTTGTTCGTTCTACAGCGTCCTGAACTGTTTTATCATCAGAATCACCTGGAGGACATTCATCAAATGCCATAATAATATCCGTGCCCAAATTCCGCTGAATTTCCATGGAAAATTCCGGTGTGAATAAATGACGGCTACCATCCAAATGAGATTGAAATTCCACACCTTTATCGCTGATCTTATTGAGTCGTGCCAGTGAAAACACCTGAAATCCACCACTGTCTGTTAAAATGGGTTTATCCCAAGAATTGAATTTGTGGAGTCCTCCTGCTTTATTTATAACATCAATACCTGGACGCAAATAAAGATGATAGGTATTCCCAAGAATAATTTGGGAACCAACATCTTTCAATTCTTGGGGTGCCATGGTTTTAACAGCACCCACTGTCCCCACGGGCATAAATATGGG
>CAZYLQ010000077.1:2172-4567 GCA_964648395.1 uncultured bacterium | reverse complement strand
GCTTCTTTTAACCGATGTTCAAGACGGTTGATAGAACGAACTTCACCTGCTAAACCAACTTCACCCAATAAGACAATATTTTCCCCAATAGGTTTATCCATTGTGCTCGATGCAATTGAACAAAGAATGGACAAATCTGCGGCCGGGTCATCGACTCGAAGTCCACCAACCAGATTTACAAAAACATCCTTTGTCCCCATAGCAAGCCCCATACGCTTTTCCAAAACAGCAATCAGCATGCCAAGCCTTTTAGTGTCAAAACCATTTACATTTCTTTGGGGAGTTCCATAATTTGCATTGGAAACTAAAGCCTGAACTTCCACCAGGATTGGGCGCGTCCCTTCCAGTGATGGATAAATACTTGTTCCACTAATTTCAACACTTCGTTCCGCCAAAAACAATTCAGATGGATTTGCTACTTCAATGAGCCCATTTTCGGCCATTTTAAATATGCCAACTTCGTGAGTTGCTCCAAACCTGTTTTTTGCTGCTCTTAAAATTCGATGATCATATCGATCATCTCCATCCATGTATAAAACAGTGTCAACCATATGTTCCAGCATTTTAGGGCCAGCAATGGTACCATCTTTAGTCACATGACCTACAATCAAGATTGTAACATTTTTTTGCTTAGATACTTCGAGAAGCCTTTGACCACAATCTCGAATCTGGCTGGGCGAACCAGGCAATGAGTCTAACCCAGAATTCATCACAGTTTGAATAGAATCAACAATAACTAAGTCTGGCTGAATTCTATCAATATGAGAAATAATACCATCTAATTCATTTTCACCGGACAGAAATAATTGGTCTGGTTTTATATTGAGGCGACGAGCCCGAAGAGCCACTTGTTCTTCACTCTCTTCTGCAGAAATATAAAGTGCTTTCCGGTTAATCCCGGAACAGATGTGTAGCGCCAAAGTAGATTTTCCAACGCCGGGACTACCACCCAATAAAATAAGAGATCCGGATAAAAGTCCACCACCCAAAACACGGTCCGCTTCGAGGAGCCCTGTTGGAATTCTTTCGCTGGAATCTGCTATTAAAACTTCCTTAAAAGATTTGGTTTCTCTGGGCTTATGGTCACGGCCATTTTTCTTTGCAGATATTTTGAATTCAGAGAGTGTTCCCCAGTCTTTACAGGAAGGACATTGACCATTCCATTTTGGAAAATCGTCTCCACATGCGGAGCAAAGGTATGCTGTTTTTGTTTTAATTCTAGCCATGGCTGGGCAAGAAATTGGATACCACGGCAAAGAGAATCAAGTGAGGTTTACCAATCTGGGCCCAATGAGAAATACCATTGGGGTTTGGAATACCCATTTGGGTTTTTATCCCAGGCTGTTTCGATCCGTAATAAAAAATAACCCAAGTTAATTTTAGTGCCAAATCCAATGGTGGTTACCCAGGGTGAAAATTCACCGTAATTACTTGAGCCATATCGATCAGGCCAAGATGTATTGGTAAATTCTTCTGGATCATCCCACGCTGCACCCACATCCATGAATGCATGACCGCGGATATTCCCGAAAATCACTTTCAAAGGAAATCCCAAGGCAAGATAATTGATAAAAGGAAACCGAAATTCCATATTCAATAAGGTCGCATTAGTTCCAAATCGTTCAGCAAACCGTGCGCCACGAAGAGGAAATGCATATTCGGTAAAATAGATATCGTGAATGAGAGATGCGTTGGATGTATCCAAAATCACATTTCGAAAATGACCTGTATCTGTGGCGCCATTTGTTTCACCGCCACCACCGAGTAAATAGGGTATTCCCCCCAAGAAGAATTTTTGTTTATTTGCACCTATACTTTTTCCAAAAAATCCACGAATAGCTAATGTGTAATCTTTACCCAATAGCCAATATTTTCGGGAATCTGTCTTGAAGGTTTGAAATTTCAAATCATTAGATCCATATCCTGGATTAATAGTCATGGACATGTTTTGGCGAAAACCACCAACGGGGCCTGTGAACCCAAAAACAGAATTATCATATATCCAACTCACAGTGGGAAGAATCGTGGAATAATCTGATGAATAGGTAGATAAATAACGTATCTGGTTGAACTCATCCGTGCTTTGTTCTAAAATTGAATAATTTATATTGTGCCACGATAATCCATAATCTATTCTCTGGAACCGGCTGAAAGGATGAGAAATAAATCCCTGAAGTCCATAATGACGAAGCCTGCCAATGGAAAAATAATCTACATTAAAAAAGTCCGCATTCTGAAAAGCAACAAAATGATAATCTATTTGGTTTTTCAAATAGGCATAATAGAAAAAATAATCACTATTTTCCAGAGTCAAAACCATTTCTGTCCCAAAAGCAATTTTATGATCACCTAAAATATCACTAAATGAAAAATATGTCATTCCGCTAGTACCAAA
>CAZYLQ010000077.1:0-2072 GCA_964648395.1 uncultured bacterium | reverse complement strand
CCAGATAAGGTAGGCTGTTGGAGACCAGTCAGAACATTTGTTAAAGCATAGGGTTCAACCTTTTCCTGCTCTTCTCCAGATTCTGGATCAAATTCATCTTGGAGCGGATGAATAAAAAGGTTCCAAACACCATTATAATCTGACGTATATAAAAGTGAATTCCTAGTATTGGCCCAAATGGGGTGGGACTCATTATGATCCGTGGCTGTGATGCGCTCAATTTGCATGGTATTGACATTTACGGTGTAAATATCTGTCTGGCTGTAATTGTGGTCAACCATTTTACCATTAAATTCGCCACTAACGTGCTCACCCCTATCGGAGACAAAAACAATTTGGGTTCCTAATGGATTCCAGGATGGATAAGAATCTGTAAATATATCATCAGTAATCTTTCGGGTAATACGTTTATTTATATCGTAAATATAAATATCGCTGGAACTACCTACATGTCCCACAAAAGCAATTTCATTCCCCTTGGGGCTCCAGGCAGCGGAAAAAACACCATCCATTTCCATTTCAATTTTTTGGCTTTTTCTTGTTTTTACATCAATAATATGGAGCACATCTCCTTTACCTGCTTTAGCAGCAATGACAATTTTTTTACTATCCGGGGACCATGAAAGTCCTGGCTGAAGCCATTTCAATTCTTCAAAATTAACTGAGCGATTGCCTTTTACAAGTTTTTTGATTCGTTTTCCCGTCATAGCATCCAAAATATGAATATCAAAATAACCAGTTTGATCAGATAAGACTGCCACCCTGCTTCCATCAGGTGAAAGGGCAGGACTAACATTATAAAAGTTTTGTGCTTTTTTATGATCTGTCAATTTTTCTGACATATCCTCTATAGGATCCCGATCTTCCACATCGCCCCAATATTCCTTTTTAAGGTATTTGTGCCATTGGGTAGTGAGTTCCTTAAAATTCATCCCCAGTGCTCGTTCATATCCACGTTCGGCATTTTGGGCCATTTTCATAGAACGAAATACATCACCAATTTTCTCCCGACCATATTTCCCAGCAATAAATCGCCACAAAGATTGCCCTCCTTTATAGGCCATGAAATAATTCAATTCTTTAACAGACGGCATACGTTCATGGATGGCAATATCCCGTAAAACCATATCCGCTTTTGTATCCCAGTTGGAACTCAAATATTCTGCGAGACCTTCGTTAGACCAAATGGGAACACGGATCTTGGTTCGGCTTGAAATCACATGCTGCATGCTGCCGCCATAGACCATATCATTAATGATGGCATGCACCAACTCGTGGTGGATCACATGGCGAAATTGTTCATAGTTCCCATCAAATGGAAAAACAACTCGATTCTTGAAAAGTTCTGTAACACCACCGATTCCTTCACGCATGTACGTGTCCACCACATTGGTTTGCTGAAAATCATTATGGGAATTATAGACCATGATAGATACTCGCCGTTTCAGATCCCAGCGCAAATGAAGTGAAATTTGTTCATAAGATTCTTCAGCAACATCAGCGGTGAATTCTGCTAAGTCTTTTTCCCCGCCATAATAATAAATGTCAAAATGGGGCGTCTGGATAAAATTCCAGTCAAAGTCTCTGTACTGAACCTTATTCTGCCCAAAAGATTGGGCATTCAAAAGCGTCGATAGACATAATGAAATTGTAAAAAGAAGTCTCATGGCTTTAAAAACTACGTCTCTTATTGACGAGAGTTCCCTAATGTTAGTTAGGATTATGGAGAGAAGTCAACTATTCGTCGAAACCAATTTTTCTTAGTGCTCCGTCCTTGCCCATAGGAATTGTCACAAGTAAGTTTAGCCCGTCATGAAGACACCCGTCTATTTTATTTCTGACGTACATTTAAAGTTGCGAGCATCCCCGAAAGAGAAAAAACGTCGGGGAAATTTGTATCGTTTGCTGGATCAAATCCGAAAAACCGGTGGATCGTGCTTTTTTGTTGGAGACCTTTTTGATTTCTATTTTGAATATCCCCATTTGATTCCCAAAGCTTATATGGACTTCTACCAGAAAGCGTCGGAAATGAAAAATGATGGTATTGAACTTCATTTATTATTAGGAAATCA
>CAZYLQ010000076.1:0-8297 GCA_964648395.1 uncultured bacterium | reverse complement strand
TAAAGGTTTTCTGGTCTTCCCAGTGTTTTTGCCATTTGGCTTCGATTGTTAAATGGTTGTATTGCATAAAAAATGGGGCATGAAATTAGTCCACGCCCCACCTGTATAATAATATCTTTCTTAAGAGTTAAAACATAAACGATACACCTAAAGTGATATTCTCATCAACGGCCTTATAATAATCACCCATATCACGATTGAAAATATTGGTACCATCATAACGTGAATTATACTTATTTGTATAGTTTAAATCGATGTTGAGAGCTTCATAGAAGGTTGCTATAGTAATTTTAAGTTCATGCTCTAAAAGATAATCTTCAAAATCATCCACTCGAGGTTTATAATAAAATCGATAATCCAATATTATATTACCATCCATCAGTTTATATTTAATCTTTGGGCGTATAGAATGTCTATAAAAGGATTCAGCTGGAGCGTCAGTTGAATCAGTATATTCAAAGTATTCACTTGAATCCGTGTACGTATAATAATCATTACCCCAATAAACATCATAATAGTAATAATTTGTATCAATTTGAGTTGAATCTGTGTAGTAGAATTCTCCGGTCCCAGCTGAATCTGTATAATCATAATACAGGTAATCTTCACTTTCAGACAAGAAAGCATAACTGATTGAAAATCCCTTAAATAAACCAACTTTTGCACCAATACCGGCATTCATCCTATTTTGTAATCCAATTGAGTTATCATAAGATTTTTGGAAAAATAAGAAAGGTGATATTCTTTGATTAGCCCAAAGATCAAATTGGGAAGTCAAGGATTGATCATCACTAAATGATTCGCCGTCTAATTTATCATCACTTCGAGAAAAATTGATACTGAATTCAGTATCGGTTAAAGGACCTACATCACCAAGTACACTAAAGCTAAATCCGTAATACAGAGACAAAAAGTCAGTATTCCCTTTATCCTGGGAATAACTCAGGTCCACGCTGGTAAACATTTCATTCCCAC
Organism: uncultured bacterium; assembly: GCA_964648395.1. Taxonomy (GTDB): domain Bacteria; phylum Fidelibacterota; class Marinisomatia; order Marinisomatales; family UBA1611. The sequence continues at coordinate 7,322 of CAZYLQ010000076.1, read as the reverse complement.
CATCTTCTTCAAAGTCTGTCGTGTCTGCATCCTGACCAAAAATGGGAACCGCCACTAGTGTTAATACTAGTAGAACGATATGTAGTTTGTTAAACATGGATTTTCTCCTTGGTTTGATGCTTTGATTATAATTGCATTTTAGGAAATAAAAAAGGGTACGATTAACGTACCCTTTTTTATATTATTCTAGAAAAAGAATAAGGCTATTTAGCTCCTTTGAACTTAGAGAAAAATCCTTTTTTCTTCTTTTTGCCTTTTTTCTTGATTTTCTTTCCTTTTTTCTTCTTCTTCTTTATTTCTGCACTGGCAAAGATAGCATCGTTGCTATCATTTTCTGTGGCAAATTCAACTTGATCAGCTTTAACTGTTGTTTCTTCAGCTGGAAGAACTGCTACTAGTGATAAAATTACCAGAGTAGAAATGACTGATTTAAAGATACGAGTCATAATACTCTCCTCTTTTGTTTTGTTTTGGTATACCATTACTTGCCAAAAATACTTTGACTAGTCAGTAGGAAGATATAGTCATTCCCTTATTAGAGTCAAGGTAATTCACTATTTATTCTTTCTCCGTGTGGCATTCGTCACAAAACATTTATTTTGTTCTATTTCCCATCTCCATATTTTTTAATAATATTGCCAGCAATTTTAGGAACTATTTTATTCTTTTAACATTCATAATTTCAAAACCTAAGGAGACTACCATTGATTCGCATTGAAAATCTGTCCAAGAATTATGGGCATGTTCAAGCCGTGAAATCGATTTCATTTTCATTATCTGATAAAGAAATTGTTGGATTTTTAGGAGCAAACGGTGCAGGAAAGAGCACGACTCTTAAAATGATGACAGGATATTTATCTCCAACAGCTGGGAATGTATTCGTTGACGGGAAAAATATATTAGAACATAGCCTCGAGATTCAAAAACAAATTGGTTACTTACCAGAACTGAATCCACTTTATGCTGAAATGAAAGTTTATGAATACTTGAAATTTCATGCGGAAATTCGAGGAATTGTTGACCACGATTATAAAAAAGCATTGGAGCGAGTTGTAGTAGAATGTGCACTTCAAGGAGTTGTGCATCGAACTATTGGCAATTGTTCAAAAGGATATAAACAACGCATTGGGCTCGCTGCAGCAATGATTCATGATCCTAAAATATTAATTTTGGATGAACCTGTATCCGGATTAGATCCAAACCAGATTGTTGAAATACGACGGCTGATCAAAAAGTTAGGAAAAGAAAAACTTGTGGTCATGTCTTCTCATATTCTTCAAGAGATTCAAGCAACAGTTGATCGGATCATTATAATTAATAAGGGAGAAATTGTTGCTGATGGTACCAGCGATGATCTTATATCAGATTCAAAAGGAATGACCCAACTTCATCTTGAAATTCAAAATGCAGATGAAAATAGCATCCAGGATATGAAAGCTGTTATTCCAAGTATCTCCATAGTGTCTATTCATAAAATGAGCAATTCCATTCAGGTTGTTCTAGAACACACCAGTACATCCGATCCAAGAAAAGATGTGTTTGACTATGTTGTGGAGCATAAGTGGGTACTTGTAGAAATGAGCACTTCTAAGAGAAATTTAGAAGAAATTTTCAGAAACTTGACTCAGGATGGAGGTTCTGCTCATGCATAACATTCTCACATTATATAAAAAGGAATTACGATCCTTTTTTAACACACCGATGGCCTATATATTTTTGGTGGTCTTTGCACTGGTAAATGGATATTTCTTCACCAACACATTTTTCCTTTACAATCAGTCCGATATGAGGTCTCTATTTGGGATCGTTCCCTTAGTTTATCTCTTTTTTATCCCCGCTGTTTCCATGGGTCTTATTTCCAGAGAAAAAAGTTTGGGAACAATTGAGATCATTAGCACACTTCCAGTTCGGGAAAGAGATATTGTTATAGGAAAATTCCTGGCAGGTCTAACGCTCATTCTAATTGCCCTGTTAACAACTTTAATCCATTACATTACACTCTTTAATGTAGGTACGACTATAGATCATGGTGCTGTCTTTACCGGATATCTTGGATTAGCACTTCTAGGGGGTGTTTATACATCTGTTGGCATTTTTTCCAGCAGTCTCACAGAAAATCAGGTCATTGCTTTTATAGTTGGAATTGCAATTGTTATTACTTTTTTTCTTATGGATAAGTTATTAATGTTTGTACCACCTGGCTTAGCCGGTCTAATCCAGTATTTGAGTACAGAATTTCATTTATCTAATATGTCTCGAGGCGTTATTGATACAAGAAATATTGTTTATTTTGGATCAGTGATTGGATTTTTTCTTTTCATGACAACCCGGGTACTTGAATCCCGGAAATGGAGTTAAGTCATGTTAACAAAAAATAAAAATTCATTCATCCTTTATTCAGGTGGTTTACTTGCAGGATTGCTCCTGTTAAATTTAATTGCTCGAGATATTTTTGATCGATATGATCTGACAGATAATAAAATGTATTCATTGTCGTCATCAAGCAAATCAATTGTTTCCAAAGTTGATGATTTCTTAACCATGAAAGTGTATTTTTCTGATGACCTTCCAAATGAACTGGGAAATACACGGCGTTTTCTGCAGGATATTTTAGAAGAATTCAGTGCCTACTCTGATAATAATATTCGATTCTTTTTCCACAACCCGGAATCGGATAAGGACATGGAAGAACAGGCCAGAAAAGATGGGATTCAGCCTGTACAAATGCAAATTATTGAAAATGACAAAGTAGAAATCAAAAAAGTTTATCTTGGAATGGTCTTATTGTTTGAAGATAAAAAAGAAGTGATTCCCGTCATTCAGTCGACATCAGGGTTAGAGTATTTGATTAGTACAAAAATAAAGTCATTAATTGATATTGATAAGAAAAGGATAGGTTTGGCTCATTTAGATTCAGAAACGGATTTAAAAACAGATAATTTATCTTCTCAATTAAGCCAGCATTATTCTTTTCAAACTGTTGATTTATCCAGCCCAATTAATACAGATATTGATGTTTATTTAGTATCGGGAGCTGTGGATTCATTGGATTCGCTGGAGATGGATAATCTTGTATCTATTATGGACTCTGGCAAAAAAATATTACTGACGCAAAGTGGAATTTTGACTGATATTAAGACGCAACAAGCAAATCCAATCGATTCTGACATTTTTAGTTTTCTAAAAGATCATGGTATAATATTGAAGAAAAATTTGGTTTTGGATGGAAAATCAAGCAAAGTTCAGGTTCAGGAACGTCGTGGAATTTTCATGATGAATCGACCAATGGATTATCCCTTCTTCCCTATTGTTCAATCTTTTAATAAGGATGAAATTGTTGTTTCTGATCTTGAACAGGTTTTACCATTCTTCCCAAGTGAAATTCAAATTGATACCACTAATAATGATCGAGTTGCTGGTGTTATTGAATTGTTTAAATCATCTTCTAATAGCGGATTAATGGAAAGTAATTATATATTAAGCCCGGACCCGCAGCAAAATCCGTTCATTCGAATGTTAGGACAAAGAGGGAAAATCTTGGCTGCAACCTCAAGACTTGTTAATGGCGGTGAATTGATGCTTATCTCAGATTCTAAGTTTCTAGCGGATGATGCAGGGATGTCTGTAAATGATAATCTCATTTTTCTGATGAATGCGGTAGACTATCTTGCTGGTGATGAAGATTTGATATCTTTGAGATCAAGGGAAATCACGAGTCGTCCACTACAAGAATTGGAAGATTCAACTAGAAAAAAATGGAAATGGGCAAATATGTTAATCCCTTCATTGCTTGTTTTAACATTTGGTTTTTTTCAAATAAGAAAAGAAAAAAAACATGCAGAAATTCTGAGGCAAATCTATGACTGATTCACTGAAGTATACATTAAGCGCACTTGTAATACTTACTGTTATTTACTTTTATAACCAAAATGTACAACAATCCCATATTGTTGCAGGTTCTTCTATATTTTCTGGTAATCAAGAAAATATACATCGTGTCTTAATTACTGAAGGAGATAATTCTTTAGAACTCGTTCGATCTGATACAACCTGGCGTATTACTCAGGCTGATACACTTTTGATCAAAGAAAATCAAATAAATAATTTATTTGACCGTTTGCTCGCTGTAAAAATGGAAATGCTCATTTCAAGAAATGAAACTAAATGGGAAAAATTTGGTGTAGATGATTCATTGGGCCGCCATCTTCAGGTTTTCAATGATAAAGATGAGAAATTAATTCATTATATCTTTGGAAATTCCGGGCAGGATTATCAGCATAACTATATTCGTAATTCCAATTCTTCAGAAGTATATCGCACCAATGATAATGTCTATTTTTTGTTAAATTCCAGTCCAACTTATTGGGGAAAGTCTCCACCAAAACCTAAAGAATTAGAAACAGATCAATAGAGCTACCTTTCATCCATATTTCTACTGTAATTACAGTTAATGATAAGCATTGCTAATTCAGATCCATCTATTGAATTATGAAAAGTTCAAATAAACAAGTATTAGTCGTTGGTGACCGCATATTAATCCGTCCTGATACTGGCGAAACTAAATCACCTGCAGGATTATACCTTCCTCCCAGCGTAATTGAAAAACAGGAAGTTCGCGGTGGGATCGTTGTTGAAGTAGGTCCAGGAATCCCGTTAGGCTCACCTGATTCATCATTTAGTGAACCTTGGAAAGAAAAAGGATCAGATGTTAAATATATTCCAACCCAGGCAGAGATAGGTGATTATGCCTTGTTTCTCGGCAAAGCCAGTATCGAGATCAAAATTGAGGATAAAGATTATTTGATTGTTTCTCAATCGGCTATTTTAATCTTAATCAGAGATGATCTGGCTCGCGTCCTTGCTTAAATTGCCAATCCCATTTCGTAAAACATAAAAGCCCATTTTTCAGCATATTCTTCAATAACCTTCTTTGTAGGCTTACCAGCACCGTGGCCAGCACTTTGGCCAATGCGAACCAAAATAGGTTCGCTCCCTCCCTGGGCATTTTGTAAGGCAGCCGTATACTTGAATGAATGAGCAGGTACTACACGATCATCATGATCAGCCGTGTAAACAAGAACGGAAGGATAATTGGTACCAGTTTGAATTGCATGTAGCGGAGAATAATCTACCAGATTTTCAAAATGTTCTTTTTCTGACACAGATCCATATTCCACTGCCCATGCGTGACCGATTGTAAATTTTTCATATCTAAGCATATCCATCACCCCAACTTCAGGAAAAGCGACTTTACAAATGTCAGGTCGCTGATTTATCACAGCACCAATGAGCAAGCCTCCATTTGAACCACCACGAATTGCAAGATAGTTTGGAGTTGTGATACCACTTCTTTCCAAATATTCAGCTGCGGCTATGAAATCATCAAATACATTTTGTTTATTGTGTAGCATGCCCGCTTCGTGCCAATTCTGCCCGTACTCACTACCGCCTCTTAAATTAGCAATAGCATAGACACCGTCATTCTCATATAAAATTGAATTAGCCTTGCTAAAATAGGGTTTAATGGACACATTGAACCCACCATAGGCATAGAGTAAGGTCGGACGTTTTCCATCCATTTTAAGCCCTTTTTTATGGGCAATGAAGATAGGAATCATTGTCCCATCCTTAGACGGATAAAAATCCTGCTTTAAAACGAAACCGGTCCGATCGAATTTTGCTTCTGATTCCTTATAAACTGTGGATATATTCTGCTTTATATCATATTGATAGATTGTGGATGGACTCACTGAATTATTAAAGGTGTACCAGGTGATCATCTGGTCTTTTTTGCCACCAAAACCACTAACAATTCCTTTTCCTGGCAGGTCTACATCATAAAGAAAATTCCCATCCAGATCATAGACTTTCCAGACTGATGTAACATCCTGGGTAAAATGCGCAAAGAATTTACCTCCAACAAGGTTCACTGAAGATAGAACTTGATCTTGTGTTCCTTCTATCAATGTTGTCCAGTTTGATTCCTGTGGTTTTTTTGGATCAATTCGGACAATTTTCTTAAAGGGAGAATTGCGATCTGTTTGAGCAATCAATTGATCCCCTATGTTATCCATAATCCAACAATTTGAATTTAAGTCATCTACAATGTGCGTCCAATTTTCTTCATCTGATTTGGTGTCTGTGAAAGCCAGCATATTTCCATATGTTCCGCTGGATCTATATAAAAACAAAAATTGCTCATCATCTGATACACTTATACTTGGAGCTAGTTTGGGTTTATCAGGATCATAATAAATTAATTCATCTGCTTCCTGAGATGTACCTAATCGGTGATAATAAACTTTAGCAAGCTCATTTGCTGCAGACAGTTCTTCATTTTCATCAGGAATTGGATATCTTTTATAATAAAAACCAGTTCCTAACCAGGCCATGCCGCTGAATTTGACCCATTTTAAATGATCAGGCAGTATTTCGTCAGTTGAAAGATTCTTCACATAAAATTCCCGCCAATCAGAACCGGAAATGCTGACAGAATACCCCATATATTTATAATCATTCGAAAAATATGTACCACCTAAAGCAATGGTTCCATCATTGGATAATTCATTAGGATCCAAAAAAACTTTTGCTTCACTTGTTGGAGCATCCTGAACAAAAAGAACAGACTGACTCTGGAGCCCGTCATTCTTAAAAAAATAATATTTTTCTCCTTTTTTGAAAGGCATGCCCTGGGAAGGATAATTCCAGATCTCAGTTAATCGTTTTTCTATTTTTCGTCGAAAAGGAATTTTTCTCATATAAGAGTTTGTAAAAGCATTTTGTTTAGTCACCCAGGCCTTCGTTGAATTTGAATAATCATCTTCAAGCCACCGATACGGATCCGCAATAGTCGTATCAAAATACGTATCTTGAATATCTCCTTTTTCTGTTATCGGGTATCGTAACTCTTCAGGCGCTGTATGGTGTAAGACTATTACAAGAAAAAATGCAGCTGCTAAAAATATTGATGAATTTTTCATATTCTTCCTTTATAGAAATAATTGAGTTAAAGCATGACTTGCAGTTGATCGAATACATTGGTCATATAGTGGCGAAAGTTCAGTCTCTTCAGGATTAATCTCAATACAAAAAGCGCCTCTATCTTTGGCGAGTTTTGGATATCCTGCAGCAGGCCAAACCACCGCACTTGTACCAATACTGATAAAGAGATCACACGATAAAATTGTTTTTGTTGCTTTGTGAACAATACTCTCACTTAACGTATCCTGAAACCAAATGATATCGGGACGAAGCCAGGCACCGCATGTACACTTACGGGTATGATATTTCCCATTATTTAAATCCTCAAATACCTTCACTTC
>CAZYLQ010000075.1:6573-8318 GCA_964648395.1 uncultured bacterium | reverse complement strand
TTATCAGATTTTTTCTTATTTTTTTCTGCAGCAGTACCACGTGCTTCATTTATAGCATCTGCTAGGGCTGCAATGATTAATTGAATTGTCCGGATTGAATCATCATTTGCCGGAATAGGGTAATCCACCTTACTCGGATCTGTGTTTGAATCAACGATTGCAATTATAGGGATATACAACCGCTTAGCTTCACGAATAGCAGTGTCTTCATATTGGGCATCTACCACTATAACTGCATCTGGTAAACGTCGCATATCTTTAATACCGCGGTGTTGATCTGCTAGTTTTACTCGCTCACGGTTGAGCATTTGAGTTTCTTTTTTCGTAAGGTTCTCGTAAAGGTTTGACCCTTCTTTTTCCAGCATTTTCAATCGTTTTATGCTTTTCTTAATGGTAGAAAAATTAGTTAATGTTCCACCCAGCCATCGTTCTACAATATAAAACATGCTGCATTTATCCGCTTCCTGCTGTACAATGTCCTGAGCTTGTTTTTTAGTACCAACGAAAAGGATCTCACCATTTTTACTTATGATTTCCTTTACAAAAGCAGACGCTTTATTTAATGATTCAATCGTGGATTCAAGGTTTATAATATGAACCCCATTCTTCTCTAGAAGAATATAAGGTTTAAAATTAGGATTCCATTTCCGGGTTACGTGCCCAAAATGAGCACCGGTACCCAGAAGATCTTCAAATTTGACTTCAGGCATAGATAATAATTACCGTTTAGAGAATTGAAAGTTTTTACGGGCGCCAGGCTGACCGGGTTTCTTCCGCTCAACTTTCCGCGCATCACGGGTCAGGAATCCTTTCTCTTTCAGGATGGCACGATAGTCATCATTCACCCCTAAAAGCGCTCGTGAGATCCCCAGACGAATAGCTCCCGCTTGACCGGTTAGTCCACCTCCATTTACATTAACATTAATATTGTAGGCTTTTTCGCTTTCTATTGCTACGAGGGGCTGCATGACAACCGTTGCTAAAGTTTCCCGGCATAGGTAATCCCTGAAAGGTTGACCATTCACTTGGATATCTCCTTTTCCCGGAGACACAAAAACTCGTGCTATTGATCTTTTCCTGCGGCCAGTTCCGTAATAAGTAGCTTCTGACATAATTTTAAATTTCTAATGTTTGTGGTTGTTGAGCTGCGTGTGGATGATCTGAACCAACGTACACTTTCAAATGAGACAAGATACTTCTTCCCAAGCGATTGTGTGGCAACATTCCTTTGATCGCATTTTCTACAATCCTTTCTGGATGTTTTTGGCGCATTTCTGCAACAGATGTTTCCTTACCACCTCCCGGAAAACCGGAATGGCGGAAATAGGTTTTATCAGTTTCTTTGGATCCAGTCACTTGGATCTTTTCTGCATTAACAACCACGACGCAGTCGCCCATATCCATATGCGGTGTAAAATTCACTTTGTGTTTTCCACGAAGGATCTGGGCAATATTTGAGGCGAATCGGCCAAGGGTTTGTCCTTCGGCATCAGCGATCCACCAATTTTTTTCGATTTCTGATTGTTTTATTGATATTGTTTTCATTTTCACTTCGAATAAAGCCCACAAAATTAGACAATATTTACTACCTTGGTCAATAAATAATCTAAAAAAAACTTAAGATAATTGAGTGGTGATTAGTCCGCGTGAAATTGTGAACTCAACCTTCCCTTTTAATGTCTCTCCATAATAAGGAGAATTAATTGACCGAGATTGTACATGTACCTTTTCGAAGGTCCATTCCA
>CAZYLQ010000075.1:0-6473 GCA_964648395.1 uncultured bacterium | reverse complement strand
TTCATCATTAAAGAATAAGTGATGCGGTGTTACTTCTGCGGTGACTTTTTCATTTTTTGATTTCATCTCACGGATATGATGAACCGCTTTCATTGAGCTAACATGGGGAATATGCAATCTAGCCCCAGTAAATTGAGCAAGTTCCAAATCGCGGTAAACCATGGCAGATTCTGCCAGATCAGGATTCCCCGGGAGCCCCAATTGAGTCGAGATTTTCCCTTCATGCATTACACCTTCTGCTCTAAGACATTCATCTTCCGCATGATTAATGACTGGTACATCCATCATTGTTGCATATTCTAACGCTATTCTCATCATGGCACCATTCTGGATGGGTAAACCATCATCACTAAAGGCCACTGCGCCTTCATTATGCATGAGCCCCATTTCTGTGAGATCATTGCCGTTTTGTGATTTTGTGACAGCACCAATTGGGTGAATATAAATGGGAGACTCTTCTGCTTTCTCCCTGATAAAATTGATGGATTCAGGAGTATCCAAGGGTGGATTTGTATTGGGCATAACACAAACACGTGTAAAACCACCAGCCATAGCAGAATGTGATCCTGTTATAAGTGTTTCTTTATCTTCTCTTCCCGGTTCACGAAAATGAACATGAATATCACAAAATCCGTGTGTAATTACTTTTCCACTGCAATCGATTGTGAGTGAATCCTTCGGTGCATCTACCTTTCCAACACCGACGATCTTTCCGTCCTTTAACCATATATCCCCAGAAATAGTTTTTCCATGAAAAGGATCTATTATTGTTCCATTCTTCAGGACAAGGTTTTTGGCCATCTTTTCAATTTTCATGATTCATCTTCATCGCTGGATTTTCCGCCGCAAAGCAGGAACAGGATCGCCATTCGTGAAGCGACTCCGTTTAATACTTGATCTAAAATGATGGCCTGATCTCCATCAGCGACCGTCCCATCAATTTCAACGCCACGATTCATAGGACCCGGGTGCATGATAACTATCTCTTTTTGATGCGACTCTAGCCTTTCCTGAGTAATCCCAAACATAGCTCGATACTCCCGAACAGATGGGACAAGTCCCAATCCCATTCTTTCTCTTTGGATCCGAAGTATATTGAGTGCATCCGCCCATTCAATGACTTCGTCCACATTATAATTAATATTTACCCCCAAATCCTTTATAAAAGGTGGTATAAGGTTTGGTGGACCACACAATGTAACATCAGCTCCCATTATAAGAAGCCCATGAATATTACTCAGTGCCACACGACTATGGGAAATATCACCTATAATTCCAACTTTGAGCCCTTTTAGTTTCCCGAATTTTTCATGAAGACTCATCATATCAAGGATGGCTTGTGTCGGATGTTCGTGGGTTCCATCTCCCGCATTGATAATGACTGCATCAATAAATTCTGTTAAGTGTTTTGGTGCTCCCGGAGTTGGATGGCGCATGACCACGGCATCGATCTTCATGGCTTCAATATTTTGTGCTGTATCTTTAAAACTCTCTCCCTTTTTCAAACTACTGGAAGATGCGGAAAAATTCACCGTATCAGCACTCAAACGTTTTTGGGCTAATTCAAAACTAATTCGTGTTCGAGTGGAATTTTCAAAAAACAGGTTTACAATTGTTACACCTTGAAGCGACGGCACTTTTTTAATTGGCCGATCCAGAACTTCACGGAATTTGAATCCAGTATCAATAATGGTTTGAATATCTTCGCTGGGATATCCTTCCAGTCCGAGTAAATGTCTTTGTTTCAGCATTATCCCGCACTCCTTATCAAGTAGACACTGTCTACCTCATCCGTTTCAGTTAAAGTCACATTTACGTGTTCCCCTTCATGGGTTGGGATGTTTTTACCAACATAATCTGCCTTGATTGGCAATTCACGGTGTCCCCTGTCAACCAGCACTGCCAATTGAACTTTGGCAGCACGTCCAAAAGAATTTAATTCATCCATAGCAGCTCGTATCGTTCTCCCGGTATAAAGCACATCATCGACTAAAATGACGGTTTTTCCATCTAATGAAAAGGGGATATCGGTCCCTTTTACTTGAGGAATCACCAATCGCTCTCTATAATCATCTCTATGAAATGTGATATCCAACGATCCCTGGTTTAAGGAAACACCACTAATATCACAAATCTTGTTTTGAATTCGTGCAGCCAATGGAACGCCACGATTATGTATCCCAATTAATACAATATCCTGGGAGTTAAAGTTTTTCTCAAGGATTTCATAACTCAACCGGGTGATTGAACGACTGATTGAATCTGAATCCATTAAAATTTTGTTACTCATTCAATCTCCATTTTTTCCAAAAAAAAACCTCCGGACAGAGGTTTTTAATAACTCGCGCGGAGGTCTTACCCTGCCCTTATCGGCCTCTCTGGACCAATTTAAAGGGTTGTATAGCTCGTAAATTTACAATAGTGAGTGATGATTGAGAACATTTAAATCAAATATAAATTATCAGTCTTTTGATGGATTAAACTTGAATAGAATCCCTATATGAGTTACAATTCATCCAGATCAATGAAACATTCACTAATAAAATAGAAAAATGCTCTCGGATAGCGGACATATTTCCAGACGAAATTTCCTTAAGGCAATCACTGTTTTAGGATTATCCAGTTGTACCCCCTTTTTACCACGAACCCGCTTTATCCACCTTTTAACAAACGATCCCCATCCGGACCATTATAATCCAATTTTACGATCCCTGATAAAACTTGTTTTGCCCTTTGAACATCCCCGTTTTCCAGAAATCACTCCCGATACTGTTTTAAAAAACCTTGATATCCATTTCCCTTTGACAGAAGAACGGCAGGAACCGTTTCAGCGGGCTTTTGTCCTTTTTAATGATATTCAATTATTCAATGAAAAGCTCCCGGCTATCATTGATGAGGAAGCTAAATTATTTCGAGAATTTGAAGGATTTGAAAATAATGAGATCAATTCAAGAATTGATGAATTTGTTCATCATGACAAATTACTTTTCAATGATTTTGAAAAAAAGCATGGTTACTTTGAATCGTTTATGAGCGCACCTAAGGAAGTCCAATCAGACTATTTTTATTTATGGAGCCAAAGCAGTTTCAACATCAGGCGCATGTTCTTTAACAGCGCCAAAGGCGTGATCAATGCCTGCACCTATTGCCAAGAAGACATGTGGGAAGTCATGGGTTATGACGGTCATTTTGATCCCCAGGAAAACCAATGAAACTCCAGACCGATATTGTTATCATAGGGTCAGGTGCTGCGGGTGGCGTTTTGGCAGCGACCATAGCAGAAAAAACAGATAAAAAGATTCTTCTTTTGGAAAAAGGCGGTTACTATGAGGGTGCATCTATTGTACAGGAAGAATTAGGTGCTCGGCATTTATTTGCTGATCGTGGGACCCGGGGTACAAAAGATGGATCCATTGCCGTCCGAGGCGGTGAATGCGTGGGTGGCGGCACAACCGTAAACGTGGCCCTTTGTTTTGATCCTGTGGAATCGGTCTGGAAAAAATGGAAATCCGAATTCGGCATTGACCAATATTCCTTTGATTCTAAAGCAAACGATTACGGCATCACCGGGCTCAATATGTCCAATGCCCTGAACCACGTCCGGGAACGTATACATGTCCATGAACCACCAGACGATATGGTGAATGACAATAACCGGCTTTTTTCAGAAGGCTGTCAGGCGGAAGGTGTGTCCTTCAAAAAATTCGAACTGAATATGAAAAACTGCCTCGGGTGCGGATTTTGTACAGTTGGCTGTAAATATGATCGAAAAATGGGTACCATGATTACGTATATTGCCGACGCAATCCAAAATGGTGTAGATGTAATCCATAATTTTGAAGTTGAAAAAATTCAATTTTCTGGACAAAACGAAAATAAAAAAGCAACCGGCATTCAGGGGAAAATTTTAGAAGCGGACGAGAAATCTCTCCCCAATAAATACCCCGCCGGTTCTGTCTCCATTTCTGCAGGATTGATTATTGTGGCCGCTGGCGCTGTGGAATCGCCTGCACTTCTATTCCGGTCAAAACATCCAAATCCGAATGATACACTGGGACGCGGGCTCATCATTCATCCAAGCCTGCCCATCATTGGAGTTCAGGATAATAAACTGGTGAATTACCGAGGCATCACTGGCAGTATGTATTCGGACCATTTTTATGAATCCCACGGTTTTTATTACGAATGCCTCTTCGGCCATCCCATTTACGCAGCCGGGATGGTTCCAGGGTTTGGTGCTCCCCACTTTGACATGGTTCTGAACTATCCCCAAATCAACGGTTTTGGCGTCATGTTGATAGACACACCGGTTAAAAAGAACCGTGTAGTATGGAATTCTTTTTCACAAAAACCTGAAATTATTTATCGCCTTACAAAAGAAGACAAAAAACGCATGCGAATTGCCGCAAAAAAAGGCGTGGAGATCATGTTTGGGAGCGGCGCCAAAAAAGTCATGCTTCCATCTGAAGAGCCTATCGGTCCTCTAAACAGGCCCACATTTAATAATAAATCTCAAGCTGAATACTGTAATGAATTAACCTTCCTTCCACACCAGACCCAATTAACATCTGCACACTGCCAGGCCACAGTGAGCATGGGCGAAGATCACGAATTAGGCATCCTGAATTCTCGCTGTGAATCTAAATATGTAAAGAACCTCGTCGTTTGCGACTCATCATCTTTCCCAACTTCCTGCGGTGCTAATCCAATGGTTTCAATCATGACAATGGCACGGTATCAGGGAGATCGTGTTGCAGGAGAATTGGCCCGATATGGCCTTTAAACGATTCGTTCTCAGATCATTCATTTTAATGACGCCCCTTTTTGGTGGCACACCGGTTTATTTGGTGAATCTCGGTTACGAATCACCGAAACTAGTAGCCCCAGCAGTTATTTCAATCATTCCTGCCGAAAACCATCGATTATTTCAAGTTGGGATGGTCGGTTGGTCAATCCTTTTAAAAAGCGAATTTGGCATCAATAAGGAATTGGCTATTGGCCTCTCCGAGGATTTGTCACCGGTGAATTCCAATGCATCCATTTATCAATATGAAGCTGGTAAGCGAGATACATCGTTGAATTATGAAAATGCCACATATTTGACTCAATTTTATCTCAAAAAGAAACATGGACGAAATTTTACTAGTCAATTGAACTTGATCGTACTGAAAGAAAATGTAAGTGGATTAAAAGTGGAGAATAAAGAAAATATAATGACCTTCTGGGACAGACCTCATTTTGGATTTTCACTTTCCGAAACATACAGGAATGTGGGATATGAAGATTTTTTTAATAATCATTGGGATGGGGAAAAAGTACAAGCCTACCTCCAGTTTTTTCCTGGTGAAAATTCATGGATGAAAGGACATTTATCTGGAGGGACAGGAAAAAAGTTTCAAAAATATCATGTCACTATTTCAGGGAAATATTTTTTTAGTGATAATCTGAATACTGTGAATCAATTCATCGTTGGCGGAGTCTGGGAATTGGAATTATTGGACTACCTACCTGGAACCCATTATGGCGAATACAGGATTGACAACGGGTTTTTGGTTAATGGTCGTTTTGAAAAAACATTGTCAGAATCAATGACTTTGGGATACCGGACTGGTATTTTGACTTTTGGCGATACCACTGTTGCCGGGCATGGGATTAAACTTGTTAAGGTTCATCAAGGGATGGTTATTAATCTGGGCGCCAGTATCACCAGTGAAGCTTTTACAAACAAAGATTGGAATAAATTTATTTTTTCCAGCGGTGTTACGTTTGGTGTAATGTAAAAAGAAGGATATAAAACTTAGCCAGAGCAAATTCATCTAAACCTATCAAGCCTGTATTAATTTCCAGAGATTAGATCAATAATAACATCGGGAGTAGTCTCTTGGTTCAGATGATCCATTTCAACAATTAAATCAATTTTCTCTTTTTTAAACCATTGGACCTGTCGTCGTGCGAATTGGCGAGTACGGATGACAATATCATCTCTCATTTCATCATAAGTCATTTCATTGTTTAAATAAGTCTGTATCTGCCGATACCCAATAGAATTCAACGCAGGATAAACCTTTTTGGACTCAGATTGTTTTATTAATAATTCCTGTACTTCCTCTATCCAGCCATTTTTAAACATTTCATCAGTCCTCTGTTCAATCCGTTGGATAATTATTTTTCTATCCCAATTTAATAAAACGGTAAAAAGATTCATTGTTTCAACCGGATGTTTCTTTTGATCTTTAAAATGCTCCGTCGGCGTCTTCCCTGTTGTTTCATAAATCTCTAAAGCACGCATGAGTCGTTTCTTGTTGTTTATATGAACAATTTCTGCATATTCAGGATCAATGGATCTCAACAAATCCAAGAGTGCTACAGGGTCATCTTCGTAAGCCTGGTCTAAACGATCACGGGTTGGTAAATCCGAAACACTACCTTCAAAGATTCCTGTTTTCAATGCGCGGTAGTAAAGCCCGGCACCG
>CAZYLQ010000074.1:5651-8342 GCA_964648395.1 uncultured bacterium | reverse complement strand
TGGGATCCTTTAAATCAATCGTATCAAACCAGGAAAGGGAACGTAAAACAAAAGAGGGACCAAACACAATTTTCTGTAAGCCCAGTCGGGCTTCTAATTTTTCGCTGGAATACCGAATCCAGTAGCGGTGATGAGATTCATTGTTATGCAATAGGGAATTACCGGAATAGGCTCTGTCTAATCGATAGGCCCATTCTATATCTATCAATTGGTTATTAGATAAGTTTTTAAATAGAGAAAAAGTAGGGATATATCCCAGGGAAGATTCGATGGATGATTGGTTATCTGGAACATCGTTGCTGGTTAGAGCACTGGTCCAGAGTTGACCTTTAGTCGAAAATGATTGCGCAAAACCATTTATATTCAAATTAAACCCGACTAGGATAAGAATTAAATATTGGGATCGGGATATTCTGGCAATCAAAATAGTTGTACTTTAGCTAGTATAATCTAAAAATGGTTTTATTGTTTGCCATCTGAATTTATTGTCTCAAAATCTATCTCTAATCATGTTTCTCGGTGGTGATCGCTAGGAAGAAGAAGGCAAAGAGCGGGGAGAAGTGTTAAATCGCACACTAAGGCAGATCCTATCATGCTTGCTGATAGTATTCCAAATTGATAAGTAGGTAAAAAAGAAGATAGTACGAGTACTGAAAACCCAGCTACCAGTACCGTTGTTGTGATTAACAGCGCTGATCCAGTATTCATTATCGTCGCCTTGATAGCATCTTTTCTGCTTAAGCCTTGGGACAACTCGCGGCGGTAACGAAGTAGAAAGTGCAAACTGTCATCTACAGCAATACCTAAGGCTACTGAAAATGTCATAGCTGTAGGAGGACGTATAGAGATCTCTAACCAGGCTAATGCCCCAAGCACAGTAAAAATGGGAATCAGATTGGTGAGCAGGCTTGCGAAAAGGATTGATTTAGTCCGGAACAGGAATATCATAATAATACTAATAAACAGTAGGGCTATCCCTAGGCTATTGCTCAAAGATTGCACCAGATAATCATTGGTCTTTAGAGCCACAACGGTAGTGCCAGTATATTCAATGGATAGATAAGGGGGAAAGGATTGAGCCAGTGAATCCAGTTGACTATAAATCTTTTCCATAGCGGAAGAAGTTTTGTTTTCTATCAGCCCGGAGATCCGCAGGGTTCTTCCATCTGGACTTACCAGTTTAATCTGTCCTTTTGACTGATTTTCAAGCACAATGTCAATCGTTTCCTGGGCATATGATGCGGACATATCATCTCCACGAATCCGTTTAACAGATTCAAGCAGATCTGATAATGAAAAAAAACGACTTTCCTTTAGCTGAAAACGCAGAAGAGATTCAACTTGATTTAAAAAAGGCAGAACATCAGGATCTACCACATTCTTTGGAGCACCATTGACATTAGGATCCAAGTGTAGCAAAACTTCGAATGGTAGCACACCGCCAAAATATTTTTCCGTGAGCTTAAGATCATGGTAGAGTTTGTTCTGTGGTCTAAGATCATCCATGAGAGATGCATCAGTAGAAATATCTTTAATCTTGAAAATACATATGGCTGAGATCATCAAAGGAATAATTACAAATACCCATGGTCTGTTTAAGATAGCTGTTGAAAGCCATTCCAATAGAGTTGAAAAAGGATATTTTCTTTGGTATTGAAAACCTTTTAGAACCAGAATGCCTGATGGAACAACTAAAAGGGATACCAGCCAAGCCATCATAACACCAATGGCAATTTCGAAACCAAATTCCTGCACGATTTTGATGGAAGTAGTCATTAGAGCAAGAAAACCTATGGATGTAGTTAGGCTGGTTAAAAATATTACTTTAGACATTTGGACCATAGTTAGTAGCATGGCCTTTTTAGGGCCAGTATCTCCCCGGGAAAGATTCTCTCTAAATCTTGCTTGGATATGGATGGCATCCCCAATCCCAATTATAAAAAGAAGTGTAGGTACGATATATGTCATGATATTGATTTCCAAACCCAGAAGACCCATGAATCCTAAAAGCCATATTACTGTAATGAGAACGGTCGAGATTGGAAGAAGAACTTGAACCCAGTTTCGAAAAAGAAAGCTCAAGATGCATACTAATAAAATGGCTATGGGTGGTAGAAAAAGAAAATTATCTCGGATCATATAGCTTACGTACTCAGTTCTTAAAACGGATACACCGGAATAAGTCCACTCCGGAGATGTTTTAGCAGTCAGAGTTTTGATCTGATTTATAAGTGCTGTTCGATCATGGTGGTTGTTGGCAACATCCGTAAGAGTAATTATGATTGCCCCATAATTGAGGTCTTTTGATAATACCCTTGATCCAATTGATGGGTCTTCCTGAATATATTTTAAAGCTTTTAATATGGAATCTTCATCCCAGGGTGCAGAGTCATCATACAAGTCACCTATCCAGGCTTTAAGATCGATATCACTTAATGTGAAAAGTGATGCAACATTCCTAACATCTGGAAGTTCATCAATTTGATAGACCAGATCTTCCAACTCAATATACAGGTTTTTCTTTAGAGCGTCCTGAGGCTTATAGATAATTGTAATAACATTATCTTCCCGACCAAAAATTTTCTGGAATGAAAAGTATCGTTCAACCATGGGGTCTTTCTGAGAGAAGAGATGCTCAATAGAAAAATCAATTCTGAGGTTTGGAATAAAAAGGGTCCAAAACAGTGTCAA
>CAZYLQ010000074.1:0-5551 GCA_964648395.1 uncultured bacterium | reverse complement strand
AATTTCTCCTGTTTCGATGGCGATATCTGTGCCACTGCCCATTGCGATTCCAACATCAGCCTGAGCGATAGCAGGTGCATCGTTAATACCGTCCCCCACCATTGCAACCACAAACCCTTCACTTTGATAAGAATTTACAATATTGGTTTTCTCATCAGGAAGTACTTCCGCATGAACATGGTCAATATTGAGTTGGATAGAAAGCGTATCCGCAATTTCTTTTTTATCGCCGGTGACCAAAACACATTTATATCCGGCAGATTTTAAAGATGAAATTGTATCCGCAGAATCTGAACGAACAGCATCTTCAATTTCAAATATGGCGATACATTCATCATTTAAAGAAAGACAGACAGGTGTTCCTGCCATGGCTAATTCTGTAGTATAATCGATAAAGGATGCACTTCCAACTTTAAGCGTTGCATTTCCATACTTTCCCGAAATTCCCTTTCCGGGCATCACTTTAATTTCTGAAACCGAATCTAGCTCCAATTCATTTTCTTCTGCTAATTTCACAATGGCATTCGCCAGGGGGTGAGTGGATTCTTTTTCCAATGATGCAGCCATTCGGATGAGATCATTTTCTATAATGTTGGAAATTTGATGCACCTTTTTGACGATGGGCTTTCCGTTTGTGAGTGTGCCCGTTTTATCAAAAAGAATTAAATTCACTTCATTGAGTTTTTGGATGGCAGCACCATCTCGAATCAAAATACCATTTTCGGCACCGAGTCCGGTTCCTACCATTAAAGCTGTGGGTGTTGCAAGTCCAAGGGCACAAGGGCAAGCAATCACCAAGACAGCAATGGCTGCATAAATCGCCATTCCCGTAGGCGATAAATCTAAATTAACCCAGGGAAAAAATTCTGAAAATATCTGTGCCAATTGTTTCATTTGGGTTGGGAAAAAGTTCCAAACAAAAAAGGTAGATATGGCCAATCCCAATATGACAGGAACAAAAATTGCCACGATTCTATCAGCAAAAACTTGAATAGGGACTTTGGTCGTTTGTGCATGTTCCACCATTTGAAT
Source organism: uncultured bacterium (assembly GCA_964648395.1). Classification (GTDB taxonomy): domain Bacteria; phylum Fidelibacterota; class Marinisomatia; order Marinisomatales; family UBA1611. Next base: position 4,519 of record CAZYLQ010000074.1, on the reverse strand, counting down.
TACTTTGGCTAAAAATGTTTCTGACCCAATTTTTGTCACTTCAACTTTTATTGTACTGTTTGCACAAATGGTTCCACCAATCACATCATCGCCAATATTTTTTGTAACAGGAACTGATTCTCCCGTAACGATGGATTCATCAATGGTGGCGCACCCTTCTTTAATAATACCATCCGTGGGGATAACTTCTCCTGCACGGACAATAACGATTTGGCCCACAATGAGACTTTGTACATTAATTTGAACTTCATTGTTTTCCATATTCAAAACTGTGGCTTGTTTTGCTCCAAGACTCATAAGTTTTTGGATTGCTTCGGATGATCTCCCCCGTGCCTTTGTTTCGATATATCTTCCAGTCAAATGAAAAGACATAATCATTCCTGCAACCCCAGCAAAAGAATGAATCTCTATATAACTTTTAATGATACCTGTTGAAAGTGCAGCCAAAGATCCAAGCGCGATCAGGACATCCATATTGGGTGACAGATGGATTGCAGATTTCCATGCACTCATTAGCGTTAGTCGTCCAGGAAAAAAACAGACTAAAGCACTCAAAATAAAAATTCCCAATTCCATTCCTTCCATAGATAGCCAAGTTTTGCCAGAAATCATGTGGATTCCCATCCAAATCATTGCCGGAATTGTAAAACCCCATGCAATTTTCATTTGGGAAAAAGCTGTCTCTACTTTTTCATCGATCTTTACTTGCAGATCAAGGAGTACTTCCGATCCGAGCAATTCTACGCCATATCCGGTTTTTTCCACTGCTGAGAGAAGATTAGCCGAATCTACAGAACCGGAAATAGTGGCTTTTTCTAAAGTAAGATTTACAATCGCTTCTTCCACGCCATCCACTTTTCGCAAAGCGCCTTCTACGGAGCCCACACATCCTGCGCAGTGCATACCTGATATTTTTAATTCAATTATCTCTTTCATCAAATTTGTTTAACAATACAATTCTGGACTATAAGTCCTTCTTTTAAAACTCTAGCATACCACCCACGCCTGTGCATGAGAGTTTTAATAAACTCATTTATTTTGGTTTTACCAACATACGAAAGAACAGATAAATTTTGACATGGATCGCATTCAAAAGAAATTTCAATTAAGCTTTCCCCAATTTGATATTGCTGATTAGGCGAAAAATGGGAATGGGGAATTCCTGTTAAAGTAAAATTCTCGCCTAAATCTCCAGGTTTTACAGGCCAACCTTCCTTATTTAATTCCTTAATAGTTTCGATTGAAAAAAGCAATACTGCCATGTCTGGATTTCCACTTTTTTTAATTGTACGATAGTTATTGTAATCACCTTTTAACCCCGATTTTGAAAGTATTGCACTGATAACGGATGTTTTTGGGATTCCATGTTCATTGGCTGTATTTGGTTTTATATTAATTTGAAGTAGCTTTTTCATATTTCTCTCTATAGTAAAATTTACCGAGCGATTTCTTTTAGCATCCATTCATTATATTGTGATAAGAGTTGGCGCGTTATTATTCCCACAGAGCCATTCCCGATATATTTATCATTAATACGCGTTACAGGAATAATTCCAGAACCACTATTGGTTAGGAAAAACTCATCAATATTGGATAGATCCATACTGTTTAAAGTATTGTACTTAATTGAGACTGATGAATGATTAATAATTATTTGCCTGGTCGTTCCGGGAAGCACATCTTCCTTTCGGGTAAATAATTTTGCATCCTTCACCCAAAATAAATTACTGCGACTTCCTTCATAAAGTATGCCATTACCATCCATAAGTATAGCTTCAAAACACCCGGCATTTACTGCTGCTTTCCAGGCAGTTAGACACGCATGGTAATCGGTTGTTTTTATTTCAGGTTGCGCGCGGCTTGCTTCAATGGTGATGACAGAAACACCATTATAAATTGAAGGATCTAAATTCAAATATGATGTATAAACTATAAGTTTATTTGGAACAGCCAAAATACGAACGCGCTGGTTTGAATCCTGAAAATCGTGGATTACTTTTGAGAGCATATTCGAAATTTCTAATTTAGAATAATCAATATTTAATCCAATTTGATCCGCAGAACTAAAAAGACGATCTAAATGAAGTTGCAGAAACACTGGTTTAAAATCCAATGTTCGGAATGTTTCATAAAGTCCTGATGAAAATGAAAATGTATCTGTACCGAGTTGGAGATTCTCTTTGGGAATGGATTCCCATTGGTTATTAATTAATGCTTTTATCATGGCTGGAACGAAGATGCTTTCATCAATGTTTCCATATATTCATTTTCATTGTCGGATTCAATTGTTATACCGCCACCAACTCCCAGTGTTAGTTCTTTTCCAATTTGTGTTACCGTACGAATTGCAATATTAAAATTAAGGGTCCCATCTGGTAAGATGTAACCGATCGTTCCCGTATAAATGCCCCGTGCTTGCGATTCTAAACCATGAATAATTTCACAAGATCGTTTTTTGGGGCACCCAGAGATGGAACCGCCAGGAGACATTGAAAGAAGCGCTTCGATTGGATGAAGGTTCGATTTTAATTTTCCCTGAATAATCCCATACGTATGGAATACTTTTCCTAATTTTTGAATTGATTTTGATTGCAAAACTTGAACAGAACCGGTTTTGCATATTTTCCCCAAATCATTCCGCAAAAGATCAATGATCATATAAAGTTCTGCCTGTTCTTTTTCACTATTTAATAATGATTTGAGATTATAGTTATCTTCTTCTTGTGATTTCCCACGGGGAAATGTCCCCTTAATAGGCTTTGTTGTAATAATTCGATTTTCTATTTTGATAAATTGTTCTGGTGAGAGGGAATGAATCGCCCAATCATTATGTTCCATAAATACTGAATATCCGACTTGGTTTTTCCCTCGAAGTTTTAGAAATAATTCTTTCGGTGATGATTTCGTTTTTGATTTCAATGAATGGGTGAAATTAATTTGATAAAAATCACCTGAACGAATATGATTTTGTATTTTCTCAAAGCCAGAATCATATTCTGATTTTATAAGCGTCGATTCGAATTGATCCCAGTCAATATTTTTCGTTTTTTCAAAATTTTTATTTTTTTCAAAAGAATCGTATACCCTGAAATGGACAGCAGGGAAATCATTTAAATTGTGAACAGGCACACCTAATTGCTTTACACCATATTCGTAAGAAATGAATCCTGCCAAGAATTTTCTATCATATTTTTTTACAAACTCTGTTAAAATTTCGGGAGGATCATCCAACGATAAAGAAAGAATGTCAATCGGATTTGAAGCAAAAATATTTAGTAAATCTGATTCGGAATTTCCTTTAAAAATAGTTGTGTATTTCATTCTAAAATTTCTTTTTACACTATATTACAGGATGGACAAAATAAAAGTATTTTTTCTTTTAGTATTATCTTTTTCATTCGACTATTCCGCCATTTTTATAATTCAAAAAATTCATCAATATTTTTGATCCCATGGGTGTTAAGAATGATTCTGGATGAAATTGGACACCAAATATTGGGAGAGATTCATGCTGAATTGCCATGATTTCTTGATCATTTGTCCAAGCTGTATTAACAAAATTGCTAGGAATAGAATCCAAAGATAGAGAATGATACCGCGCCGCTTGAAACGGAGAAGGTATTCCTTCAAATAACCCCGATTGTTGATGATGAATCAAAGATGTTTTTCCGTGAAGAATTCGCTTCGATTGTTGAATGTTTGCACCAAAGACTGATCCTATACACTGGTGACCCAAGCACACACCCAGAATAGGTTTTTGATTCATAAATTTTTGAATGATTTGATTTGAATAACCTGAATCAGCAGGTATTCCCGGACCGGGGGAAATGATAATGCTGTCAGCGTTGAGATTTGCTAAAGCAGATGAATCATCATTCTGTTTTACCGTAACGTCGGCGCCCAATATTTCAAGACCTTGGACCAAGTTCCAAGTAAAGGAATCATAATTATCTATGATGAGGATCATTGAGAATCCCGTACCTTTCCATCAGCTTTCAACTGTTTATTTCGTTTCCACTCTAAACGCCCCCATCTAAATAATAGAAATCCTGGGACACCCATAAATAAAAAAGGTCCGAGAAATTTAAATTCAAATGTTGAGAAAAACCCGTACAACATGAAAAGTGCAAATGGAATAAGAATTGTTCCGCACCCTATAGCACATCCAAATGTGGTCATTCGTTTTCTGTATAATTTGTGATCTAATATTTCTTCTGGCGTGTCCTTATCAATCTCCAATTTGGTCGGAATATCAGACCAGTTTATATTTTTTAGTTCATTATGAATTTTTGCTAGTTCACCCAATGATGGTTTAATATCTTCCAATTCAGAAATTGTACTGCCTGAAATGAGATATTTTATCATGATTTGATCATTATTGAACTCCCATACCCATTCAGGATTTGCTGATATAATTCTTCTTATATTTTCATTAAATAGAGCTCGTATCTTTGGTTCATTTTCACCCATTAAATCAAACTTTTTTGAAAAGTCTTCATCTGATACAAAATTAATATCA
>CAZYLQ010000073.1:2625-8553 GCA_964648395.1 uncultured bacterium | reverse complement strand
ATCAGCGGGCAGCATTTAGTCAAACAATCGAATGAATCTATTTTATCAGGGATAGGAATCTTTCAAAAAGATTGGAGAATTGATTTTGACAAAGCTTTTAGATTATCCGTGATTAATTTGATAAAAATTCGTTCTAAGTCATTAGTAGATCTCATGACTCAATCTGATTATTTTTTCAGCGATCCTCAGGAATTTGATGAAAAAGATGTTAGAAAAACATGGAAGAATGATACATCAGACATTGTTTCTGATATTCAAATTATTTTACTGAAAATTGATCAATGGGATGAAGAATCATTAGAAAAAAAATTGAAATCATTTATGGAAGAAAAAGGAATTGGATTTGGGAAAGTTATGAAACCAATCCGATTGGCTATTTGCGGTACTATCAATGGGCCATCTCTGTTTGAAATTCTTTCACTTTTAGGAAAAGATATTTGTTTAAGAAGATTAAAAAGGGCTCTATCGCAATTCTAATATGAATGACACTCAAAAAGAACCTGTTAACTTTATCCAAAAAATTATTGATGATGATACCGCTTCAGGGAAGTGGGATAATCGTGTTCATACGCGATTCCCACCGGAACCAAACGGCTACCTTCACATTGGCCATGCGAAATCCATTTGCCTGAATTTTGGAATTGCAGAAAAAAATAGTGGAAAATGTAATCTGCGATTTGATGATACCAATCCGGTAAAAGAAGAGAATGAATATGTTCAGTCCATCATTGAAGATGTAAAATGGCTTGGTTTTGACTGGGAAGATAGGCTTTTTTATGCTTCAGATTATTTTGATCAAATGTATGAATTTTCTGTTCAACTGATTCAGGATGGAAAAGCGTATGTATGTGATCTATCAGGCGATGAAATACGTAAGACTCGAGGCACTTTAACTGATCTAGGAAAGGAAAGCCCGCATATTAATCGATCCATTGAAGAAAATTTGGACTTATTTGTTCGAATGAAGAATGGCGAATTTGCAAATGGTGAAAAAGTTCTTCGAGCAAAGATTGATATGTCTCATCCGAATTTGAATATGCGTGATCCTGTTATATACCGAATTCTCCATGCATCCCATCACCGGACTGGGGATAAATGGTGTATTTACCCCATGTACGATTGGGCCCACGGATTAGAAGATTCTATAGAAAAAATAACTCATTCAATTTGCACATTGGAGTTTGAAGATCACCGGCCGCTCTATGATTGGTATCTAGAACAATTAGGGGTTTACCACCCGCAACAGATTGAATTTGCTCGGCTTAATTTAAATTTTACAATAATGAGCAAACGAAAATTGAAACAACTCGTAGATGAGAATCATGTGGATGGATGGGATGATCCACGGATGCCATCGATCTCCGGATTGCGCAGACGTGGATATACTCCTGAGTCAATCCGAAATTTTTCTCAAGATTTAGGCGTCACAAAACGTGATTCAATCATTGATGTGATACGGTTAGAAAATGCTCTTCGTGAAGATTTAAATAAACGAGCACCGCGGGTTATGGGTGTTTTAGATCCGCTAAAAGTAGTTATTACCAACTATCCAGATAGTAAAACAGAAATGTTGGAAGCCATCAATAATCCAGAAGATACAAGTGCCGGTAAAAGGGATATCCCCTTTTCGCAGGAATTGTATATTGAACAATCAGATTTTATGGAAGATCCGCCAAAAAAGTTTTTTCGATTAGGACCGGGCAGAGAAGTACGGCTTCGATATGCTTATTTTATTACTTGCCAAGATGTCATTAAAGATGAGAATGGTAATATTGTCGAATTGCATTGTACTTATGATCCAAACACAAAGGGTGGTTCTGCACCGGATGGCAGAAAAGTGAAGGGTACATTACATTGGGTTTCCACACAGCACGCTGTAGATGCAGAAATCCGCTTGTATGATCGATTATTTTTAAATGAAAATCCTGACGAAGATGGTGAATTTTTAAAGAACTTGAATCCGGATTCCTGTAAAACTTTTTCCAATTCAAAATGTGAACCTAGCCTTGCGAATCCTGAAAATATTACTTATCAATTTGAACGTAACGGTTATTTTATTAAAGATGAAAAAGAATCAATTAACGGGAAATTGGTTTTTAACCGAGCAGTGTCCTTACGAGACTCCTGGAAAAAATTTCTCAAACAAGTTGCGAAATGAATTTGTCAGTATTTTGAATTGGATTAATTCATTGATTACCCCTAAGTTGAGATCATGAAACCAAACCTACCGATGCGGAAAATTCTTTCAGTACTAATTTTTATATCTATTCTCTCAGCGAGAAGCCCATACACATATGTGTATTTGTTACCATTTGACAATATCCAAAATGATCCAGCTGTGGAATGGATAGCGGGAGGATTAACCGATATGGTTCATCAGGAATTAAAGAATCATCTTGGCCTTCGGATGAAGACAAAAGAAGATTTAGAAATTATTATGAATGATCGTTCGCTTATGTTGAAACAGCCCCGTGGGTCACGGAATCTTCTAATCTTGGGTAAGTTTAATCGACAATTAGATAAAGTTCATGTTTCAATTCAGATGGTTGATGTAGCTACTTGGGAAGAATTGGCTGTAAGGAAAATCATGGAAGTTTATACCCAAATTCCTTCACTGAACAAAGCAGTTGGTACAGCAGTCAATCAAATGATAACACCTTATCTACCAACCCAACCAATAGCAAAAGTTTCACCTTTCCCATCTTTTTCTGAGCCAAAGGTTGAAGTGAAGCGACATTCCGTTTCACTTGAATCTGAAAAAGTAGTTTCTAAGTTGGACCAGCAAATCGCAGAATTAGAAGCATCCATGGATGTACTTTTGGGAGCTCGGGTGAGAGATAAGGATCAACCGAAAAAGGAAGTGCCTCGGTTTGATGCAGGTGAATGGACCATGGATTTTGATGTTGATAGGAAGTTTGAGGATAATCCTGAAAATGCTGAAAATACGCAAATGTTATCAGCCGTTTTAGATCAACTTCTTACTAATCCTTATGATGTAGAATTACAGCGCCCTGAATTTGAATACCACGAAGATGATGAACTTTATATGACAGTTCGTTTTCCGGTTGTTTACAAATTGAAAGATAAGATTATTAAAGATATGCTTGGAACACTTCCATACACGGGTTTAGAACAAAATGGGACATTAACGATCTTTTATTTTGATAAAAATTCGTTCAATTTTCCTAAAAAACATATTGAATCGATTAAATCGGGGTCATTCAGGATTATTCCCGTGATTCGAATTTTGGATAAAAACAGGAATACATTGATCGTAGTTGCGGATACACCGGATTCCTATTGGCATACCAAAACAAGTAATAAAGTACTTTATGTTCCACAACATCAGTTTTCGCCTCTCATTGATTTTGCGATTGGTGGATGGTCCATGCAGGTGGCTATGGAAACGGTGGATATCCAAGCTGTTTATGAATTTATACTCCCAGTAGCAGATGTAGAATCTTTGAGTAATGTTAGCGTTAAGTTCGTTAATGAAAATGAGCTTAAGTCTTTCTTGGACCCACTTCTTTGATACAACTGTAAATGATTATACTTTAAAAGCATAGTAAATAATACCTTACTCTTTCATATGCAACTATTTTTCATAACTTTACGAAAGTATACTTAAATTCGCCCCGGTTTTTTAAGTGGAAATTAAAATTTCAAATCATATCGGGATTAGGTGTTCTTGCGGATTAGAGCAACAATTTTAAATAATTCAATGATTTACTAGTCATGAAAAAAATATTATTACTATTAGCAATATCCCTGCCATTTGCGCAAAGGATGGATCCCATGGATTTGGCCATAGATGAATTACGTACAATCGTTGAAACAGCATCTCGTTCATCTCAAAGGGTCTTTGTAGAAGATTTTACCGGGCTCAACTGACCATACTGTCCATCCGCGAGTTTCGCGATTTCAGAAATGTTAGATGAGTTTCCGGAAACTTTAGTAAGCATAGAATGGCATAGTCCAAGTTTTACACCCGGCGGTTCCGATTTTGACCTTCCATCGGATTATAGTCAACGTGGTGGAATGTATGGTGTGGGAGGTATTCCTCATACCCAGTGGAATGGTGTACAAGAGACTGTTGGTGGTTATCCAAATGGGAATTGGAGCCCTATGTATAATTCCTTCATACCTATATATAACGGTATGGTTGGCGATGAGACCCCTTATGAAATAGAAATCAATGGAATGATTACTGAAACTGAAGTATCCTATGATGTATTTATTACTATGGATGCTGATATGAGTTCAACGAATCAAAAAGTAGATATTTTTGTGGTTGAAGATAATATCTGGTCCTACTGGACTGGTGCAAGCAGCTACCATGATGCAAGGAATGTAGCCAGGAATTGGGTTGTGACTGAAAGCTTATCTATAAGCTTGTCTGGCGAAACAGAAACTTTTTCGGGGACATTTGATCTTAGTGATGCCTGGGTTTCAGACAATGTAAAAATTATTGCAATTGTCCAAAATTATGGAAACCCAAAGCAGATCTATCAAGTCAGCCAAATCAATATTAATGATATGAATCCTGATATTGATGATGATGGTATTTTAAATGGAGAAGACAATTGTGTTGATGTTTATAACCCCGATCAATTAGATATTGATAGTGATCAAATAGGTAATATGTGCGATCCGTGCAATGATTTGGTATATGTTCTTGGAAATACCAATGGTGATTTAAACCAAAATGGAGAGCCGGTTATTGATATTTTTGATCTATTCACTTTGACTGATTTCATCCATCAAGAATCTCTAAATGAGTGTTCGGAAAATGTTATGAATATAAATGGTGATAACCATATTAATATTCTTGATGTAATTGAGCTTATGCAGTATTTATTGAATAGTAATTAATACGGAATTCAATATCAAAAGTTTTAACTAAAAAGCCGGTTAATAAATTGGCTTTTTTTTTAAACATTTAGTTAACAGTGAGTATATAAGGCAGAATTGACGTTTTTAGGATAGGAAACTTCAGTAACATTTATCATTTAAAAAAAGAAGCCATTAAGGATTAAATTGAAAAAGCTATTAATAATTATTCCAATCATGATGTTTGTTTTGATCTCAGGGGAAACGTCAGAAACAGGCGGGAAAATTCCAGATCTAAAAATAAAATTATTAGATGGAAAAAAGACATCTATCCATACACTTTTGGAAGATGGACCACTTCTTATTGACTTTTGGGCGACGTGGTGTAAACCATGTAAAAAAGTCATGAAACACCTGGATAAATATCATAATAAATATGAAGAAAACGGGTTTAAGGTATTAATGGTGAATCAGGATACGCCACGTAGCGTGGGAAAAGTTAAGTCATACATCAGGAGCCAAAAATATTCCTTTAACGTTGGTTTAGATCCCAATCAAAAAATAGCAAAAAAGCTGAATGGTCTTATTATGCCGACTCTTATCCTTGTTGATACAGATGGAACAATTCTGTGGCGACATCAAGGGTATATGCCTGGTGAAGAGGTTGAAATTGAATCAAAGATACAGTCTGCAATAGGTTTATCCACAGACAAATAGGCAAATTCAGCCTAATATGAGTAAGCCACTTTTATTATTTATTTCATTTTTTATAACGTGTCTTTTTGCAGAAGACTTATCTTATAATGCTTCCATTACATCTAAGTTTGGGGATAATTATAATTTCTATACCTATACAGAAAATCGATTTGATTTAAATATTTTTTATAAAGATTTTCAGAGTTGGATCCAATACGAATATTCTAATCCACCGGATATTGGTTTTACAATGAATGATATTCGAAAGTTTCGTATAGAATATGGTCATGATAATTATACCGTTAAACTTGGGGATATTTATGAATTTTGGGGAAGAGGCCTCGTACTAAACCAGATTGATGATCAAACAACTAATTTTGATAATGGGATACGGGGTATGTT
>CAZYLQ010000073.1:0-2525 GCA_964648395.1 uncultured bacterium | reverse complement strand
TTCCATAACATGAAGGGAATATATGGTTCTTGGATTTTGGATAATGTGGATCTTTTCGTGGAATATGTTGATAAAGTTTCAACAGAAAAAAATAATCTATATTCTGACGGTCCTCTTGATTCTTTGAAGTCAGGGCACGGTGTTTATTTAAATTTCAATATCTATGGGGGAAATTGGGGACTATCAACAGAATATAAGAGATATGCTTTTGATAAAGGGCGTTCAAGTTTTTCTCCTGATAATTATGGCAACAGAATTGCATTCCAGGCAATGCCTATTTTAGTTAGAGAACAAAATTCCACTTTGCTTGGACGAGTAGCACATCAATTCAATTTTAATGATGAAAGAGGTGTTCAAGTATCATTAACCGGTTCAATCCTAAATTTAGATGTTATCTCTCAATATGCTCATTTGAGCCGGAATGAGGAATGGCAGTCACAAACATTATTTAATTGGGTGGACACTGCCATAGATGGTTATTTGCCTGGCTCAAATCCGTCTGCTTTACCGTATTGGGAAAATTATTTTGAGATAAGTGGTTCTCAATTAAATGATAATCTTTATTTTAAGCTAGGCCGAGGCCAAAACAGGGATGTTTTAGAAATTATCCGTTATTTTAAAGGAGAGCAACGAGATAGGATTATTAATTCTTTCTGGGAATATGATACAACGATTATTTATTATTATGATTATGAGTATGAGGATATTGATACTACCTTTCTATATTCAGACACAAGTTTCAATATTTATACTGTGGAAAATAAAATGTGGCAGGAGTCAAAATCAATTACTTATCCTCTAGAATTATCCTATTTATTTAATAATGGATATTCAGTAAGTATTAATTTTGAATATCAGGAAAAACAATTGAGAAATACATCTAAAGGGAACTCAAGATCCTACAACGCATCAGATTCTTTATGGGTGTTAATCAATCCAGAAAACCCAGATTCAAATTTCACTCAATATGATAATCTATTTTATGTTGGCTCGAAAAATTATGATACCCAGTTTAATAGAATGTTCTCATTAACAATTGGGAAAGCATCCAAGTGGTCTGCTACCTTAACTCATGACCAAACAAGCGCATTTTCTGGCCCGACAACAGTTGACCCATACTATAATCCATTAGAAGCATTAATATTTGGAGATCTGAAATATTTTACAGGGAAACGAAATAAGGTTGATCCACCGGATTTTATTCAAAAAAAGTGGGTCTCATTGGAGTTAGCCTACAATCTAACATCATCTCAAAGAATCTCTATATTATATGGTTCCCTGCAAGGTGGCCTTTTTTGTAGCAATGGTGTTTGCCGAACAATAGCACCCTTTAATGATGGGATTAAATTATCTTACAGTGCCATCTTTTAGAATTGTATTAAACGATCAAATAACAGTTGGTTGAAGAGAGTGATAAGTAGGTTATTAAGATTTCATATTTTAGCATTATTTATTTCTATGACTTTATCTCAAACGTTAGGTGTGGGTGATATAGCATCTAATTTTTCAATACCGTATTGTGAAAATGGTGAAGGGTATTTTAATCTATATGATGAATGTAATGGTGTCGTAAATGGTGGTAATTACAATGTAACTTGGTTAACCCTGTTTGCGTCCTGGTGAAGTACCTGTCAAGCGGAGGCTCCGCTTCAGGAAGGGTTATGGCAAGAATATGTAAATGGTGGTGCTCCTGTTATGATGATTGATTATGGTGTGGATTGGGGGACGTATTCCTGCTCTGGATGGGCGGATGCATTTGGCACTTCATACCCTATTTTAGATGGTGAAGCAGATGAAAGCCTAATTGATATTTATAGCCAGGGAATTGCTCCACACCATGTTGTGATTGATCACAATATGGAGATTATTTATTCTCAGATTGGTTTTAATCAAGATGGGATTATAAATGCAATTAATTCTGCTATAGAGTATTTACCAATGGATGTAGATGGGGATGAAATTAATAATATAGATGACAATTGTCCCCATACCTATAATCCAAATCAGGATGATTTAGATGATGATGGAGTAGGCGATGCCTGTGATGTTTGTGATAATGCAAATATCTGGGTCAGTGGAAATACAGATGCCACATTAGATATGGATGGAAATATTACACTAAATGTAATGGACATACTACACCTTGTTGATATAATAGCAATCGAAGATGGTGATAATTGCAGCTATGAAGCGGCAAATGTAAATGGAGATAACCAAATCAATATGTTTGATCTTATTGCACTTGTACAAATGGTTTTAGGAGGTGGGATACCGTAAATAGCAGTTATACTTTCTAATGGAATATTTTAGACTAGTCGTTTGAATCAAGGCGATTTTGCTATCATTGGTATCACGCTATTTGTTTTCAAAAAAAATAATTGAATAAATTTATCTTTACTATCTCTATCCAAACATCTTTTAAATTCGGTAGCCTTTTATAAGAGAAAAATCTTATTTTTATTAACAATTATATGCGCCCGTAGCTCAACTGGATAGAGTGTCTGGCTACGGACCAGAAGGTTGGG
>CAZYLQ010000072.1:3683-8697 GCA_964648395.1 uncultured bacterium | reverse complement strand
CTATGAATCTTTGGTGAAACGGGGTGAGTATCCATTTTTTGTTATCAATCTTATGTTACCAACAGATCAAGTGGATGTGAATGTACATCCCATGAAAACAGAAGTCAGGTTTAAAGATGAATGGCGTGTTTTTCATGTTTTAAAAGCAGGTGTGAATGATTCACTGCGATCTGTTTTGGATACTGTTCCAGGATTTAATCAGTCTTTTGAACAAATATCACAATCCAATTCCGAGGATGCTCCATTTTTTGGACAATCATCTCGATCTCCGTCAGAAACGATCCCAACCAATCCGAACCAGGGGAACATGGATTTTTCAGAGTCGAGAACACCGGGCCACCAGAACCTTGAACGAGCTAAAGATTATGCATCTCGGTTAGCAGAATCACCTACAGGGGCAGTAGATACAATTTCAACCGAACATATTTGGCAGATCCATAAAAAATATATCGTTTCAGAAATCAATAGCGGATTGGTTATTATTGATCAACATGTGGCCCATGAACGCGTATTGTATGAAGAAGCGATCAAAGCATTTGAATCCACTTCCATGGCATCCCAAACCATGCTTTTTCCAGAAGTTTTAGAATTCTCTCCAGATGATTTTGACGGGATTTTAGACGTGCTACCTTACTTAGAAAAAATTGGATTCAGAATTAAGAAACAGGATGAGAGATCGGTCAGGATTGATGCTATCCCATCAGAAATGGCATTAGGGAATGAACGGGCTGTGATTCGTGAAATCCTGGATAATTACCTAAAGGAGCAGAAACAGTACAGTTCATTCCAGGAAGGGTTGGCAGCCATGTTCGCTTGTAAGGCTGCCATCAAGGCTGGGGATGCACTTACGCGGGAAGAGATGCAGGAATTGGTGAATCGCTTGTTCGCTACAGAACATCCTTATTATTGTCCTCATGGGCGCCCCATCATTGTACAAATGTCTTTAGATGAATTAGATGGTCGTTTCGAACGGCACTAAAATTATTTAAACACTAAATGCACAGAGATTATAAAGATATATTAAATCTTAAAATACTTTCAATACTTCTTTTTTAAATCCTATCATTTTTTCACCAACTCATACCGTTTAATATATTCCTCTACCGAGAAATTTTGAATTAGACCTATAATTGTATCCAAAGGAATTTTGTCTAATTTTGTGAACCGGATGCAGGACTTGCCCATATTGGGTTTCACGCCCATTTTTTTGAAAGCCATTAAAAGTGTTCTCTGTTGCTCAGGCACCATGTAACATCCCATCAAATAAATTGATATATAATTTTTTTGCGAAGCTATTGCTGCGATTCCCAGTGGTTGATTATTATAGGTGTTCGGATAGGTTTCTAAGGGAATTTCATAAGAAATCATACCCCAATTCATTGATTCTACATAACCGATTGGTAGATTTTTTAAAATTTTACTTCGGATGGTAGAAATGATTTCCCGTCGATCTTCTGGAAGATCATACAAGTAATCATCAACATTGGCTACACTACTTTGGGCCATAATTATTTCACTCTCTTAATTGAATTGACTTTAACAGGTTTTACCAACATTTGCTCTTTTTCTGGCTTTGATTGAATTTGGCGGACGATATCCATTCCTGAAACCACTTTCCCGAATGCTGCAAATCCTTGTCTATCTGGATTTCGTTTTCCGCCAAAGTTCAGCTCTGGTTGATCATTAATACAAATAAAAATCTCTGAACTGGCGGTTCCCGGTTCAAGTCTGGCCATAGATAGGGTGCCATCTTCGTGCTTAATTCCGGTTTTGTTTGTGGTTTCGTGATGGATAGGAGGGAGTTCCATGGGATGTTTATCAATCTCAAGGCCGCCTTGGATCACTTCGATCTTAATTTTATTATCCGGTTGATTCCCCATGTGAACCACACGATAAAAATGAAGTTCTCCATATCGGGTCTCATCTACATATTGTAAAAAATTGGAAACGGTGATGGGCGCTTTGTCTGGATAAAGTTCGATTTGGATTAATCCAAGATTGGTTTCCATGTTAATCATGATTGTTTTTCCGAGACAAATTGTAAGAATGGATAAATGAGTTATAATCTTTTTTAACATGGCCTGAAATTAATAATAGTGAGGGCAAGACATTCTTAAATTATAACATGCCAACTATCCAAGATATTGAAAATGCATACCAGCGGATTCGTCCTTTTATTCATCGGACGCCTGTCTTAACTAATGCCAGTTTGAATGAATCGTCCGGAGCCGAATTATTCTTTAAATGTGAAAATTTTCAGAAAGCAGGTTCTTTCAAGATTCGTGGCGCCACCAATACTGTTTTGCAACTCACTCAAAAAGAACTAGATCGTGGCATAGCTACAGCTTCATCAGGGAACCACGGAGCTGCTTTATCTATGGCAGTTAGAAATCGTGGTGGAAAAACCAAAGTGGTTATGCCAAATAATACACCCAAGATTAAAGTGGATAATGTAGAGCGGAATGGAGGGGAAATCATTTGGTGCGAACCAGCCCAAAAGTCTCGCGAATCAGTATTAAAAGAATTATTGGCTGAAACGGGTGCTGTTTTGGTTCACCCCTATAACGATGATCGAATTATTGCAGGGCAGGGAACGGCAGCTTTGGAACTATTAGAAGATTACCCGGATTTGGATACAATCGTTTCACCTGTGAGTGGTGGTGGATTATTGAGCGGTACATTATGTTCATCAAAGGAAATGAAAAAGGGGATTATTGTTTATGGTGCGGAACCGGCAGAAGCAGATGATGCTTATCGATCATTGCAGCTAGGTGAAATACAAGTCAACGAAACCACAAACACAATTTGCGATGGACTCCGTGCTCAGATTGGATCGGTTACCTTTCCAATTATTAAAGAAAAAGTGGATGGGATTATTATTGTAACTGAAAATGAAATTATTAATTCCATGCGCATGATTTGGGAACGGATGAAAATTATAGTTGAACCATCCAGTACCATCACATTAGCTGCAATCTTAAAAAGAAAAGAATTATTTAAAGGGCAGAAAGTGGGGCTTATCCTGTCTGGTGGAAATGTTGATCTGACAAAGTTGCCTTTCTGATTGATTAAATTCATCGGATGACGGTGAATTCATTTTTCGAACTTTTTTCAATTCTAAAGTATTCTTTTTCAATAATCATTTAAAAATCTGTAAAATCCACGGTTAATTTTCCACATACTATTACCCATAAATGCAGGAAGAACGTCGTTTAGAAATTCTCGGAATCCTCATTATAGCTTTATCTGTATTCGTCTTAGTTAGTATAGGCGGATATAATCCTAGTGAGGAACCATCCATTTCATCTAATGTCCAGGTGACAAACCCCATGGGGATCCTCGGGATATTTACAGCTCATTTTTTTATAAAACTTGGCTTTGGGTTTTCATCTATTATTATTCCACTTCTCGGGCTTGTTTGGGGCTGGTTTCTGTTTGCCAAAAAAGAACTGGCTGATGTAATTCGTGGCACAAATTATGGACTCGGTACTATGGCTTTGCTATCGGTAACGATAGGTGTCTTCAGTATTCAATTACCGATGGAAGAGGCCGTAAGCTATAATGTTTCTGGTTTGATTGGGGGAGTTTTGGCAAAGTTAGCCCTTGATTGGTTAAGTATTTGGGGAACTTCACTTTTTCTTATTGCGGGATTTCTCATGATCATCCGGGGGTATTTTAATTTGGATTATTATGGCCCATTTGTAAATGCAAAGGAGAAATGGGACACTTGGAGGACAGAAAAGGCAAACCAAAAGGAACAGCAGGAAAAGGATGATGCAAAGCGTCTTCACACCCAGGATCTAAAATCAAAAATTGATTCACAAAAAGAGAGGGATGAAGCTGAATTTTCACCAGCAACCCCAGATCCCGTAGAAGAAAATGCTGCTGAGCCGGTCGAAGAAGAATCAGAACCAGAAACCAATGAAGAAGAGAATCTAGCATCGCCCCCAACCTTTGACGAAATTCAACCAGAACCTGAAAATGACTTGGAAAGCGTACCCGAATCTGAAACTACGCTGGTAGAAAATGAAACTGAAACCAGCGATGAAAGTGATGAGAATTTAAATATTGAAGAAATGGCTCAAACAGAAGAAGTGGATATTGATGAAGTTGTGGAACGACAAAAACCTAGACGAAAATATCAACTTCCATCTTCGGAACTATTGGCGAATCCCGTTAATGTTTCTGATACATTCACTCGAGATGAATTAATTGAACGTGCTAATTATTTAACCCAATCTTTGGCGACATTTGGTGTGGAAGGAAAAGTGGTGAATGTTCATCCCGGCCCCATTATTACCCTGTTCGAAGTTGAACCGGCAGAAGGTGTTCGCGTTAATAAATTTGTAGCCTTAGCAGATGACCTAGCTCGTGTTATGGAAGCAAGCAGTGTTCGGGTCATTGCACCTATTCCCGGAAAATCGTCTGTTGGAATCGAGATTCCTAACCTGAATCCAGCGACGGTCTTTTTCAAGTCTGTGGTGAACAGTCCTGAATTTGCTGAAGCAGAATCGATTCTTTCTCTAGCCGTTGGAAAAACAACATCAGGTGAGATTGCCACACTGGACTTGGCCAAAATGCCCCATCTTCTTATAGCGGGAACAACCGGCTCTGGCAAATCAGTTTGTATCAACACAATCATTTGTTCAATAATATATCGAGCAACGCCAGATGAAGTGAAATTTGTCATGATAGATCCCAAAAAGGTTGAAATGACATTATATCGTCAGTTGGAAGGATATCATCTATTGAAAATGGAAGATATCCAGGAGCCTATCGTCACATCCGTGGATAACTCTATTTTAGCACTTCGCGCATTGGAAAAAGAAATGGATCGCCGTTACAATGTTTTGGCGGATGCGGTTGTTCGAAACATTGGTGAGTACAACGAAAAGATGCAAAATACAGACGAATCCATTATGCCATACATTATTCTTGTAATTGACGAATTAGCAGATCTCATGATGTTGTCAGCGAAAGATGTGGAAGCACCTATTGCACGATTAGCACAATT
>CAZYLQ010000072.1:1906-3583 GCA_964648395.1 uncultured bacterium | reverse complement strand
TAGAAGAAATTGAAGCTGTCATGAATCATGTATCAGATCAACCAAAACCCGATGAAATGATATTGCCAACAGTAAGAGAAGCAGTGGCGACAGAATTTGGCGGAGATGGTGATAGTAGCTCCGATGAACTATTTAACGATGCTGTTGCATTGGTAATCACTCATCAGCAGGGATCCATATCTTTACTCCAACGAAGGCTCAAGGTGGGGTATTCACGGGCTGCACGACTGATTGATCAAATGGAACAGACGGGTGTTGTAGGTCCATTTACGGGGAGCAAGGCAAGAGAAGTATTAGTGGATGAGACCTATCTCGAAATGATTCGGGAATAATCAGTTGAAAAAAAAACTTTTATTTATAATTCTTCTTGGACAGATGGGAGCTCAACCTGGTCCGTATCAGCAGTTTTTAGATTACATGAATGCAAAGAGTGGACGTATCTTTGAAATTGAATTTTACCAAGAACAATTTGGAAAACGATTTGAATCTAATGGTACTTTTTTTTACTTAGGAAAAAAACATTATACTTTTGATGCTTTGGATCAACGAATCACCTTTAACAATGGTGAGATCACGACAATCAATAAGGTGGGGAAACAGGTGATCTATGACCAGACCATTCCCGGGGAAATCACCATCTTCGATATATTGACAGGAACGAATGAATCTCTTCAAACAGGTGAACCTCTTTTAGAAAAAAATGGATTTCGAATTCCCTTTACCTTATTAGATTGGGAAATGCATGGAACAATTCGCACTATTCCGGGTAGTGGTAAACCGAAAGAGATTATTTTGAAAACCGGTGATGATTCAGAGATTTGGATAAAAATATTATCTTTAGAATCTATAAAGGGACGAGACGTTGCAGAGATTGATCTAACAAATTATGAAACCATAGACCTTCGTGAATAAATATTTAAAAATTTTAATTGTAGGCGGAATCAGTATAATTGGGATTTATCTAGCTTTTATGGGAGAAGATTTTGATGGATTGATCCACCAGATAAAACAGGTGAAAATATCTGGAATAACTCTAGGTTGTTTTTTACTAGTGATGAGTTGTATTGTCCGTGCATACCGGTGGAAAATGATCATGGATCCTGTAGAGAAGATTCCACTTCATGATGTATTTTCTGCCACCATGGTGGGCTATTTTGGAAATGGAATACTTGCATTTAGATTAGGAGAATTATTGCGTGCTTATTCCGTGACTTCAGGACGGCACATGTCTGCCACACAAGCTTTTGGGACCGTGATCATGGAACGTATACTCGACCTGGTTATGGTATTACTCGTTTTTGTTTTATTAATTCCTTGGTTTCCATTTGAACATGAGGGAATTCGGTTGGCTGTCTATATCTTTTCCGGAATCACTTTTGCTATCGTTTTAGGTATTTTTTTATCATGGAAGTTTAGCCTTATGGGAAAAATAGGAGAGGTTGCTGTCTTACAAAAAGGAATTGGTCAAAAACTATTTCAAGCACTTAATAAAATATTCGATGGAATAGTTCTCATCAAAAACACCGACCACGCTGTGGGCATTGTTCTTTCGAGTATCTTATTGTGGGGTTTTTATTATGCAGTTACATTTATTATTTTGGATGCTTGTGATTTAAATCTCGGGATTATTGGTTCAGGAATTATATTGGTATTAGGTAGCATAGTTATTGGAATTCC
>CAZYLQ010000072.1:0-1806 GCA_964648395.1 uncultured bacterium | reverse complement strand
ATCCAACAGGATAGCTTGGAAGAAATTCATGATTTTATCACTTTGGAATTTGAAAAGAATAATATCCCATTATTGGGAATTTATGTTTGTCCGGATCACCCGGAACAGGCAACCGAGCGAAGAAAACCTGGACCGGGGATGTTTCTTGAGGCGGAATTAGACCACGATCTTAATTTGATGGATTGTATTATGATTGGCGATTCCGCTGCAGACATGGAAGCAGGTGAGATGCTTGGATTGGATACCATGCTCGTTCTTACAGGCCGAGGCAAGGAAACCATCGAATTTTTACCGGAATATGAAATGCCAACCTTTATCGCAAATGATCTGAAAGAAGGCGCACGAAAATTATGTCATTAAAGGTTGGAGTGTTAATGGGTGGCCCCAGTGAAGAAAAGAATGTTTCTTTATCATCAGGGAAAGCAGTGGCTGATGCTTGTAGGGAAAATGGGTTTGAGACGACTGAATTCCCATTTCATTTCGATTACAGGAAAATGCTCCCGAATCTTAAAAAACAGGACGTTATTTTTAATGCTCTCCATGGGGGGATTGGGGAAAATGGGAAGATCCAGTCCTGGTTGGATAAGAACAATATTAAAAATACAGGATCGGGTCCAGAATCATCTGCTCTTTGTATGGATAAGGTAAAAAGTAAAAATATTGTAAAAAACAATGATATTAGAACACCAGTATGGGAAATGCTGAAATCCGTTAATGATAGGCCAACATTGCCTGTCCCATTTGTTATAAAACCAAATGATCAAGGGAGCACGATTGGATTGACGATTATCCATGATGAATCAGAAATAGATGCTGGAATTACTGAAGCTTTTAAACATAGTGATCTTGTAATGGTTGAGAGATATATTCAAGGAAGGGAATTAACGGTAACGGTTTTGGGTGAAAAAGCATATCCCATTGTGGAGATCAAGCCATCTCATGAATTTTATGATTATGAATGCAAATACACACCAGGAATGAGTCATTATATTTGTCCAGCAGATATCCCAGAAGAATTAACAAAATCCATTCAAAATAACACGGAAATTATTTTTAAAGCATTAGGGTGTGATGTATATGCACGAGCTGACTATTTATTGGTTGAAAACGGGAAGTATTATTTTCTAGAAATGAATACATTACCTGGAATGACTTCCACAAGTTTGGTTCCAAAATCTGTCGATGCTACCGGAATGTCATTTGAAGAATTAATAAAAATAATTATTGAGTTAAGTTTATAAATGCCCCTACAGTTTTATAATTCATTAAAAAGAAAAAAAGAAATTTTCCAACCAATTAAAAAAGGGAAAGTGGGGTTATATACATGTGGTCCAACTGTTTACGATTATGCTCATATTGGGAATTTCAGGACCTTCATGTTTGAAGATTTGCTAAAACGCTGGTTGCTTCATTTACGCTATGATGTAAAACATGTAATGAATATTACAGATGTAGATGATAAAACCATCAAAAAAGCAAAACAAATGAAAGTCAGTCTTTCTCGTATTACAGATAAATACACCCAGTATTTCATGGAAGATTTAACGTGGTTAAAAATGATACCTGCAGATATCTACCCAACCGCCACTGAATCCATTCCAAAAATGATTAGCATGATAGAACGTCTTTTGGAAAAAGGGTTTGCTTACAGGGAAGATAATGGATCCGTGTATTTCAACATTAGCTCTTTTCCGAATTATGGAAAACTCACTCAAATAAATATTTCAGCACAGCGAACAGGTGATCGTATAATGGAAGATGAGTATGATAAGGATGCACCGCAGGATTTTGCTTTATGGAAAGGAT
>CAZYLQ010000071.1:0-8787 GCA_964648395.1 uncultured bacterium | reverse complement strand
GCTCCGGAGGAGGGACTCGAACCCCCGACCTGGTGGTTAACAGCCACTCGCTCTACCAACTGAGCTACTCCGGATCGTTATTTCTTCCGGAAAACTCCGGAATAATAGAATATGGTCTAAAAAAGCTGGCGAATTTAGGATGATAATTTACTTAGTCAAAGATTACAATTCTTTCTCAGAAATCAATTTTCTCTTTTCATCAAAGAGACCTCTTTCAACATCAAATTGGGTGATATATACAACTCCATCTTCTTTATGAGGTTCTCCATAAACAGAATGGACTGATTTCAATCCACCCAACCATTTTCTTTCGTCAGCGAGATATACAAGATCCCCAACATCTGCGCCCATGGTTTCCATATCCCCAATGGAAAACCTTACTTCACCTTCTTCACAATCTTTTACGATCCATTTGGCTAAAAGAGATTTACCGGGACGATCATTAGGTGCAGAGCCTTTAAATAACTCACGAGCTTTATCTAAAGACCAAACTGTTAGACCATCCATCTTTTCCTTGGATGGCGGTGTTGTTAAAAGACCAACGATAACTCCGGATCCTGCGCAAACCAAAGTATTATACAGAGCACGGATGTATGAATAGGGACGATCAGGATTAAACTCAATTCCATGATCAAAGGGAGAAATAAAGATCTGTGGATATTTACTTCCAATCCACATCAAGATTGCACCACCCAAAAAAGTAGCAATTGCTGCAGGTGTAGAATAACGTTTCCAAAATATCCCTAAGAATATGGCAACAACAAGTGGTGGGGTCATTGTGCTGTGAAAAAATCCATGCGCTTCATATAATGTTGGAAAATTGTCAAAAAATATTGTGCTCAATGCTCCCACGGCAGTTGCCCCGGCAGAAACAATCATAGCTATCTTCAAATAATGTTTATCATCTTTATCTTTTACAATAGGTCGATAAATATCATTAATTACTACAGCAGCGACAGCATTGATCAATGTATCCACGGTTGACATCAATGCAGCAGCGACAGCTGCAATCACGAATGCAAAAACGACTTCACTTCCAGTAATTAAATAAGCAACTTGTGTAAATACATGATCCAATTGCGTTGTTGTATTCCAGGATTCTGGAGTCACAATACTAATAGCCTTCCCAATCCAACCTGCATTGGAAACTACCACAGTCGAAATTGGCAGCAATACCAACACATTAAAAACAGCAGCCTTTCGACCTTCGTTGACGGACTTACAGGCCATAAACCGCATAATGAGTCCTTGATTCATAAACAAGAACCCAACTGACCCTGCGACACCATCTTGCCAGAAAATGCCAACAAAATTGAAATTTGCCGGGTGATTAAAATTTGCTAAAGGTAATTTGAATTCTGGAGAAAGTGCACCCCAAAAAATATCAATACCGCCCACATAATTGATTCCTAGTATAAAAACTAAAATCCCAGCAAAAATTAAAATAAATCCTTGTGCAAGATCTGTGAATATCACAGCTGTTTGTCCACCAAATGTGATATATATTCCTGATATTATTGCCACAATAAAAATGATTGTATAGAGGTCTATTCCTAAGAGAGGTTGTAACGTTTTCCCCATAGTGAGAAAACCAATTGCGATGTAACCAATCATATAACCCAGAATTGCAACTGTTGCCAAAATACGAACTCCTGGGTTAAAACGTCTCTCAAAATAATCTGGAATCGACCGAATCTTGGTATAATAAACAATCGGCAACCAGCCAAAAAGAAATAGCGGCATAAAGAACCAATCATTCATATAGGTCATGGTAGAAGAAAAACCATGCTCATAGGCTTTTGCAGAATATTTTAAAAAGCTATGGCTTCCCACCCCTGTTGCCACAATAGACATGGTAATTAGCCACCATGAAAATCTGCGACCACTAAAAAAGAAATCTTGAGTTGTTTTATTATATCGGGCAAAAAAGGAACCAAACCCCAATACGAGAGCAAAATAACCAAAAATAATTACCCAAAAAGAAGGTGATGTCTGAATAACGCTTTCCATTATCCAACTCCTTTAGGCTTTTTAAACAATGTGAAAATCAAACTGGCTGTCATCGCTATCATAATCAAACCGATTAATGCCACAAACATCATTTCACCTATGGCCGCAAATGTAAACAATCCATGAATCCCCATATAATAAAAAAAACCAAAAATAAGAATTTTATACCATTCTTTATGTCTGACTCTCTCAAGCTTCAACGATCTTGATCGGAGGATGATAAACATCCCGATTAAGAATATACCTCCGCCAACACCATATAAATAGATATAGGGTACCCAAGTTCGACTGAAATCAAGCATCTGTACTTTCCTTTAGTTTATCAAAGTGTAGTTTTAGATTATCCCAAGTTTCCTTTAATCCTTCAACCATCACTTTTGTGTGCCCAACTACGGGCATAAAATTAGTGTCACCATGCCATCGGGGCACAATATGATAATGTAAATGTTCTTCAATACCAGCCCCACTAGCTTTACCAAGGTTTGCACCAAAGTTGAATCCTTCTGCGTTCATGGTATTTTTCAGAATATTCATAGATGCATTTGCTAATTCCATAATTTCCAAATTACAATCCTTTGATAATCTGTTGGTATCTGCAGTATGATCATAAGGGGAAATCATGAGATGACCATTCGAATATGGATAAAGATTCATTAGAACGAAGGACTTGTTTCCACGATATAATATGAGATTATTTCGATCATCATTAGATTGTGATTTTTTACAAAATATACATCCATCTTCTTTTGGTGAACGGATATAATCAATCCGCCAGGGAGCCCACAATCTTTTCATGGAAGATAATTAACGTGAAACATACGAAACCAAAAATATGTCATCAATTCCATTATGATTCACCATCATCATTTTTCCGATCTTTAATTACCTTGTTTTGCTGGTCTTTGGGCATTTTTTCATAATGGCTAAAAGATTCTGCATGAATTCCGCGTCCGCCAGTCAAGGATCGAACAGTTGTTGCATAATTATATAATTCTGCTTGCGGTAATTGGGCTTTGATCACTTGGAATTTACCATCAGCGTCCATTCCCATAATCTTTCCACGTTTACCAGAGATATCTCCCATAATGTCACCCATAAAATCTTCTGGAATAGTTACTTCAATATCCATAATTGGTTCTAACAAACAGGGTTTTGCTCCAAGGAAGGCCTCTCGAAATGCATGTTTTCCGGCAGTTTGAAATGCAATATCCTTTGAATCAACTGGGTGCATCTTACCATCATAGAAATCTACTTTTAGATCCACAACCTTACATCCTGCAATTATTCCATCCGCACAGGCAGTTTTTACACCTTTCTCTACAGAAGGAACAAAAACACGATCCACATTTTGTCCTACTAGAGAATGGGTAAATTCTACGCCATCACCTCGTTGTTTTGGTTCTATACGCATCCAAACCTCAGCAAATTGGCCTGCGCCACCGGACTGTTTTTTATGCCGGTATTTTGCTTGGCCATTTCCCAAAATTGTTTCGCGGAATGGTACTTTTGGTTTTTCTAATTCAATTTCAATTCCAAACCTACGTTTCAATCTTTCGGTTGTAACTCTTAAGTGGAGTTCTCCTTGTCCGGAAATGATTGTTTGTTTCACTTCGCTATCTACACGATAAATAAAAGTCGGGTCTTCTTCATGGAGAGTAGCAAGTCCAATGGCAAGTTTTTCCTCATCTCCTTTTGCCGTTGGAACAATTGCTGCATGAATATTAGGATTGGGGAAATTCATAGGAGGTAATGTGACATGTTTCCCTGAACATAAGGTATTTCCGGTATGTGTATTTTTCAGTTTAACTACACCGGCAATATCTCCCGCCGATAATTGATCCACTTGAGTTCGATTTTTTCCATTCAAGATAAACATTTGACCGAATCTCTCGTTGGTATTTCGGTCAGAATTATAATAGTCAGCCCCAATTTTTACCTGACCTGAATACACACGAAATAGGGATAATTCTCCAGTGTGTGATTCAGTCATCGTTTTAAATATCTGGAGAACTGTTTCCGATCCACTTAAAGAAACTTCCACTTCGTTTCTTGATTCATCGTGGGCAATCACCATTTTACGATCATCAGGTGATGAACCATATTTACTAATAAAGTCACACAATCGAGCAACGCCAATATTGGATGTTGCTGAGGTACAAAATAAAGGGATAAATATTTGATTTTGTATCGCTTGATGGATTCCACCTCTCATTTCTTCTTCAGAGAGGCTTCCTTGATCAAAGAATTTTTCCAAAAGAGAATCATCAGATTCAGCTACATATTCAATCAATACCTCATGGAGTTCTTTTACTTTGGTTTCGAAATCTTCTGGAAGTTCACTTTCAGTCATTTTTCCAGAACCGTCGTTCACATATGTTATTAATTCTGTACGTAACACATCTATATTCTGATTATATCCGGGTCCCGCATTTACAGGCAGTTGCATGGGGAACACATTATTTCCGAACCGCCGCTTAGCTTGAGCTAATATTTCGTCAAATCGCGTGTGTTCCCTATCGAGTCCATTGATGACAAGCATCTTTGGGATACCAAGTTTTGTTGCCTGATTCCACATAGTTTCTGTTCCCACTTCAACACCATTAACAGCATGGATGGTGATGACTGCTAGATCAACAACGTTTAATGACCCTGTTGCTTCTCCAATAAAATCAGAATAGCCGGGTGTATCAATCATATTAAATTTTTTGTCCATCCATTCCAAATGGAGCGGGGTGGCATGGATGGATATTTGGCGAGTTTTTTCTCCTAGATGATAGTCGGAAATTGTGGAACCGTCTTCGATTTTACCAAGACGGTTGGTCTCGCCGCCAAGCATTAACATTGATTCTGCTAAGCATGTTTTTCCAGCAGCACCATGTCCAACAATTGCAAAGTTTCTAATATCTGATGATTGATAACGTTTCATAAGTTAGCCTCTTTCAAGTCGTATAATGTTTAAAGGAAGGGTGTGAAGTGTAACCTCACACTTTATCTAAAATCAAGAAATTTAAAGAGCGAGAGAACGGGTTTTTTCGATAAAGGCTCTTAAGGCTGGAATCATATAAATATCATCTAGATTATATTCTAGAAAACTAGTTGCAAGGATTTTTAATCGATGTTCAATTGGTTTCATTTTATTAACAACGATTACAGTTTCATCTTTCACAATACAAATTCCTCCAGTGAAATTCCCTTTCCCTTTTATTATTTTTACACCAAGTCGTTGGCCTAATTCTTCAAATTCAGAATAAAGTTTTTCTTTTTTCATCAGGTTAGGTCTTGGTTACCACTATTTTTCAAAAAATCGACTAATTCTTTTACTTCTTCAACTTTATCGCGGGGAACCACCAATGTAGCATCCTCAGTATTAATAACAACCAAATTACTCGCGCCTATGACCGCTGTAAATTTTCCATTGGATTGAATTAGGTTATTTTTCCCATCTAACACCTTCCCAGTCCCTCGGATAATATTATTGTCAGCATTGGAAGTCAAAACATCATATAATGAGTTCCAGGAACCAATATCATTCCATTTGAAATCACCACTCACCACATAAATATTTTTTGCTTTTTCCAATAGCCCATAATCGATGGATTCAGGTTGAATTAAATCCCATTGCTGTTGAAATGATTTACCTTTTTGAAGCCGTGGCGCAATTTCATTGAGAGATTCCATCAATTCGGGCATATATAAATCCATCGCAGATAAAAATGTGCTCACCTTCCAAAAAAACATACCTGCGTTCCAAACAAAATCTCCGCTAGCTACAAATCGTTTTGCAAGACCTTTGTGAGGTTTTTCAGCAAATGTTTTTACACGATTGGCACCCAGATAACCTTTTTCATCGGCAACATCATATTGTATATATCCAAAAGCGGTAGAAGGGCTTGTGGGGCGAATACCAATTGTTACCAGATTGTCACCTTTTTTTGCAATACGATCTGCTGTATTTATGGCCTTTGAAAAAGCACGGTGTCCAACAATTAAGTGATCAGCCGGAAAAATACCCATAACAGTATCTGGCTCAGTTAAACCAAGTAACGTTCCAACTAGTCCAATAGCTGGAGCAGTATTTTTACCCGAAGGCTCAGCAATGATATTTTCTGATTTTACGCCTGAAACCTCTTTGGTGACACTATCTTTAAGATCTTTTCGAGTAATAATATAGATATCCGTTACTTTTTTAATCTTAAGAAGTCGATCTACAGTCATTTGTAACATTGACTGATTCCCAACAATTTTCAAAAGTTGTTTCGGTCTGTTGTATCGGCTATAAGGCCAAAATCGGGTACCGCTACCTCCCGCAAGAATTACACATTTCATTTACGGATGCTGCTCCAATTTTATAGAATTGAGTTCAATATCCCAGTTAGTCCGAATATTGACCGTATCAGGATAAGTATAAAACCATTCAGATGGTTTATATGGATCGACTCTTCCGTAAGAATAGCGATCATTACCATCTGAATCCTGAAAAAAGAACAAAGAATAATTTCCTTCAGGTAACTTTTTCATATCAAAATTTCCATCCAAATTTACAACAGATCTAAATACGCTGGGTTCCTTTTCCATTGAAGAAATTTCAGCGACAATTTTCGAAGACAATTTTTCTGATGATGTTCCTATAAGTCTGCCATATCCCTGAAAATCAGAAGTTTTAAAGGAAATCGTTTTTACTGAATCTTTGAGTGTTTGTCCAAAAATTGGATGAATTTCATCACGAAACAATAATATTTTATAGGAGGTTCTAGGTGCCCAGTTTTCCAATGGTGTAATTGTTGAATGTAGTGGTGTAATCCATGTGGAATTGAAAGGAATAGAAATCGAATCTTGCATTAATGCGAATGAATTCTGGCTTTTTTCAGCGTCAATCAAATTTGAAAAAACAATTTCAATTGGAATGATATAATCTTCCTCGATTGAAAGCACAAAATTCTTGGTGGGTGCTTTTATCAAAAGATTTGTCGTATCAGTGGATGTATCTACTCTTAATTTAATCAATCCAGAATCTATAATGGTTTCTTCGCCTTGCATGATTCCATTTGTCAAGATAGTGACATATCGATTTTTCTCTAAATCCGAAAAAGTAAGGTGAAGTTTTGTTCCATTCAAAATATTCAGAAATTGACTTGGCTCATGTATTGATGAATCTTCATAAATTGCATGAATTTTTAAAGCTGATTCCCATTCTGTAATATTATCTGAAAAAGAAATGGTACTCCAATTTCCAGTTTCCCATTCTGCTTGATTCATCTTGATTCCGCCCATGTTATTTGGGACCCGAATATTTTGTCCGGTTATTTCTTCTGAATCGCGAATTTGAATTAGTGGATTCCATGGTAATCCGTACACCATCCTATCTGAAGAAATAGGTGAACCTGATGCAGATCGATCAACAGCCATTAATCGATAATTACCATCCGATAAATATTGAAATTTATACTTTCCACTATCAGAAGCATCTACCACATAATCTGGAATACGTTGATAAAATTCTATTAAATCCTTTTCATTTTTAATCTTCCAAAGATGAACTGAAGAGATTTTATCATAAGTTATAGTTCCAGAAATCTCTCCTTTGTCAATTTCATCACCCGTCGTGAAAGCAACTTGAATTCCCTGTGAAAGAGCAACCTTATGTTCATCTTTTAAGGTTCTGTCAATGGATATTATATAAGTTTGGTTTTCAATTAGGGTGTCCGGGAATTCCACAAAAATTCGTCTACCTTTATAAATGATTTTGGGCTCTTCAGGCAGTGTTGGTAATACATGAATAGCTTTTTCTATGGAGTTGGCATCTACAAATTCTGAAAATATAAGTTCTACTCGCTTACTTTTAAAATGTATGGACCCACCACTTGGAATAGTTTGAATCAATTCCGGAGGTGTTTCATCCTTGGGCCCGCCCGAAGGACCCTGAATCGCAGCACAGGAATACACAAGTATAAGTGTTGTAATTGATAGAGTTTGATTTAAATAATGTATTTTGAAATCCTATTTAAATATTTTGCAATTCCAAATTTACAGGAATCTCTTTATTAAATGTCATATCAGTTTCGGATACATTTAATGTAATACACCATATCTTTACTCCTGCATTATTTGCTTTCAATACAGCGTCCGCCAGTTTGGGGTCTCGTTCCCACATTGGGCGAAAAGAAATTGCATCTGCCCTCTGACACACAAATAATATTCCGGCTCCTTTTCCTTCTTCAACTAGTTTTTTTAATGCCAAAGCATGTTTAGCACCACGATCTGTTATAGCATCCGGGAATTGTGCTACCCCATTTTCTACGAAAGTAACAGATTTAACTTCTAAATAAAAATCAGCCCCGGTTGGATCTTTTAATAAAAAATCGAACCGGTGTCTACCAACTGCTATTTCCGGTCTTACAAATGAGTAATCCTTAAATATCGGAATTTCATTTTTTATCAATGCTTCCTTTACAAACCTATTTGGTAATGCAGAAACTAATGAGATTAATTGTCCTTCATGATTCACCATAACAGTAGAATATTTTGTTTTTCTTAGTGAGTTTTTTGGCGCTGACCTAGCCAAAAGTTTTGCGCCAGGAAATAGCAATTCTTGGAGTCTGCCAGGATCAGGTAGATGACTGCGATGAATTTCATCATCAATTTTAATCATCGTTATAAAACGGTTGGGTCGTTCAACAAATATTGCAGGAATGAGAGGCCCTTCGATTTTCATAGAATAATCAACATAAAATAAGGTGGAGTTTATTCATGAAAGAACCTATTACCACTCCCAATATT
>CAZYLQ010000070.1:0-9046 GCA_964648395.1 uncultured bacterium | reverse complement strand
AGGATTTGAACCTCCGACCTTTGGGTTATGAGCCCAACGAGCTACCAGACTGCTCCACCCCGCGATCAGATCTAATTTTTATGATAAAAAAGCGCCGGCAATTTTAATCAGTTTATTATCGTTAAACAAGGCTACTTTGATTCAATTTTTAGATAAATAGGCATGTGGTCAGAATAGCCACCCAATAATCGATTTCCCGCCCAGAAACGAAATGGATAACCATCATATTTCCCGCCGTGTTGTCTATAGCCATATCCATCAAATACACCCACGGAATTTTTCACCAACTTTAATCCAATATTGTCTACCAATCCAGTGCTCAAAATTAAATGATCATAGACCATATCGTTTCCACCATATTTGTATGTACTTCCACTGGAATTTCGATGCCAGATCTTCATAACATTCCATAATATTTGGTCATTCTTCCCTATTTGATCCAATTCCATCGTTGCCCCTAAATGCATGGTGACGGATGGGTCAATTGGTTCGTCATTGAGATCGCCCATGATGACAATTTCCGCATTTGAATCTTGGGATAAAATGGATTCGACTTCTATTCTTAATGTCTTTCCTGCCGCAGCCCGGAGTGGAATTGATTTTTCAGCACCACCATATTTAGAAGGCCAATGATTTACAAATAGATGGAGATCCGTTTGGGTGAATGTTGCCTTCACATAAAGAATATCTCGCGTTGGACGACCGGTAGGTAAAGTAACAGTGACCGGTTCTGAATGTGTTACGGTTAATTTTTTTGGATCATATAGGAGCGCAACATCAATGCCGCGATTGTCAGGAGAATCATAATGAATGATTTTATAATCACGGGCGACTGCGCTATCCAATTCTTTAAGAACATATCGATTCTCTATTTCACACAACCCGAGAATATCCGTATCTAAAGCATCTATCACTTCAGCCATATTTTTCAGCTTCAGATCGTATGTCTCTTGGGTGACATTCTTTCTTCCGTTAATGGCGAATTCATTGTCGTTGGTATGAGGATCATCTAACAAATCAAATAGATTCTCTACGTTCCAAAATGCAATTTTTATAGTCTCGCCTGAAACATTCGTAATCATAAGCAAGAGAACAAATGTTATAAGTTTCAGTTTTTGGTAAAGCATATATATTCCTAGTTTTCCTAATAACTCGTTATGGTCAAAAATCAGTGGGATTAAGTTAGGAAAATGATAATCATATTTTTAATATTCTCCCGTAAATTATTTTCAATAATCTTGAGTTTAATATAATGGAAACTGGTAAAGAATTTAGTGCACTCCTTCAAGTCCTTGCTGGGGAGCAGCAAATCATCCAAAGGACAGATCAAAAAGCATTCACTCTCCTTTCAATTCTGGGTGTATTCATGGTCTTTTTTATTGTCCATTTTCCAAAAATCCAATTGACCGCATTGATCTTTACGCTAATGATGATTTATTTCACTGCAGCTATCGGCACAATTTATAGTCTTGTCCGCGTCATTGTTCCACGAGTTCAAAAGCGAAAAGTAAAAACGGTTAAAGGAGAAGTTGAAAAATCTGAAGTAATTAATCCAACATTTTTTGCTGGTATAAGCCAGTTCAAGTCGCCAGAAGAATATGCGTTTTATTTAAAATCTATTGCTAGTGATGATGAACAACTTTATCAAATGTTTGCTTCCCAGGTTTTTTCATTAGGAAATATTAATTTGGTAAAAAATGAAAATGTCCGCAAATCAATTTTCTTTTTTATCACTGCTATAGTCTCTGAATTATTGATTATTATGTCCATGGCTTACGCTAGAGCATTACCTTTCCTCTTTCCCAACGGATGAAATACTTGACATCGATAGTTACCCTTCTGTTGTTATTACTAACAGGGTGTGTTCCACAAGGTAGCATTGGGCCTCAGGGACCGCCAGGAAAAGATGGCGCTACAGGCAAACCGGGAATTCAAGGAAAGATCGGACCAATGGGCCCTGCTGGTTCAAGTGTTCCTGCAAATCAATTAAAAAAAGTAGAAGCTTTTTTGGCCCAAAATAATGAATCTTCAAATGAACATATTGTAGCCATTGAGTCTTATACTTTTGGTCTAGCCCCGCGGATCACAGGGTTTTGTTTTTTATCAAGCCATGGTCGAATTTTCAAAATGGAAAATAAGAACACACAAGTCCTTGGTGAATCCATAACCTTGGTGGGGAAGATTTCGGACCACTACGATTTTATTTCGTTATCCCGTATCGCTTATGGCGAAGATATTAAACAATATTTTGTTGCAGTGACAAAATCCGGAATGGTTTTCACTACAGATGATCTGAAAACCTGGAAATCACAAGTTAATATCCCCCTAAAATAAATTATTTGAAACTTTTGCCATCCTTTGGATGTAGAACTAGAAAGGAGTAGGCAAATATCCCTGTAACACTCTTGTTACTTCCTCCTTGGTTTGGCCGCGTCTGCTCCTTTTTTATATTTTTTCAAAATCACCTTTCCCCTTTGTTACCGTTCGAATTGTTTGAATCAATTCATTCAAGTTTCCAGATTGTACCTCAATATTCCATTTTAACAATTCCCCACTTTGATCATCTATGATTTTCCCTCCTAAGCGGGAAATAGATTGGGCGAGCTCTCCATAAAAGTCCATGGGAGAAGTAATGGCATACCTTTCCATATTTACCCATTTTTTACAGGATGATTTTTCAATTAATTCTCTAGCAGAATACCCATAAGTATCAATTAAACCGCGTTTCCCAAGCTTTGTCCCACCATAGTATCTGATGACAGACAAGCCACAATTCACAAGGCCCTTTTGCTTCATGGCATTAAGTATTGGTAAACCTGCTGTACCGGAAGGTTCACCGGCATCAGATGAGTTCTCTTCTAACTGATTTCCTGTATAAATTCGATATGCCCAGCAAACGTGGGAGGCATCATGGTATTTCTTTCGTAGCTCAGATAGCCATGATTTGAACCCACTAACGTCATCATATGGAAAAATGATGGAAATAAATTTGGATTGCTGTTCTTTGAATGTATGAGTCTGTGACTGGGTAGGTACAACAAAACTCATTTTTTTCGGAAAGATAATCTGACGGGTATCCCATTAAAATCAAAATGTTGTCGGAGTTGATTTTCAATATACCGCTGATAGGATGTTTTTACCAATTTGGGGTGGTTTAAATAAAGTGCGATAACGACAGGAGACCGACTCACTTGAGTGGCATATTTTATCTTGATAATTTTCCCCTGTTCAGCCGGGGGTGGATTTTTGGAAATGATCTGATCCAATGCATCATTCAATTTATTAGTTGAAGTTAAATTTTGGCTGCGATCGTACACTTCCCAAGCAGTTTCTAATACTTTATGGATTCGTTGTTTTGTCAACGCCGAAATAAATAATAGTGGATAATGGCCCATTGACTTAAACTGATAACGGATCTCGTCCTTAAAATCTTTCATTGTGTGTGTTTCTTTTTTAATAAGATCCCATTTATTCACAACAAAGATGAGCCCCTTGCCTTTATCAATTACAAAATCCACAATGGATTTATCCTGCTTCCCAAACCCTTTTTCCGCATCAATGAGAACCAAAACAACATTTGCTTCTTCAATAGCATTTTGGGTTCGTACCGTTGAATAATACTCAATTTTATCTTTGATCTTAGCCAACTTTCTCAATCCCGCCGTGTCCACCAAGGTAGTATCTTTCCCATGCCATTTGATATGATCATCGATGGCATCTCGTGTTGTACCTGCAATGGGCGTTACAATGGTTCGTTCTTTTTGTAACAGTCCATTTGTCAGGGAAGATTTTCCCACATTAGGCATGCCTACAATTGCCAAGCGGAGCCCTTCTTCTCCATCTGTATCCGATGGGGGTTTTGTCAGATCCAATTTTTTCAAAATTGCATCTAAGAGATCACCAGTTTGGCGACCATTCAATGCAGAGATTGCCATAGGGAATTCTAACCCAAGTTCATGAAATTGGTGAATCAAATTATCCGTCTTATGCCCATCACATTTATTAACAGCAAGAATATATGGCTTTCCACTTTCTCTTACGAATTGCGCCAGTCCCTGATCGCTTGCAGTTGGTCCTTCTTTACCATCCACTATGAAAAGGACTAAATCTGATTCACCCATGGCTATTTGTGCTTGTTCCCTCACAGCAGCATTAAAGATATCAAAATCTTCCGGAATGTAACCACCCGTATCAATGAATTTCAGAGGATGGGCACACCACTCCATCTCACCGTAGATCCTATCCCGAGTGATACCTTCCTGCGAGTCAACAATCGCCTGTCGCTGGCTGAGGAGTCGGTTAAAAAATGTGGATTTCCCAACATTAGGTCGACCCACAATTGCAATGATTGATTTTGCCATTTAAAGTTTAACCGGCAATCTTGAGAATCAACCAAACCAACGCTATTGCAAAAATAACATGTACAGCTATGGCACTTAAAAGGTCTTTCATTTCATTTTTCCTCTGTTTATTATTATTTTATTTTTACTTTATCGATTGTATTTATCAATATTCTGAGCAATTTAATCCTAGTCTCTGTGACATAACAGTGGTTATGCGAAATTGGGGTTTTTTAATCATAATCAATACAATGTGGGCGAGAATTTACTCTCGGATTTTTATTTGACGAAGGCGGGAATTATTTCTTTTGCTTATACCGCCAGATAAATAACACAATGATGCCAGCCACATTTGGATACCAGATCTCAGGTTGATTCCACGGTATACCATCAAATGAGAAATCGGATAATGGCCAGAATAGTTTTGTTGGAAAAAATTCTTTACTGTGAAAAGGAAAATCCAAACATATATGAAAAGGCCAGCCTAACATGGCAAAAGCAAAGGTTTTGTTCACTCGCCAAACCATGGCAATCACAATGAAGGCAGATACAAAACTATGGGAAATATCGTAGTTGGTAAAAACCCACTCCGGAATGGAATCTAGGGAAGGCCTACCCAAAGAAAGTTCCAGTGAGGCCATCCGAATAAATAATAGAATACCAAATGAAAATAAATCCGGTGCAGCGCCCCAAAAGAGCGCCCATTTTTTATAGCCGCGAAACCCAAAAAGTCCACTGCCCCATAATGCATGGCTAAATGTATCCATTTTCCCAATTAGAAACTTGCAAAAGACCTGGTATTTTTCAAAGATTACATTTAATTATAATTTGTTTAATGGATTGAGCGGGTGATGAGAATCGAACTCACGTCTCTAGCTTGGGAAGCTAGGGTAATAGCCATTATACGACACCCGCAAAGGGGTCAAATTTTAGGCAATAATTTGGACTTTTAAAATGGTGTTAAGACAACCAACTATACAAATTCAATAATTCTGAGCAATTTATCATTTTCCTAAGTGTAAAATTCAAGTGTTATAATGATAATTTTAATTAGTGATATTGTGACATTTAGGTGGTTTAACCTTAAGTTCAACATCATTTTTTGTGATTTTAATAAAATTTAAAAAGATATGATAAATTTATTATTTCTCGACGAGAATTATTTTTTTTTAAGTAAACAACTTGTAAGATTGATAGGGTATTTTCTATATTCGTTTCAGCCAACCAGTTGATTTATCATACTTTCATTTGTCATCCTTTTTTATAGCACATTGAAAACTGAAGTCCGTACATCAATCGTACGGTGATGCAAACCAAGGAAAAACACCTATGGCAGAAGCTATGGAATTAGATCTCTCATTGAAACAGCCGGGATCACAACCACTGGAAACACCCATTGTTCCCTCTATAAAACTGATGGAAAATAATGAATCAGTTGAAATTCCAAAAAAATATACCATAGAAAATTATTATGGCGATGATCAGCTCGGTTCTGATGTTTTAAAGCAAAAATATCTTGCTCCCTGGGAGAACCACCCCTACGAACTTTGGACCCGCCAAGCCTCTGCACTAGCATCCGTAGAGAAAACCAAAGCACTCAAAGAAAAATGGGAGAATAAATTCTTTATCATATTGGAAGATTTTAAGTTTGTCCCCGGTGGACGCATAATGCACGGTGCCGGCCGAGAGGATATCACTACCACACTAAATAACTGTTATGTTGTTGCGGTACGAGATGACTCAATTAAATCTATTTATGATACTATTATCAATGAAGCATTAACATACAAATATGGGGGCGGATGCGGACACGACCTATCAATACTAAGACCAGCTGGTAAACCTATCAATGGAACCGGTGGAGAATCTTGTGGACCTACAGGATTTATGAATCTGTTTAGCGAAAATACAAATACCATCGCACAACATGGACGTCGCGGTGCAAATATGCAAACCTTACGGGTTGATCATCCTGATATTGAGAAATTCATAAGTATCAAAACTGGTGATATTGAGATGATAAAATACTCCAATATCTCAGTGCTGCTAACTCACGAATTCATGGATGCAGTGAAAAATGATGATGTTTTTGATCTGACATATGGGGATGAAGTATATAAAACAATCAAAGCCAAAACTCTCTGGGATGACATTGTATACCATGCACATTCAAGTGCTGAACCTGGATTGCTCTTCTGGGATACCATGAAAGACTATCACAACGCTGAATACTGTTCTCCGCTCGTTTCCACTAATCCTTGCGCTGAACAACCCCTACCCGACGGAGGCTGTTGTAATCTAGGTGCTGTAAACTTGGAACGTTTCGTTGATAAGAATGGAAATTTTATGATTGATCAATTCAAGGAAACTATTGGAATTGCTACTCGGTTTTTGGATAATGTTGTTGATTATAATATGGATCGACATGCTTTGGAAGATCAAAAGAAAAACGCAGAAAACGATCGTCGAGTAGGCCTTGGCATTCTTGGGCTTGGAGATATGATGGTAAGAATGGGAATCAAATATGATAGTGAAGATGCTTTGCAAACCATCGAACAAATCATGCAGATTTTTAGGGATACTGCCTATGAAACCAGTGCTGAATTGGCAGAGGAGAAAGGACAATTCCCTAACTTTGATTGGAATGGTTTATCTAAAAGTAAGTTTATAAAAAACCTCCCAAAGTCCTTACAAGAAAAAATTAAACAAAATGGTATACGGAATTGTACGTTGACAACGGTTGCACCTACTGGGAGTGGTGCTATCGTTTCCCGGGTCACATCTGGTATCGAACCTATTTTCGCTACATCCTATAAAAGACGGGTGAAAAACAATAGTGATGGATACGGCAAAACATTCAACGAATACAAAGTATATCACCCTATTATTGGAAAGTTATTTGAAACAGATGATAATCTTCCGGATTATGTAGTAACCGCCCATAAAATTGATCCTTATTTTCGAGTTAAAATGCAGGGTGTTATTCAAAAGTATATTGACTCATCCATATCTTCAACGGTGAATCTTGCAGAAAATATTACAATTGATACTGTTGCTGATATTTATATGACAGCCTATGAAGCTGGGCTGAAAGGAATAACAGTCTACCGTGAAGGCAGTCGTGAAGGGATTCTTGTTTCAGAAGAAGAAAAGAAAAAAGTTGTATCTACATCAGAGCTTGATTTATATGCTCATATGACTTCAGAACTCCGGGTAGAAAAGAGTCCACGGGTTAGGCCCACTCAAACTGCCGGAGTTACGCGTCGGATTCGCACAGGAGAGGGGACACTTTATATCACCATCAATGAAGATGAAAACGGTCTTTGCGAAGTATTCACAACTATTGGGAAAGCCGGTGGAAACGCCGCAGCTCAATCTGAAGCTATTAGCCGTTTGATCTCATTGTCACTTCGATCTGGTTTGGATCCTCATGCCATCGTTCGGCAATTAAAAGGAATTTCCGGGCCAAATCCAACTTGGGAAGATGGCAGATTGATCCTGTCTACACCAGATGCCATTGGAAAAGCTCTGGACGATTATTTAAAAGAACGTGAACAGATGAATCAAAAAGGGCAATCAGAACAATCTCTGGAAAAACCATTAATCACATTAGCACAAGATCATCAAGAAGAAAACGAACTCATAATCTGTACAAAATGTCACAATCATAGTGTAGTAAATGAAGGTGGATGCCTTACATGTCGAGAATGTGGGTGGTCTAAATGTGACTAAATTATTCGTTCGATAAGTTGAACAATATATGAATTTATCAAAAAAGCCTTCTTGCTTAATACTTGAAGGCTTTTTTTATAAATATGGTTATGTAATAAAATTTAGACTTCTAAAATTTCTTTCTCTTTGTCATTCTGAAGCACATTTAATTTATTAATATGATCATCAGTCAATTTTTGAATATTACCTTCGTTATCTTTAATAATGTCTTCTGATACATGGTCTTCTTTCCCAAAATCCTGTAAATGATGGATTCCATCACGTCTCACATTTCTTACTGCAATTCGTGCTTCTTCAACCAAGTGGTGAGTAAATTTATTCAATTCCAGCCGACGTTCTTCACTTAAGGGTGGGATAGGGATCAAAACCGAATTCCCGTTATTCCCCGGAGTAAATCCCATATTTGAATCCATGATTGCTTTTTCAATAACAGGGATTAACGTTTTTTCATAGGGTGTAAGTGTAATGAGCCTTGGCTCCGGTACAGAAATGGTTGATACCTGGTTCAAGGGAGTTATTGAACCATAATAATCCACAGTGAGTGAATTAAACATTTCCGGATTAGCTCGGCCGGTACGAACTTTATTTAATTCACCTTGGCAATGGATTACGGCTTGATCCATACGGTGCTTCACATCAGCTAAAATATCATCAATCATGTTTTACTCTGAAACTAGTGTGCCAATTTTACTGCCAAGAACCAAAGCTTTCAAGTCCCCGGTATGATTGATGTTAAATACTCGTATTGGCAAATTATTCTCTTTACATAGGGTAATGGCGGTCATGTCCATGACCTGCAAATTATCGTTTAAAACTCTAGAAAACGAAACAGTTTCAAATTTCACTGCATCTTCATTG
Organism: uncultured bacterium; assembly: GCA_964648395.1. Lineage (GTDB taxonomy): Bacteria > Fidelibacterota > Marinisomatia > Marinisomatales > UBA1611. The sequence continues at coordinate 116 of CAZYLQ010000070.1, read as the reverse complement.
ATCATGGGATCCTTGTCATAAATACCATCAACTTTAGTCCCCTTCAATACCACTTCTGCATTCAGTTCAACCGCCCTTAAGGCAGCAGCAGAGTCTGTAGTAAAAAATGGATTTCC
>CAZYLQ010000069.1:0-9067 GCA_964648395.1 uncultured bacterium | reverse complement strand
TTAGCTGTTTTTATATTTTATTCTGCCTTTGATGGGGCAAGAAAAAAAGGTACATTAATTAATATTGGTGAATAAAATAAATAATTTATGACAAAAATTCCAAAAACGAAAAAAATTAAAAAATGTAGATTATGTAATAATAAAAAATTAATTAATATTCATAATTTTGGAAATCATTATGTTAGTAATTTTGTAACAAAACGTAATGTTAAGAAAGGAGTTAAGGCTCCACTAAATCTGGTTTATTGTAAAAACTGTAAACTTTTACAATTAGAACATTCTGCTCCACAAGAGATAATGTATAAAAAGTTTTATTGGTATCGATCTGGAGTCACAAATACAATGAAATATGCATTAAAAGATATTTTTTTGAAAGTAAAAAAAATGTCACTTTTAAAGAAAGGAGATACTATTCTTGATATAGGAGCTAATGATGGAACTTTATTAAAATATTTTAAAAATGATGGTTATACTACAATAGGATGTGAGCCTGCAAAAAATTTAACTAATGAATTAAAAAAAAATTCGAATTACGTTATAGATAATTTTTGGAATTATAAATATTTAAGTAATATTTTAAATAAGCATAAACTAAAAAAACCAAAAGTTATTACAGCCATTGGTATGTTTTATGATTTGGAAGATCCTTCAAAATTTATTTTAGATGCCGCAAATTCATTAGATGAAAATGGTGTTTTTATAGCACAACTAATGTGCTTAAATTCTATGATTAAGAAAAATGATTTAGGCAATATATGCCACGAACATCTTGAATTTTATTCTTACTCATCTTTAAAGTTTCTTTTTGAAAAAAATGGTTTTAAGATAATGAAAATTGAAGAAAATGAGATTAATGGAGGTAGTTACAGAATTTTTTGTAAAAAAAATATTGAAAAATCTATTTCTTATAAAGAAAAAACTAGTTTAAAGGATATTAAAAAATTTATTAAGAGAGTAAAACAAAATAAAAAAAAATGTTTAAGTTTTTTAAAAAATTGTAAAATTAAAGGAGAAAAAGTTTTTATTTATGGTGCTTCAACAAAAGGCAATACATTACTTCAATACTATGGAATTAATTCTAAAATGATTAGTTTTGCAGCAGAAAGAAGCCCTGAAAAATGGGAAAAATATACTATTGGAAGTGGAGTTAAAATCATTTCAGAGGACAAAGCTAGAAAATTAAACCCAAAATATTTTTTTGTAATGCCTTATGCTTTTATTAAAGAATTTATAAACAGAGAAAAAAAATGGCTTAAAGAAGGTGGTAAATTTATTTTACCCTATCCAACTTTCAAAGTTTTAAAATAATAAATTTATGAAAAAAAAAATTTTAATATTAGGAATTACTGGTCAAGACGGATCTTATTTATTGGATTTTCTTATTAAAAAAAATTATGAAGTTCATGGTTTAATACGTAGGTCAGCTACAGGAAATACAAAAAATATTGATCATTTAATTAAGAATCCTAAATTTTATAAAAAATCCTTTTTTTTACATAGGGGAGATTTATTAGATGCTGTTTCATTAAAAAACATTATTAATAAAATACAGCCTGATGAAATTTATAATTTTGCTGATCAAGATCATGTAGGCTGGAGTTATGAAATTCCTATATATTCCTTTAAAACTACAGCGCTTTCCATAATAGAAATTTTAGAAATATTGAAAAATATTAAAAAAAAAATAAAATATTTTCAACCAATATCCTCAAATATATTTGGTATTACAAATTCAAAAAAACAAAATGAAAAAACTGTAGCAGATCCAAACAGTATATATGGTCTAGCAAAATTAACAGCTTATCAGGCATGCAAAATGTATGCTAGTATTTACAATCTTTTTTTATGTGGAGCTATTTTTTATAATCACGAGTCACCTAAAAGAAGTAAAGATTATGTCACTAAAAAAATTGTCGAAAATGTATGTGCTATTTATCAAGGTAAGAAAAAAAATATTTATTTAGGAGATATTAAAGCGAAAATAGATTGGGGTTATGCGAAAGATTATGCAGAAACTGCATGGAAAATTATGCAACTAAAAAAACCTGATTTTTTTATTATTGCAACTGGAGAGGTTCACTCTGTTGAATATTTTGTAAAAAATTGCTTTTCTTATGTAGGACTGAATTACAAAAAATATTTAAAAATTGATCAAAAATTATTAAGACCTTCAAAAACAAGCATTTTAAAAGGCGATATATCAAAAGCTAAAAAAACATTTAAGTACAAACCCAAAACTAAATTGAAAGATTTAATAAAAATTATGATGGATGATGAATTAAAAAACTATAATGGATAAAAAAATTTCAATTATATTATCTACCTACAACGAAGTGTCAGTTATTGAGAATACAATAAATCAGATATTAAAGAATTTACAAAATGTAGAAATAGTATTGGTTGATGACAATTCTCCTGATGGGACTTTTGAAAAAGTAAAAAAAATGAATAATCCAAATATAAAAATGTATTGCAGAAAAAAAAGGGGTCTTGGATCTGCATTTTTACTAGGTTTAATTAATTCATCTTCAAATATTGTTGGCTGGATAGACTCAAATATGGGGTATGTAGCGAATAAACTTCCTGAGATGTTAGATCAATTAGAAAGAAACGACATTGTAATACTTTCTAGGTACGTAGAGGGAGGAAGCGACAAAAGAAGCAAGCAAAGAATATTGTGTAGTAAATTAATTAATAATTTTTGTAGACTAATTTTAGCTAATAATATTAGAGACTATACCAGTGGTCTTTTTTTGATGAAAAGAGAAGTTCTTTTATCATCTATACCAATTGGAATAGGGCACGGTGAATTTTTTATAGAATTTCTTTACAAAGCTCATAAATCAGGTTTAAGAATAATTGAATTACCTTATTCTCAATTACCTGACACTGAAGACATTAGTAAAACTGCTTCGAGTATTTTTCGTTTTTATTTTCATGGTTTTAAGTATTTTCTAAGAGCTATTCAAACTTTTATAGGAAGAAATTAATTTCTAAAAATTAATTTTAATATATTATTATTTATATGATTGAAAAAGTAATTCATAAAAAAAAATTATTTGCTTTGATTGTAAGAGGCAAGTTTAGAAAAAAAACTGGAATAAATTTTTTCACTGAGAATAACGCCACTCAACAGTTTGGTTATATGAAGCATAAAAAAGATTATGTTATTAAACCTCATAAACACAATCAAAGATTAACAAAAATTTTAATGACAACAGAAATAATTATTTTATTTAAAGGTATTTTAAGAGTAGATTTTTATGATAATAAAAAAATGTATTTATTTAGTAAAAAAATTTTCGAAAAAGATATTATAATGCTGCTAAATGGTGGTCATGGATTTAAAGTATTAAAAGATGTTGAAATGCTAGAAGTTAAGCAAGGACCTTATAAATTATCTAGAGATAAAGTAAAATTTGATAATGTTGATGAAAAAAAAATTAGAATTAAGTAAAAAAATTGTCTTTCCAGTAAGTATTCCTTATATTTCAAAAAAAGATATTAATTTTGTAAACAAAACTTTAAAAAATGGCTGGATTTCATCAAATGGACCAGAAGTACAAAAATTCGAAAAAAAATTTTCAAAATATATAGATAGAAAATATTCTGTAGCAGTTTCAAATGGTACAGCTGCTTTAGAAATTGCTGTTAAAGCTTTAGGAATTAAAAAAAATGATGAAGTTTTAATTCCAAATTTTACAATTATCTCGAATGCTTTAGCAGTTTTAAGACAACATGCAAAACCAGTACCCATAGATTGCAATCTTGATGATTGGAATATTAAAATTAGCGATATAGAGAAAAAAATAACAAATAAAACAAAAGCTATAATAGTTACTCATATTTATTCTTTTCCAAACGACATGGATAAAATTTTAAAAATATGTAAAAAAAGAAAAATTTTTATTATTGAAGATGCTGCAGAAGTTTTAGGTTTAAATTATAAAAATAAAAAATGTGGTTCTTTCGGAGACATAAGTACATTTAGTTTTTATGCCAACAAACAAGTGACCACAGGTGAAGGTGGCATGATTTCAGTTAACAGTTTGCAATTATATAAAAAATGTTGTTCCCTAAGAAATCTTTGCTTTGGAAAATCAAATAGATTTAATCATGATGATTTAGGTTGGAATTATAGAATGACAAATATTCAAGCTGCCCTTGGCCTTAGCCAGTTAAAAAATATAAACAACGTAATTAAAAAAAAAATGAGCGTAGGTAGACAATATTTTCAAAAATTAAAAAAAAATAAAAACCTACAAATTCTTCCCCCATCCAATTCATTTGCAAAAAATATTTATTGGATTGTTGGAATTGTTATTAAAAATAAAAAAATTAAAACCAAAAATATGATAAAAAAACTTTTGGGATACGGGATTCAAGCAAGACCTTTTTTCTGGCCAATGAGTGAACAAAAAATTTTTAAAAAATTAAAAATTTTTGATAAAGCAAATTATCCAAATTCAAAGTATTTATCTGAATATGGTTTTTATCTACCTTCTTACCTAAAATTAAATAATAAAGAAATTGACTATATATGCAGTGTTGTTAATAAACTCATGAAATAAATTATGCAGTTTTCCAGTGTTAACAGTTCAAAATCAATAATGCTTTATCTAACTGTGTAAAATAGATATTGGGTAGCATTTATGGCTAAAAATTCAATGTTAATTATTGTACCAGTTTTAAATGAGGCGAATAATATTTTTCCTCTTTTAAAGAAAATTTTTAAATATTTAAAAAATAAAAAAAAACATATTCTTTTTATAGATGATAATTCAACAGACGGAACAAGAAATAAAATTATACAGGCTAAAAAAAAGTATAAAAAAATTTATCTAATTAAAAGAAGTAGAAAATTAGGTATTGGTTCAGCCCATAAAATAGGTTTAGCCTGGGGCTTCAAAAATAAATATAAAATAATTATAACTATGGATTGTGATGGCACACATGATCCAATTTATATTGATAAAATGTTAAAAGTTTTATCTAAAAAAAATTGTCAAATTGTATCTACAAATAGATTTTTGAATAAAAATTCCTTAAATGATTGGACACCATGGAGAAAAAAATTAACAACTTTTAGACATAAATTGATCCAATTTTTATTGAATATTAAATACGATAGCTCTGGAGCTTTTAGAGGTTATTTAACAGACAAGATAAATATTAAAGATATTTTTTTAGCAAAAAATAATAGCTACTCTTTTTTTTGGGAAAGTATATTTATTCTGTCAAAAAGATATAAAATTAAAGAAATACCTATAAGATTACCGGGTCGTCATTCGGGCTCTTCTAAAATGAAATTTAAAGATATTTTTTTAGCATTATTATATTTATTAGTATTTTTTTTTAGGAAAGTTTAAATTTATAATGTTACTTATAAGAAGTTTTTGCTTTATAAAATTATTTTAATAATATAAAAAAAATTAATGAAAATTACCAGCTGTAGGAACTGTAAATCAAAATATTTTTCAAAACTATTTACATTAGGAAAAATGTGTTTTACAGGAAAGTTTCCTAAGAATTTAACAACAAATATACCAAAAGTAGTTATTAGTTTAATTATGTGCAAATCATGCAAGTTAGTACAACTGGATAGAAACTTTAATCCTAAATATTTATACGATACTAATTATGGGTATAGAACAAGTATTAACACAACGATGACACAACATGTTAATGGTGTTGTAAAAGAGTCTGTAAAAATTGTTAAATTGAAAAAAAAAGATTCCGTATTAGATATTGCGAGCAATGATGGAACTTTGCTTAATTTTTATAAAAAAAATATTTTTAGAGTTGGAATAGATCCATTAATTAAAAAGTATAAAAATCAATATAAAAATATAAATTTTGGAATCCAAGAATTTTTCAGTTACAAAGCAATTCAAAAAAAAAAAATCAATAAAAAATTCAAAATCATTACAGCCTTATCAATGTTTTATGATCTACCGAATCCGAATAGGTTTTTAGAGGATGTTAAAAAAGTTTTAGATAAAGAAGGAATTTTTGTATTAGAACATGCAGATTTATTATCAATTATAAAAAATTGTCAATTTGATACTATTTGTCACGAACATTTAGAATATTATTCCACCAAAGTAATTATTGAATTAATGAATAAAAATGAACTTAGAGTTTTTAACTTAAAAGCCAACACCATAAACGGCGGAAGTATGAGATATTATGTATGTCACAAAGACTCAAAATATAAAAATAATTATAAAAAAATTAATAAAATTTTAAAAAAAGAAATAAAATTTAAACTAGATAAACCAGATACTTTTAATGATTTCTTTAAATTAATTAATGTTCAAAAAAAAAAATTATTAAAATTAATTAACAAGATAATAAAAAAAAAAGAGATTATTCATGGTTATGGTGCCTCAACAAAGGGCAACGTTTTACTACAATACTTTGGTATTTCTAGTAATAAAATTAGGTATATTGCCGATAGAAACCCTCAAAAAGTTAACTTGTATACCCCTGGTACAAAAATAAAGATTGTATCAGAATTTTTTTCAAGAATGCGTAAACCCAATTATTATTTGGTGTTACCATGGCATTTTAAAAAAGAAATAATTTTACGTGAAAAAAGAGCAATTAAAGATGGATCAAAGTTTATTTTCCCTTTACCTAAAATGAAGGTCGTTTAAATAATGTTTTATGATTAACTCAACAAAAAAACTTAAAATTTTTATTACAGGTCATAAAGGCATGGTTGGAAGTTCACTTTTTAGATTTTTTAAAAAAAAAAAATTCGGTAAATTATTGTTTGCATCTAGATCAAAATTAAATTTAGAAAATTTTATTAAGGTTGACAATTTTTTAAAAAAGAACAAACCAGCAGTTATTATTAATTGTGCTGGTAAAGTTGGAGGAATTTTGTCCAACTCTTCTTATCCGACAGAGTTTTTAAATGAAAATATATTAATACAAACAAATTTAATTAAATCTGCATATAAAAATAAAGTTCCGCATTTTATAAACCTAGGAAGTTCGTGTATTTATCCAAAATATTCCAAACAACCTATCAAAGAAAAATATTTACTTTCAGGGAGTTTAGAAAAAACCAATGAAGCTTATGCTATTGCAAAAATTGTTGGATTAAAATTATGCGAATATTATAATAAGCAATTCAAAACTTCGTATTTGACATTAATGCCGTGTAATCTTTATGGACCAAATGATAATTATGATTTACAAAATAGTCATTTTATTCCAGCCTTGATAAGAAAAATAATAAAAGCTAAAAAACTTAAAAGTAAAACAGTGGAAATTTGGGGAACAGGTAATCCTAAAAGAGAAGTGATGTATGTAGATGATTTAGCTTCTGCAATTTATTTTATTATTAATAAAAAAATTAGAAATGAAAAGAGATTATTAAAATACTTAAACAAAAATTCTTTGATAAATGTTGGATCTGGTAACGAATATTCAATAAAAGAATTTGCCACAAAAATTGCTAAAGCTGCTGATTGTAAATTAAGACTTAAATTTAATAAAAGTTTTCCAGATGGAACATTAAGAAAAATATTGGATACTAGTCTTATAAATAAGCTAGGATGGAGATCAAAGATTTCGCTAACACAAGGATTAAATTATACTATTGATTGGTATAATAAAGAACACAATTGAAAAATATAATAAAAAATCAATAAATTTATAAAGACTAAAATGAAAAATTACCAGATTTTACCAAAATTATTTAAACTAGAAAAATAAATTAATGAAAACATTAATTATTTTTTTTCCATCTATAGAATCTGGAGGGGTAGAAAAAATTTTTTATCACTTATTAAATAATTTTTCTCTTAAATTTAAAAAAGTAATAGTAGTAACATCAAGCAAAATTAAGAAAAATAAAATCCCAAAAAAAATTGAATTTTTAAAACCTAATTCAATTTTTTGGTTGGATAAAAACAGAATTGTCAAATCAATAGTATGTTTTTTTTTAGCATTAGGTCTTTATTCAAAAAAAGAAAAAATAATAATATCTTTTCAGTCAAATATTATTTCAATTATTTTGGCAAAAATAATTGGATGTAAAATTATTACTAGGTTAAATACTTCTCCTGAAAAATATATTAATTCGTTCCTAAAAAGAATATTTTTTCATTATTTTTACAAATCTAGCAACGAAATTATTGTTAATAGTTTTGAGTTTAAAAAAAATTTAAAAAAAATCTTAAAGTTAAATAGTCAAGTAATATATAATCCAATTGCTTTACCAAAAAAGATTAGTAAAAAAAAAATTGACTATTTTCATAATTATAAGGATCTAAAAATATTAAGTATTGGAAGATTGACAGATCAAAAAGATCATTTAACTTTAATTAAGTCATTAAATTTAATAAAGAAAGAAGGTTTTAGATTTAAATTATACTTAATAGGTCAAGGGTATAATCACAATAAGATTTTATCTGTAATTAAAAATTATAAATTAAATAAATGTATAAGATTAGCTGGATTTAAAAGAAATGCTTATGAGCTTATGAATTCTGCAGATTTATTTATTTTAAGTTCTAAATATGAAGGTTTGCCAAATGTGTTAATCGAGGCTCAATATTTTGGTGTCCCAGTAATTTCTTCTGATTGTTCATCAGGACCAAAAGAGATTTTGCTGAATGAAAAAGCAGGAACTACTTTTAAAACAGGAAATTATTTTGATTTAAAAAATAAAATAAAACTTTTCTTAGAAAATAAAAATTCTTTTTATAAAAAAGCGAAATTTGCCAAAAAACAATTATATAGATTTCAAAATAAAATTATCGAAGAAAAATATTATAAAATATTAACAAAACATTTTAATAAAAAAATAAATTGACAAAAAATTTTATAATGAAAAAATCTGTCGGTAACAAAATTTTACTAAGCATTATTATACCTTATCACAGAAAAAAAAATTTTTTTCATTCTACAATTCAATCTATTTACAGCCAAACTTTTAAAAATTACGAGGTTATTTTAATTTATGATGATAATAATTATGAAGAAATTAGTTTTGTAAAAAATCAATTAAAAAAAATAAAAAATAAAAAATTAATCATAAATAAAAAAATAT
>CAZYLQ010000068.1:0-9091 GCA_964648395.1 uncultured bacterium | reverse complement strand
ATTTATTTGGGCCCAGATTATGCCACTGGCGCCGTACCACAATAGTAATATAATGTTCTGAAAAAATAACGCCCCAATTGGGGCGTTATTTTTTTCTCATTGTCTTAAATAATCTACTAATCCATTTCTTTTTTCTTTCGGAGAAAGAGAATTTTGTCATGAGCAATTATTCCTCTATATCTAATCAAATAGTGAATTTGTACAACAATCTTTTGTTTAAATACTTGGCCATAGGAATATGCTTTCAAGCTCTTGTTTGGGGTGGAATTAGTGGAAAAATATCAGGTACGGTTGTAAATAGAGAAACAGGAGAAGCATTACCTGGGGCAAATATAATCGTAGTTGGGACATCCCAAGGTGCAATGGCGGATGAAGAAGGCGAATATTATATTTTGAACTTGAGGCCTGGAGTTTATTCAATAACGGCTTCAATGATTGGATTCCAAGCTACTACTCGAAAAGATGTCACAATACATACTGGCCATACAGCTTTAATCAGCTTTGAATTATCTACCAAAGTGATCGAAGGTGAAGAAGTTTTTGTAATAGCAGATAAAGAAATTATTCTCATGGACAGGTCAGCTAGTGAGGTAAGTATTTTAGCTGATGATATTAAAAAAGTCCCAAAAATTCGTGATATTAAAGATTACCTGAACTTAGAAGCAGGTATTGAGAATGATTTGATACGTGGTGGTAGTTTGGATCAAACTGCTTTATTGGTTGATGGGATGTCTTTCGTAGATAATCGTTCAAACCAACCAGTTATGATGGTAAATATGAGTTCCATTGACCAAATAAGTATTATCAAAGGTGGATTCAATGCTGAATACGGAAATATTCGATCAGGTTTAATTAATATAATTACAAAAGAAGGTTCCCCAACAAACTATAGCGGGTCCATTGACATTCATTATGATCCTCCACAATATAAACATGATGGATTTTCACTTTATGATCCCATGAATTATTATCTTAGACCATTTTTAGAACCAGGTGTAATGTGGAGCGGAACCCAACAGGGTACCTGGGATGCTGATATGCAAGAAAGCTATCCAGAGTTTATTGGATGGAATGCAGTATCAGCGAATTTATTCTCAGATAATGATCCATCAAATGATATGTCACCATCCCAAGCCCGTGACCTTTTCCTATGGTATCACCGGGCCCAAGGAAGTGATGAGTTAAATCAAAAACAAGGGCAATATGCCCATAAACCTGATATCAACCTAGATGTTGGATTAGGCGGGCCAGTACCATTGGTTGGAAAAGCAATTGGGAACATGACTTTTTACTTCTCGCACCATAATAAAAATGAAATGTTTGCATTACCAACTGCAATAGACTATTACAGCGAATCAAATACCCAATTAAAGCTAACAATGACACCCAAAGAGAAGATAAAATTGAAAATTGAAGGTTTGTATGGTGAAGTTAATACATTATCTGCAAGTCCAGAAGGATCAGGGAATAATTGGTATTTAGATAGCGGCACTGATATTCTTTCAAGTTACCTGGCAACATCTGATGCTTATGCAGATGGGGGCGGCTCAGCTATGTATTGGCCTAATGCGCTGAACCCATTTAATATATATCGCTCAATGGTGGGACTAACACTGGATCATGTAATAAGCCCCAGTACTTTCTATAATATTCGAATTTCAAATGTGCATTTAAAAAATGCGTGCTATGGCCCCGATTTCATACGTGATACAACAGCAATACGATCCTTTGGAAACGTAATCGTTGACGAAGCTCCGCTTGGTTTTTTAGTCGCAAGCGATTATACACCATCAGGAGATGGAATGGTATTTGCATCCTTAGGTGGTGTTACTCGAGATAACTCCAAAGTGACAACGCTAAATGTTAAGTTTGATTTGACCAGTCAAATAAATAAAAGGCACCAAATCAAAACCGGTTTTGAATTTAACTATGATGATCTAAATACAAATTATCAAAGCCAATTTTCCTATGCGCCCAAGAACAACTATGTAAATCAATATCGGGCTTATCCATCCAGGTTAAGTGCTTACATTCAAGACAAGATTGAAATCAGGGGACTTTTTGCTAATCTAGGCCTAAGAATTGATAGTAATAATCCTAACAAAGAGTGGTATACAGTTGATGTTTATTCAAAATATCTTTCACCTACTTTTAAAGAAGACTTTACTCAACTAGCTCCTAAAGAATCTGCAAAAGGCCATCTCAAAATTAGCCCGCGTATTGGTATCTCACACCCTATCACCAGTGCAGCAAAGTTATACTTTAACTATGGTCATTTTTATTCTATGCCATCGTCTATTGATATGTATCAGATAGGCTATGGAACTGCCTACCAAGGGATTGATTATTTGGGGAATCCTTCTGCAGAGATACCAAAGACAATAGCTTATGAATTAGGTGTAGAATATAATCTTTCAAATACAGTTCTATTACATGCATCAGGTTATTATAAAGACGTTTTTGAACAGATTGCTTATGTCAATTACACCAGCATAGATGGAAGTGTAAACTATACGACTACAGAAAATAGCAATTATGAAGATATCCGTGGATTTGAGATAAGAGCACAGAAAAGATATGGACGATGGTTTACAGGCTGGATAAACTATAATTACATTGTACAAACTTGGGGATATTTTGGACGGGATCACTACTATGAAAATCCACGAGACCAATTGCGCTATGGTTACCAAAATCCAAAGCAAGAAAAACCATTAGCCAGACCATTTGTAAGGAGCAGTTTAGTTTTCCACACCCCAAAGGCTTGGGGCCCTAAAATATTGGGGATGAGACCTTTTGGACAATGGCAAGCTAATATGCTGCTTACCTGGAAAGCAGGTGACTATATAACATGGGATCCCTTAGACACCTATGAACTTCAGGATAATTTACAATGGAGAAGTGAATTCAATAGTGACTTGCGTATAGCAAAAAATATTTCTGGAGGTAAAACTGATTTAATGTTTTTTATGGATATAACAAATATTTTAGGACTTCAATATATTTCTATGCAAGGTTTTGATGGCGGTGATGATTGGCGAAATTATGTAGAGTCCTTACACCTACCAATGTATGATAGTGAAGAATATTTGGCTATGGGTTATACAGGCGGGAATGATCAATTAGGAGATATATCTAGTAAGGATAAACCTCATATTAACATGCCTAACAGAGGGTTTCTAACATATCTAAACCCCAGACGAATCACCATTGGATTCAGGTATTATTTTTAAAATATATCCAATATTATGAATTACAATCTTAGACTTAACCAACTCTATATCACCTTAATAATAGGTTTTTCTCAAATAATTTATGCCGGTACTTATAAATGGGTGCGTATAGGTAATGTTGAAATGAAGGTGGTTGATAATACTGATCAGGATCAACTTTCAGGATCACGTGCAGTTTATTATTATTATGATAACTATAAAACATTTCATCTTTATAATGCTGGCTGGCACTTAGGAACCAAGGATTGGGTGGATGAAACAGGGACAAATTGGCCTATAAAAGTTGTTGGGACTGCGACCGCAGGTGCTAATGAAAATATTACCATGCCAATAGCGGATGACGAAGGGATTACCCTAAGACAATATCGGCGGTACGACCCACCTACCATCAAAGTAGATGGCGAAATTTTGAACGACCCTTTTCCATTGACTGGTGACGAAGTGAATTCTGATAAAATTCCAGGAACTGCTGATCTCATGATGGAGTCTACCATTAATACCATTATGGGTGTTACGCTTAAACAAAAAGTATTGGCCTGGAGCAGTGCAGATTATGATGATTTCATTATTTATGATTGGACATTCATCAATAATGGGAATACTGATGATGATGATGAAATAGAATTACCTGGGCAAAATCTAGATGATGTTTACTTTATGCGGATGAATAATTTTTATTCTCCAGGCAGAGGTTCACCTTGGTACAGTACCTATGGAGAAAGAATGGGAGATTCGCTAAGGATAATGTATGGATACCCTGCCCGCGGGCCAAATTCTGATTATGATGATTTTGGTGACCCTGATAAATCAAAAAGCTTTATCAATACTCCATTCTATGTTGGTGAAGCTTTTCTACATGTAGACAAATCTGTAGATGACAAATCTGATGATGTTTCACAGCCTCGAATGACCGGTGTAAATACTGTAGAAATTTTCTGGTTAAAGTTTGAAGCTTCAAGCCACAGTGCCAGTGAGTTAGATAACTTATATGAAGTTTTACAGTACGGATTTGGTGGACCTCTATTCAACTTAGAATACCAGACTGAAAATGTCTATAATAATACTTTTCACTCTCAGAGAATGGACGAACAAGGTTATAAATTCCCTAATGAATTTCCTTGGTGGAATTGGCGAGCAATAGCACATACTTCTTCCGGCCCGTATGATCTTGCGTTTGGAGACAGCATTCGATTTGTTTATGCATTTGTCATGGGAAGTATTTCACCGGAAAAAGGTAGGGAACTGGGTAAGGCATGGAAAGAAGGAACAGCTTCATGGGATGGAGAGAATAACTTACCTCCGCAATATATTGCTCATCCTGATTTATATGATGATGATAACGATTACGCTAAAGATTGTTGGATAGCTACAGGGAAAGATTCTCTTTTTAAAAATGCATGGGCCGCTCAGTATGCAGTCCAAAATAATTATGAACTTCCAGTCCCTCCAAGAGCACCATCGATTGACGTTCGTAGCTTGCCTGAATATATTCAAATTAATTGGGGAGAAGAATCAGAAGTTGAGCCAGACTTTTCAGGTTATAGGGTTTATCGCAGTATCGGGAGTGCTGATTCATCCTTCACAAGAATTTTTGAGTGTGGTGGAAATTCTGGTATTCCTGTCACCCATAGCTATAATGATACTTCTGCACAAAGAGGAGTCGCATATTTCTATTATGTGACAGCTTACGATGATGGGATATCAAATGCCCCTAGTCCAGATGGAGAGGTTCACAGTCTTGAAAGCGGTTGGAATTTGAATCGTACCCGGGCTGCAGCGTACAGGTCCCGCCCTTCTGGAACACTTGAAACAGTTCGGGTGGTTCCTAATCCATTAAATGTGAATGCAAATAATTTTCCAGGGGAACCTAATAAAATAGTGTTTATGGACGTTCCAGCATACTGCACAATTAATATTTATACAGAGAGTGGAGACCTAGTGAAAACCATTGAACATGATTCAGGATCAGGGGATGAAATATGGGGAGGGAATATTCTTGATCTACAAACTGTATCTGATAGTGGTCAATTACTCGTTAGCGGACTTTATATCGCACAAATCACTGACAATGAGTCTGGGGAAATGGCTGTAACTAAATTTGTTATTATCAGATGAAGATGATGCCCATTACTCTTTTTAATTTTGATAAATCTTTTTTTAAGGTAATTAAGTTTATTACTCTTACATCTTTGGTAATAGGCATAACTCATACAAAATTAAATGCTGAGTTAATTAAAGTTGCTCAATCGGGTTATCAATTTTTAAAAATAGATGCAGATGCACGGGCAGCAGGAATGGGAGGTGCTTATACGCTTGTTGGTTCCGGCGCAAGTTCAATGTTCTATAATCCTGCAGGAATGACTGAAGATTCTCATAAACTTGATTTTTTTAGTACTCAAACAGACTGGCTCGCTGATATTCGTTATTATTCACTTGGAATTACAAAAAAATTAGGTGGTTTTGGAATAATAGGCTTCAGCATGTTATCATCAGATTATGGCGAAATAATAGGTACTCGGGTTGAAGACAATACAGCTGGGTTTATTGAAACTGGAAATATAAAGGTTACAGCATCTGCGCTGGGACTTTCTTTCGCTAAAAGTCTCACAGACCAATTTTCCATCGGTGGGCAAATAAAATATGTAAGTCAAAACCTTGGAAAAACACTAACACTTGATGGTTCAGAAAAATTAAATGAAACGGATGGGCTTGCTTACGACTTTGGTACTATTTATTACCCAGGGTTAAAAAGTTTTCGTTTTGGAATGGGAATGAGGAATTTTTCAAAAAATTTCAAGTATGAAGATGATTCATTTCCTCTTCCTCTTACATTTACAATGGGTACTGCAATGGATGTTATGGATTTTCTAGATAAATTTGGAGAAGACCATAATTTGCTTTTTGAATTAGATGCGGTTCACCCTATTGACTATTCAGAAAGAGTAAATATTGGATGTGAATATGGATACCGTAAAATGATATTCTTACGTGGTGGCTATAAATTTAATCACGACACTGAAGGGCTTTCTTTAGGCTTGGGCTTTTCATTAAAACTTTCCGGAGTATTAACAAAGGTAAACTATTCATTTAATGACGCTGGAAACTTTGATCCTGTAAATAGAATTTCATTGGGTATTTCATTATAATACTCATATAATTTTCTCAATAAAACAAAAAAAGAAAACAAGATGAATACTAACTCAAAATATTTTTATCTAGCCCTATGTATCTCCATTTTAATTAATATAGATATTTTAAAAGCAGATTGTGTCGTTTTCGTAAAGCCTGATTCGACAGACTGGACACTTAATGAGTATCAGGATCAGATTACCGATAGTGTCAGGATTACCCGAAAACATAATCAAAGTTTATTTAATATTGCCCAAGAGGATGGGTATTCAGGTTCCAATGGTTCACCGGTTGGCACCTTATGGGCTGGGATGACAACTGCAGATGCAAGTTCAGCCAACTATACCAACTTTGTGACAATGCACGGCGGGTCAACTCAATCAATTATTGGAGATACTGTTTCTCTTTACTTGCCTGATGATGACCTTTATTTTGACGTAATTTTTACTTCCTTTTCTGGAGGTAATAGCGGTGGTGGGTTTTCCTATATCCGCTTTTCTGTTCCATCTGATGGTTGTCTCTTTTTTACAAAGCCTGATTCGGCAGACTGGACACTTAATGAGTATCAGGATCAGATTACCGATAGTGTCAGGATTACCCGAAAACATAATCAAAGTTTATTTAATATTGCCCAAGAGGATGGGTATTCAGGTTCCAATGGTTCACCGGTTGGCACCTTATGGGCTGGGATGACAACTGCAGATGCAAGTTCAGCCAACTATACCAACTTTGTGACAATGCACGGCGGGTCAACTCAATCAATTATTGGAGATACTGTTTCTCTTTACTTGCCTGATGATGACCTTTATTTTGACGTAATTTTTACTTCCTTTTCTGGAGGTAATAGCGGTGGAGGGTTTTCGTATATTAGAACACCTATACTTACTCTAGGATTAGATGATAAATTAAACCCAAATAGATTTTTTGTATCAAACAATTATCCAAACCCATTTAATCCTGTAACAACGTTTACTTATCAACTCTCAGAGTCAGCTCCGGTTTTTTTAAAAGTTTATGATTTAAAAGGAACGCAAGTTATGAATATTAATGAAGGATTTAAATCTTCCGGGAGACATCAGGTTACCCTAACTGCTTCAACACTATCAAGCGGAACATATTTTTGCGTGTTTACTGCAGGAGATTTTCAGAAGACTCAAAAATTGCTACTTTTAAAATAAATAGATAGAGCGACTCCCAACAGGGTTGCTATACCTAAGAAACAATGGGAAAGAACCTGACGCTTAAAGACCTTGCACAAAGGCTTGGGCTTTCAATTTCTACGGTATCACGGGCTTTACAAAATAATCCTGCCATTAACAATGACACAAGATTAAGAGTTCACAAGTTAGCAAAAAAAATAGGCTACTACCCTGATGCATTAGCAAAGAGCCTCAAAAATAAAAAATCCTATACAATCGGCGTAATTGTACCGGAAATATCCCACTTCTTTTTTTCTTCTGTAATAGATGGTATTGAGGAAGAAACAAGTAATGATGGTTATACAATTCTAGTAACTAAGTCTAACGAAGATATGAAACGAGAAATTTTGAATTCGGAGAGTCTTATTTCTAATCGTGTTGCTGGTGTCATTGCTTCAATAAGCCAAGATACAATGAGTGGGGAGCATTTTAACAAGATAATATCCAGAGGGATTCCCCTCGTTCTTTTTGACCGTGTGCTGGATGACCTTAATGTCCACAAAATAGTCAGTGATGATTTTGAAAAAGTTTATGAAATGGTAAATCACCTTATAGATTCTGGTTATCAAAATATTGCGTATCTAGCGGGCCCATCCCACTTAAATATTACTTCGAGTCGTTTGGGAGGCTATAAAAAAGCACTTATTGATAATGATATAGAATTAATGGATGGGCTGATTTTGCATGTCTACTTAAATGAAAATGCTGGCTTTGAAGGAGCAAAATCTTTACTGCAAAAATTTCCAAAAATTGATGCTATATGTTGTGTAAACGATCCTGTTGCTATAGGTGTTTACAAGTACCTAAATAAAGCTGGTATAAAAATACCTGAAAAAGTAGGTGTAACAGGATTTAGTAATAACCCTAGTTCTGAGATAATCAATCCAGCCATGACTACTGTAGATCAACAAGGATACAAAATGGGTAGAAAAGCTGCAAAAATTTTACTTAAAAAAATTAATAATGAATCAATTGATAATTTAAATAAAACTCATATAGTTGAGGGTAAACTTATAATCCGTGATTCATCTAGGAAAAAATAACATCAATTAAATACATATCCAGCTAATCGATCTGCAAATTTTTCCAAATCCTCTTTTTCTAAATTTCGCAACAAATCCCAGGCAGGTTTTTGAGATACTGACAAATACTTATTCTCCGGGAATAATTTCATACGCCACGCAGACATGGTAACTGAAATACAAAGCCGGATACTGACTAAATATATGACGGATTTTATTTCTGAATTGTTTAATGGAAAACACGAATGATACCCCTTTAAAAATTGGGCCATTGGCATAAATGCATCTTCTTTTTCCAAACCTAGGTATGCCATGCACACAGCAGGTTCTGCAGCCTGATAAGAATAAACCATATCTCCAAAATCGATAATACCTGTGGTTTTTCCATTTTCGTCCACCAGAATATTATGATCGTTCCCATCATTATGGATTACTGCCATTTTTAACTCAATTGCTATAGGCAGTACATTATTTTCATATTCGTTTAAAAAATGAGTTACTGTTTTTT
>CAZYLQ010000067.1:0-9140 GCA_964648395.1 uncultured bacterium | reverse complement strand
GATTCAACAATACGGTTTGATCTGCCAAACCTGAAAGCGTACTATGATGGTTCACTACAGTCAGATGGTTCCTACCAAGGCACTTGGTTTCAGGGTGGTACAAGTCTTCCTCTGGATATTGCTTTGATAGAGACAGAAATTGTGATTAAGCGTCCACAGGAACCAAAAGATTTTCCTTACGATGTTGAAGATGCCATGTTTAAAAATTCAAAAGCCAATATCAAACTGGCGGGTACGCTCACCACACCAGAGGGCGACGGACCGTTTCCTGCGGTTGTATTGATTTCCGGTTCAGGTCCACAAAACAGAGATGAGGAACTTCTGGGACACAAGCCATTTCTAGTGCTATCAGATTATTTTACCCGGAACGGCATTGCCGTATTAAGATATGATGACCGAGGTGTGGGTGATTCGGAAGGTGACTTTGCTGGCGCCACTAGTTTTGATTTTGCCAATGACGCTGATGCTGCAGTTACATATTTAAAATCGCACTCTGAGTTTTCTGCCATTGGACTGGCGGGGCACAGTGAAGGCGGGCTTATTGCACCCATAGTTGCCAACCAATCTGAAGATGTGGATTTTATTATACTCATGGCCGGTACAGGGTTAACAGGAAAGGAAATTTTAAAGCTGCAGGGCCAGCTTATTTTAAAACAGACCGAAATTTCACCTGAAGGATTGGAAGCATACAAACATACCCAATCCGCCATGCTTCAAATTGCAGTTGATATTGACAATGATGATGAAGCTCTAAAAAAATTATCGGAAGAATCTGAGGCATATGGAGATTTATCAAAACAGGATCAGCAAATCATTGGTTATGATCCAGAAACATTTGAAGCAACATTAAAGGCCTTATTACACCCTTGGATGCGAACTTTTCTCACACTTGATCCTCGACCCGTATTAGAGAAAGTAAAAGTTCCCGTCTTGGTAGTCAATGGTGAAATGGACCTGCAGGTGCCACCAAAAGAAAATCTGTCAGAAATAAAAGCAGCTTTAGATCGTGGCGGAAACACAGATTATGAACTTCATGAACTGAAAGGACTGAATCATTTATTTCAAACCTGCGAAACCGGAGCGCCCATAGAATACAGTCTGATTGAAGAAACATTTAATGAAGAAGCAATGGATTTAATGACCCGGTGGATCCTGAAAAGGACCGCCGACTAGTGATTCACATTGCCATTATACAATTTCCTGGTTCCAACACAGAACGAGAAACACTCATGGCCTGCCGCCGTGTTGGGCTGAACCCTGTAGAGTTTTTATGGAATGAGGCGGCAGAAAAATTGACTGATTTTGATGGTTATGTGATTGTGGGTGGATTTGCCTACGAAGACCGTTCCCGGGCCGGTGTAATTGCGGCGCTGGACCCTATTATGAATCAAATAAAAGTTGAATCGGATAAAGGAAAGCCTGTTTTGGGAATTTGTAACGGGGCACAAATTTTGGTGGAAAGCGGGCTCGTCCCTGGACTGGACGGCCATCGTATGGGGGTTGCGCTGACAGACAATAAGCGCGTAAAAGGCGGACACGTTGTCGGCGTCGGCTACTATAATACATGGGCGAATTTGAAGATGTCCGTGCCACCTGATCGTTCTGCATTCACACGCCAACTCAATACCGATGATTTTATTACCATTCCTTTGGCCCATGGCGAGGGGCGCTTCATCCTTCCCGAAGAATTGCTGAATAAAATGATCGCCAATGATCAAACCGTCTATCGGTATTGTGGTGATGATGGCAAGGTGGTGGATGAATTTCCCACCAACCCAAATGGATCTATGTACAATCTGGCAGCGGTTTGTAATCCTGCTGGAAACGTTATGGCCATGATGCCCCACCCTGAACGAACGAAAAACGGGGATTCCATATTTTCATCTATGAAAGATTTTATTGAAAATGGGAATCCCATTACAAATCACTTTCTTTCATTTGATCGTCCCCATTATGAAATTGAAGATTATGAGCCCAATCCCGAAGCTACGGAATGGATCATTGATATGATTATTACAGACAATGAAGCGGTCTCCGTCCATAGTGCGCTGGGTCAATTGGGATACGATGTATCCATCACTCGCCAGACACATTGGGAAATTTCAGTGGACGATGAAAGAAAATCCATTCTGCAAAAAATTGATGCCACTGGTGAGCTATATAATTCCAACAAAGAATTCATCAGTGAAATAGCATCCGCTGACAATACCGCATCTTTCCTGGTACGGCAAAAAGATGACATGCGCGGTAGAGCAAAATTTGAATCCCTGACCGAACGATTTGAAATTGACAAATTATCTGAATTAAAGCGCGGCGTCATATGGAATGTGACCGCGAACAGCGGTAATTTAGAAGCTATTTTAAAACCCATTTTGAACACACATATATTATTCAACCCACTATCTTATGAATGTCATAGAATCAACTGAACACTACAAGGGCCGCATCAAGGCGGAACTGAACAATACATTAACCAAAACATCTTTGGCCGGCGGATCCAAACGAACAGGCAAGGTCCGCGATCAATACGATCTTGGGGACAAGGTTGCCTTAATCACCACAGATCGCCAAAGCGCTTTTGACCGAGTATTGGCATCTATTCCTTTCAAGGGGCAGGTGCTGAATCTCACTAGCGCATGGTGGTTTGACCAGACCAAAGATATTATACCCAATCAAGTGCTTGACGTCCCTGATCCCAATGTGACATTGGCGAAAAAGTGTGATGTTTTCCCGATTGAGTTTGTCGTCCGCGGGTACATAACCGGCAGCACTAGCACATCATTGTGGACCGTGTACAAGAATGGTGACCGGGAATATTGTGGAAACGTTCTTCTGGATGGACTGGTAAAAAATCAGAAACTTGATGCCAATATGCTCACCCCTACCACCAAGGAAGAGCATCACGATCGCCCCATCTCTCCGGATGAAATTGTAAGCGAGGGGTGGATGACACAAGCAGACTGGGATTATTGCAGTCAGAAAGCGTTAGAACTTTTTGCATTCGGACAAAAGAAAGCAGCGAAAAACGGCATGGTTTTGGTGGATACAAAATATGAAATGGGTCGAGATTCGGATGGCAAAATTATGCTCATAGATGAGATTCATACGCCAGATTCCAGCCGTTACTGGATCGCAGAAACTTACGATGAGCGCATGGCCGCTGGTCAGGAACCACAGAACATTGACAAAGAGTTCCTGCGGCTATGGTTCGTGGATAATTGTGATCCATACAATGATGAAACATTACCGGAAGCGCCGGAAGGGTTAGTTACTGAACTTTCGAGTCGCTACATTTATTTATATGAAACAATTACGGGTGGGGTATTCCCATTTCCAGATGCCGGTAAATCTGTTAGTGATAGAATTAATGAAAACTTAAAGGAAGTATTATGAAAACAATTATCATCATGGGTTCTACTTCGGATGAGCCCCACGCAAAAAAGATCACCGATAAGCTAGATGAGTATGGCATCACATGGGAACAGCATGCAGCATCTGCACACAAACAGCCATTGAAAGTTTTAGAAATTTTAACCGCAAATAAAGATGAAAAAGATATTGTGTATATCACCATCGCCGGCAGATCCAATGCCCTGTCTGGGTTTGTCGCTGCAAATTCGGAATTCCCGACTTTGGGGTGCCCTCCTTTTTCCGACAAAGCAGACATGCTGGTGAATATCCATTCCACCTTGCAAATGCCAAGCAATACACCGGTGCTCACTGTGATCGATCCGGGGAATTGTGCGTTGGCTGTTAAGCGAATTTTAGGTGTCTAGCCAACTCAATGCAATTTCACCACTTGATGGTCGCTATGGAAATAGCGTAAAGGGTCTTTCCGTACACTTTGCAGAGTCTGCGCTCATGCAATACCGCCTGAAGGTAGAGATCGAATATATGATCGCACTGGGAAACGAAAAGTCCATCAAAGACTTACCGCCTTTTTCCAAGAACGACCAAACACGACTACGAAAAATCTATCGAAACTTTAATACATCCTGCGCGGAAAAGGTCAAAGAGATCGAAGCAACCACCAATCATGATGTGAAAGCCATTGAGTATTATATTCAAGGCAAAACAAAAAAAGCACTTCATCCATGGATTCATTTTGCCCTGACATCCGAAGATGTGAATAATGCGTCATATTCACTCATGTGGCAGGATGGCCTGAATCAGATTTATCTGCCGACACTTCAGTCCATAAATAAAAAATTGAAAAAACTTGCACGGAAATATAAGAATACTTCCATGTTGGCCCTGACCCATGGTCAACCTGCTACCCCAACCACATTCGGAAAAGAATTAGCCGTTTTCTGCGTGCGACTGGATCGACAAATCTCTCAAATAAAAACCCACAAACTATTGGGAAAATTTGGTGGCGCCACTGGCACATGGTCTGCCCACATAGCGGCATATCCAAAAACAAACTGGACAGGCTTTGCATTCAAATTCATTAAATCTCTTGGGCTTGAACCTAATTTAGTCACCACACAGATTGAGCCCCACGATTCGCTGGCAGAAAGTTATCGACAAGTCGTTCTCGTGAATTCTATATTGACTGATTTATGTAGAGACATGTGGTCTTATATCAGTCGCGGAATTCTGGGACAAAAAAAAGTGGCTGGCGAAGTAGGCTCTTCCACTATGCCTCATAAGATCAATCCAATTCAATTTGAAAATGCCGATGGCAATATGGGCATTGCTAATGCGCTTTTAAATCATCTTGCATTGAAATTACCTATATCTCGAATGCAGCGGGATCTCACTGATTCAACGACTTTACGAAACCATGGTGTGGCTTTAGGACATTCCTATTTAGCCCTGCAAAATATTTTAAAAGGATTAAACCGAATTACTATTAACAAAGCCCAAATGGTAAAAGAGCTGGAGAATCATTGGGAAGTGCTGGCTGAAGCGATCCAGACAATCCTGCGAAAAAGTGGAAAACATGACGCATACGAAAAGTTAAAAGAATTGACCCGGGGACAATCCATTAATGCGGAATCCATCGCA
This sequence comes from uncultured bacterium, assembly GCA_964648395.1. Lineage (GTDB taxonomy): Bacteria > Fidelibacterota > Marinisomatia > Marinisomatales > UBA1611. The sequence continues at coordinate 4,130 of CAZYLQ010000067.1, read as the reverse complement.
GAATTTGTATTGGATTTAAAAATTTCTACTGAAGATAAACAAACGTTAATAGGCCTGACGCCAGCAGGCTACATTGGCCTTGCGCCCAAATTAGTGGACCTTATCTAATGTGTGGCATAACTGGCATTTATTCACATAAGCCCGTTGCAGCAGAACTCTATGACAGTATCATCCACCTACAGCATCGTGGACAGGATGCCGCTGGTATCATGACCTATGATGACCGCATGCACAAAGAAAAAGGTATGGGTCTAGCAAAAGAAGTTTTCAACGAAACAAACATGGAATTGCTTACCGGGAATATCGGGATTTCTCATAATCGTTATCCCACCCACGGCGGATTTAGTCATGGCGAAGTTCAACCATTCTGGACATCGGTCCCTTATGGGATTGCCTTGGCCCACAACGGAAATCTTACCAATTATCAAGATCTTGCAGAAGAAATCACCAATAAAGACAGCCGTTATTTAAACACCAATTCTGATTCAGAGGTGTTGCTTCATTATTTTGCAGATTTACTTCACACAAATAACCCTCCTGAAGATAGCGAAGAATTCTTTTATCTCTTGTGCAATGCAGTTACCAAGATTTTTAAACATGTAAATGGGGCCTATTCTGTAGTAAGTATTGTCATTGGGAAAGGGCTTGTGGTGTTCCGAGACCCTCATGGAATTCGCCCACTGGTGAAGGGCGAAAGATCTAATGGCAATGGTGGAAAGGATTACATTTTTTCTTCCGAAAACACCATGTTTTATGCGTTGGGATTTGAACCAAAAGGAACGGTGCTTCCAGGTGAACTCATCTATGTAGATGAAACCGGGAACGTATTCAACAAACGCTTGGTTAAAAAATCATTTAATCCCTGCATTTTTGAATATGTGTATTTTGCTCGACCCGATGCGACCCTGAACGATGTTAGTGTATATCGCTCTCGCCTGCGCATGGGACAAAATCTGGCTGAAGCATGGAAGAAAAAACATCCTGAAAAAACACCGGATATTGTTATCCCAGCACCCAGCACAGCAAATACAGCTGCTCTTTCGTTTGCTCATGAGTTGGGCGTCAGATACTCCGAAGGGTTATATAAAAATACGTTTATAGGTAGAACCTTTATTATGCCGGGACAAGCGGAACGAAAAAAATCTGTAAAATATAAATTGGTGCCTCAAGAATTAGAAATCCGGGATAAAAAGGTGATGATTATGGATGATAGCATTGTCCGTGGAAATACTAGCCGAGAAATTGTGCGCATGCTCAAAGATTTTGGCGCCAAAGAAGTTTATTTTGCGGTGGCGTGCCCTCCCGTGAAATCGCCGTGTTTTTATGGTGTGGATATGCCTACAAGAGATGAACTCATCGCCGGAAATATGAATGAAGCCAAAATTGAAAATTATCTAGAAGTGGATGCGCTTCTTTATCAGAAAATTGGCGATCTTGTAGAGGCGGTTACGCGGAAAGGGGATCACCATATTGATACGCCATGTATAGCCTGTCTGGACGGCAATTATATTGGCAACGATATCAATGATGCCAAGATCAATCAAATGGAAGCTATGCGCGTGAATGACCGGAATGGTAAATAAAATATTAGTCATCGGTTCCGGCGCTCGGGAGCATGCCATTGTTCGGGCCTTGAATCGCTCTCATCAAAAAAAAGAGATCTTTTGTATAGCGTCTAACATGAACCCCGGTATTGCGGAATTATGCGATGAACTATTAATCGGAAATTTCAATGATCCTGATTTTGTTGTGAATTATACAAATGAAATTGGGGTAACTCTTGCCATTATTGGCCCTGAAAACCCCTTGGAAAACGGTGTGGCGGATGCGCTTTGGAGTGTCAAGGTAAAAGTTGTGGGGCCCAAAAAAAACTTAGCCAAATTAGAAACATCCAAAGCATTTACACGAGATTTATTGAAAGAATATGATATTCCCGGTGGGCTGAAATACCGAACATTTGATTCTATGAATGGTGTAGCCGAATTCTTAAATGAGCTAGGCGAAAACTATGTGGTGAAATACGATGGCCTTGCCGGTGGTAAAGGCGTAAAAGTATCCGGGGAACATTTACATTCTCATGATGAAGCGCTGGCCTACTGCCAGGAATTGAGAGATAAAGACGGTGAATTCGTTATTGAAGAAAAATTTATCGGCGAAGAATTTTCACTCATGAGTTTTTGCGATGGTGATACATTAAAACATATGCCCGCCGTTCAAGATCATAAGCGGGCTTACGAGGGTGATACAGGCCCTAATACCGGTGGGATGGGCACCTATTCTGACGCCAATCATTCGCTGCCCTTTTTAACGGAAGAGGATATTGCCGAAGCTCATCAAATCAATATTCAAACCGCCAAGGCGGTAAAAGATAAATTTGGCGAAGGATACCGAGGCATTCTTTATGGCGGATTCATGGCCACAGCAAATGGCGTGAAATTGATTGAATACAACGCCCGTTTTGGCGATCCAGAGGCTATGAATGTTTTATCATTGCTAGAGTCTGACTTTATTGAAATTTGCAATGGAATTGCAGACGGAAGTTTAAATAAAGTTGATGTCAATTTTTCGAATAAAGCCACTGTTTGTAAATATGCTGTGCCGGAAGGCTATCCAAATAACCCAGTGAAAGATGAACAGATTGATATTTCAAAAATCAAAAATCCCGATGAATTATTTTACGCATCGGTGGATATTCAAAATGGAAAATTAGTTGAAGCGGGGAGCCGAACTGTTGCGGTTGTGGGTATGGCCGACTCCATTTCAAACGCAGAGAAAATTGCAGAAAAAGAAGTGTCGGCTATTGCGGGGCCACTGTTTCATCGTTCCGATATCGGAACAGATATGGTAATCCAAAAACGTATTACTCATATGAAATCAATCCGATGATAAAGCTGGGTGTTTTAGGTTCCACAAACGGAACTGATCTTCAAACTATTTTAGATTCCATCGCTTCCGGTGAATTGATTGGGGAAGTATCGGTGGTTCTCTCCAACCGGAAGAATGCCTACATATTGGAGCGAGCCAAAAATCATAATGTGCCGGCCTTTTTCCTTTCTCATAAAGAAAAATTGCGGGAAGAATTTGATGCTGAAATGACAGCTATTTTAAAAGAGCATGCCGTAGATCTGGTGCTTCTCATCGGTTTTATGCGTATTCTATCTACAAAATTTTGTCAAGAATGGTGGGATAAACTATTGAATGTGCATCCGTCACTGTTGCCGAAATATGCCGGTGGGATGGATACAAATGTGCATGAAGACGTTTTAAAAAACGGTGATACGGAAACTGGCTGTACTATTCATTTTGTCACCGATGAAGTAGATGGGGGGCCAATATTAATTCAGAAAAAATGTAATGTAGAACCAAATGAAACTGTAGATACATTAAAAACAAAAGTCCAACAATTAGAAGGCATAGCCTTTATTGAAGCTATACAATTAATTCAAAATAATTCATATGTTAGATAACCCTTCATTAAATCAATCGCCCATTCAAGTGAGACGAGCGCTTATATCTGTATTCGACAAAACCAAGGTGGTGGAACTGGCACAAGCATTGCACAACCTTGGCATTGAAATACTATCCACAGGTGGCACGGCCAAGGCGTTGAGAACTGCTAATGTTGCCGTCACAGATGTAAGCGACTATACCCAATTCCCCGAGATCATGGATGGCCGTGTAAAAACCATTAATCCTTTAATAGAAGGTGGTATTCTTGGGCTTCGGGATCAACATAGCAAAGATGCGGAAGCTAATCAAATTCAATGGATTGACCTTGTGGTTTGCAATCTTTACCCTTTTTCAGAAACTATTTCCCGGGAAGACTGCGATTTGGCAATGGCTTTAGAAAATGTGGACATTGGCGGGCCAACCATGGTCCGGTCAGCAGCAAAAAATGTGGGTTGGGTTTGTGCGGTGGTAGACCCATCCGATTATTCCATGATTATTGATGAATTGCGTTGTGGAGAAATTTCATTTGATACTCGGAAAAAACTTTCGTCTAAGGCCTTCGGCCACACAGCGCAGTATGATACCATTATTCATAATTATTTAAAAGATGAAAAGTTGTCCGATGATCTTTCGCTCACATTTGAAAAACATTCTGAAATGCGCTACGGCGAAAACCCCCA
>CAZYLQ010000066.1:7428-9414 GCA_964648395.1 uncultured bacterium | reverse complement strand
TTTATGAAGAAGCAAATTTTAACTCACCGTGTCTAACCGAAGCGGTGTTTGGTGAATCCTGCCAAATTCTTAATCAAAAGAACAATTGGCTTTGTGTTAAATGTGAAGACGATTACGAAGGGTGGGTGAATACCTTTTATGGTAATATATCCCCTGAAAAAAATAATCCAACCCATAGAATGGTTTTCCCAACCAAAAATGGATTATACGATCCAAAATATCCTTTTGGAGCAAAAGTGACAGAAAATCTGCCAGGATCCATCCAGATCATGGATACTTTAGGATTGGATCAGGTGATCCCTGTTGCCGAAAATCTATTGGATACGCCCTATAAATGGGGCGGAAAAACATCATTGGGAATGGATTGCTCCGGTTTGGTTCAATCCGTTTTAAAAGTTTGCGGGTTGAATGTTCCCAGAGATTCCTATCAACAACAGGAATATTTTGCTAAAGATGAGATTCAAATAGACCAGGTAGAGCCAGGTGACCTTCATTTTTTTGGGAAGGACGGAAAAGTGTCTCATGTTGGTTTTTCAACTGGCGGTATGGGAATTTTGCATTCTCAAGGAATGGTGAAAGAAGAATCACTGGATCCTGTTGACAGAAATGTGAATCAAAAACTCATAGATATGTATCTGTCAAGCCATTCGATTCAACGTAAGTTTCTATCGTGAAAATGCCCTCATCTAATGCAGTTAATGGTCATTTATTAAATCGGGCCGTATTGGTACTGAACGCAAATTATTCTCCCATGATGATTTGCACCGCTAAGCGGGCAATTTGCATGGATTATTTGGATAAGGTGGAAGTATTGGTGAATTATAACGACCAGGTTCACAGTCCATCTGTGTCTTTGGATTTACCCAGTGTTATAAAGATCCATGATTATGTTCGATATGACAATCTATCTGTAGATTTAAATAGAAAAAATATTATCGCACGGGATGAACATGTTTGCCAATATTGTGGAATTTCAAGAATTCCAATTACCATAGACCATATTATTCCCAAAGGGAAAGGTGGTTTGGATACGTGGGAAAACCTTGTTGCAGCTTGCAAACCCTGTAACCAAAAAAAGGGAGATAAAACCCCGGAAGAAGCAAATATGCGTTTATCCCGCATCCCTAAAAGACCAAATCGTTTACATTATTTTCAAAAATTTGTAAAAACACAACAAAAGGATTGGCGGCCCTATTTGTTCATGGAACCGTTTAAGATTAATTAAACTGTAATATGCAATTAGAAAAAAATCTACGGGTTTTAAGCGGAATTCAACCCTCAGGCGCACTCCATCTTGGAAATTATTTCGGAATGATGTCACGTATGATCAAATATCAAGAAGAGAATGAACTTTTCTGTTTTATTGCCAATTATCATGCCATAACAACCCTTCCAGATTCGGAAATATTATCATCTAATACATTTAATGCTGCCTGTGATTTTCTTGCACTAGGACTTGACCCCGAGAAGTCCACCTTTTGGGTGCAATCTGATGTGCCCCAAGTCACTGAACTCACCTGGATCTTGGCATCCCATGCCAGTGTCGGGCTTATGGATCGCGCCACCTCTTATAAAGATAAGATTGCACGGGGTATTAAACCCAATATGGGATTATATGCTTATCCTGTTTTGATGGCTGCGGATATATTGCTGTTTGATAGCCAGATAGTACCTGTAGGAAAAGATCAGAAGCAACATCTCGAAATGACAAGGGATATTGCAATTCGATTTAACAATATGTATGGTGAAACATTAATTGTCCCCAAACCGGATATTGAAAAAACTACTCAATTAGTGCCTGGCATTGATGGACAAAAAATGAGTAAATCCTATAATAATACAATTCCATTATTTGATACAGATAAAAAGTTAAGAAAACAGATCATGCGTATTGTAACTGATACGACCAATATTGATGATCCAAAGGACAAGGATACCCCACTATTTCAACTGTACAGTTTATTTTTAGATGAAAGAGAACAAAAA
>CAZYLQ010000066.1:0-7328 GCA_964648395.1 uncultured bacterium | reverse complement strand
TATCAAGTCAAATTAGAGAATTTTGAAGGTCCTATGGATTTACTATTGTATTTCATTCGTCGGGATGAATTGGATATTTATGATATTCCAATTGGTCAGATCACAAAAGATTTCGTTGATATGATAGAAGAATGGAAACGGATGAATATGTTAATAGCCGGTGAATTTATTGTCATGGCAGCAACTCTCATGCGTGTGAAAGCCAAAATGATGATTCCCCGCCCGGAGTTGGATGATGAAGGCATGATTATTGACCCGCGGACAGAGTTGATGCAACAATTAATAGACTATAAACGGTTCCGAGATGCTGCAGAAATGCTGGATTCGTTAGCAGGAGAAAGAAGTCATACTGTCCCACGTCAATCTGAGCAAGATATAAAAATTATTGATGTTGATGAAATTGGATCACTTCTCCGTGATGTGACACTTTATGATCTGGCACGGGTATTCAAGGAAGCCATGGAAAATCGACCGGTGATGTCACAATTTGAGTTGAATAGGGAACCTATCAAACTTGAACAGCAAAAAGAATTTCTGTTTAAATATTTTGACGGTGATGGTCGATTAAAATTTTCAACTTTATTAAAATATTTAAAAACCCGGCTGGAAATTATTGTCACTTTTCTTGCTATTCTGGATCTGGTTCGTGAAGGAACCTGTACCTTAGAACAAAATGATGTTTTTGATGATATAGAATTGATACACTTGGGAGCTGTAGCTTAATGCAAGACTCAGAGATCACAAAAATAATAGAGGCGCTCCTTTTTGCCAGTCCTGAACCTTTAACTCAAGTAAAAGTGAATGGTATTTTTAATCCGGACACTCCAAACCTAAAAGAAGTGGTTTTGACGTTGAATGAACAATATGTTCATCATGACCGCGCATTTAAAATCAATCAGGTTGCTGGTGGGTATCAATTGGTTTCTCGTCAGGAATATGAGCATTTTATTCGTAAAATGTTAAGTAAATCTGGCAGGATTTCTTTGTCATCTGCAGCCTTGGATTCTTTGGCAATCATTGCATATAAACAACCCATTGGTCGTTATGAAGTTGAAGCGATTCGCGGGGTAGATTCCAGTGGTGTTCTTAAAACATTGTTGAACCGAAATTTGATCAAGATCAAAGGACGTGATTCTGGTCCGGGCCGTCCATTACTTTATAAAACTACAAACAAATTCCTTGAACATTTTGGACTTAATCGATTGTCCGACATGCCTAAACTAAAAGAGATTACGGAACTGATGGAAGCAGATCCAACCTTGGGAGAACAAATCGTTGTATTTGAAGAAAACAAGCCTGACGATACGAATATTGATTCTCCTGGACCTGAAGCCACTGCAGGTTAATCCATGCGTCTCAATAAATTTCTTGCCCAATCTGGCGTAGCATCGCGCCGAAAAGCCGATGAGCTCATCCAAATTGCCACTACGGAAGTAAATGGAAAGATTTGTCAGGATCCAGCATATAATGTGAAAGATTCCGATGTGGTAAAGTATGATGGACAACACATATCACCCATTTTGGAAAAAGTGGTTATTATGCTTCACAAACCAAAAAAAGTAATTACTACTGTGAAGGATACCCATGGCAGAAAAACTGTTTTGGACCTTGTCCCATCAAAATTTAGGTTAACACCGGTAGGTCGATTAGATCAGGACACTACCGGATTGTTGTTACTCACTAATGATGGTGATCTTCAGCAGCAATTGACCCATCCTCGGAATCAAATTCCAAAAGATTATGAAGCAGTTATCGAAGGGAAAATCACTTCTTCTCAAAAACAAAAATTGGCTAAAGGAATCTATATTGGCGATAAAGAATATGGAAAAGCTGAGATTATTTCTCAAGAAACCAAAAAAAGTCGGTCCACCATTATTCTCAGGCTTCGGCAAGGAAAGAAACGTGAGATTCGCCGTATTATGTATCGTTTTAAATTGAAATTATTATCTCTAAAACGTATCCGCTTCGGAGGATTGTCATTGGGGAACCTCTTGGAAAACCACTACCGAACCTTAACGGATAAAGAAGTCAAAACTCTAAATAGCTGAGCCCTTTTTCCCAAAATTAATAATCCTTTTCTTGGTTGGGATTCTCATTGAGAAAAGGTAATTTTGCCGGCTTATTGAGAATTGAAATTAATGATTATCGCCATAGACGGACCATCAGCATCTGGAAAAAGTACAACAGCTAAAGGTGTCGCAGAAAAACTTGGGATCACGCACGTTGATACTGGTGCCATGTATCGTGCAGTCACTTTGGGTCTCAAATTGTCTGGAATTTCTCCTGATGATTATGCAAGTGTTTGCCAGTACTTATCGGAGATAGAACTCTATTTTGATGCAAATAACAAAATACATTTAAATGGAGTTGATGTTTCCCAAGAGATCCGGTCCGGGGATATTTCATCAAGGGTTAGTGTCGTAAGTGCAATCCCGGAAGTGAGAAAAAAAATGGTGTTTACTCAACGGCGAATCGCCGGGGAACAGAATTGTGTATTGGAAGGCAGGGATATAGGAACAGTAGTATTTCCCAATGCAGAATTCAAGTTTTTCCTAATTGCGGATATCAATGTCCGGGCGAAACGCCGGTTAATAGAACTTGAAAAGATGGGTGAAACTAAATCTTTTTCTGAGTTAATTGAAGATATTAGATGTCGGGATCAGTTGGATTCATCCAGGGATCATTCACCTTTAATTCAGGCTGAGGATGCAATCTCCATCGACACAAGCCAACTCACGATCAATGAGCAAATAAAAAAAATAATAAACCATATTAACCATAACAAATAACGAGGAAGCATCATAAGCATGTTTGAAGAACAAATTTTAGACCGGGCGGTGGAAGAGACTTTAGAAACAGTTGTAGAATCAGCTGTAGAAGAAGCCAGCGTGGAAGCGCCTTCTGCCCCGGCCGAAACTGTAGCCGAAATCAAAGATTATTTAAATCCGGAACTATTTCATGATGTTCGTATTGTGGGTCAATCTGAGATTAATGCCCATAATAGTGATATTGATGTAAGTCCAGAATTGGAGAAATTATACTTTAGAACTCTTGGGGACATTACGGAACACTCTTTAATCAATGGCCGAGTTGTAGGCATGAATGAGAGAGATGTACTGATTGATATTGGATTCAAATCTGAAGGAATCATCGATCGTCAAGAATTTGACGAAGGAGAACTCCCAGGGATTGGAGATCAAGTAGAAGTTTATCTTGAGTTCATTGAAGATGCTAGTGGAAATACCATTCTTTCGAAAGAAAAGGCAGATTTTATGCGGCGTTGGAAAGAACTTCGTGATGCATTCGAAAATGAAACTATAATTACCGGAACTATCGTCCGCCGTATAAAAGGTGGTTTGATAGTGGATCTTGGCGTAGTTCAGGCATTCTTGCCAGGCTCCCAAGTGGATGTGCGTCCTATCATGGATTTTGATATTTACCTTGATAAAGAAATTGAGATCAGGGTTGTGAAATTTAATGAAGCACGAAAAAATATCGTTGTTTCACATAAAGTGATACTCGAAGAAAGCCTGAAAGAGCAACGGGAAGCCTTATTTAAAGAATTAGAAGTTGGATCCATTCTTGAAGGTCGAGTAAAGAATATCACCGATTTTGGAGTATTTGTTGATTTGGGAGGTATTGATGGCCTCCTGCATATCACAGATTTATCCTGGGGCCGCGTGAATCATCCATCTGAAGTTTTGGAAATGAATGACAATATTACTATTAAGGTTATTGAATATGATGAAGAGCGGAAACGGGTTTCACTTGGACTTAAACAACTTGTCCCTCATCCTTGGGAGGATGTAGAAATCAAATACCCCATGGGAAATGTTGTGATGGGTAAAGTTGTTAGTTTGACAAATTATGGTTGTTTCATTGAACTCGAACCTGGAGTTGAAGGATTAATTCACGTTTCAGAAATCTCTTGGACAAAACATATTAAGAATCCATCAGAAGTGTATTCAATGGGTGATGAAATTGAAGCAAAAGTTCTCTCGATTGATACGGGTGAACATAAGATTAGTCTTGGAATTAAACAACTTCAACCAGATCCATGGGATGAAATTGAAGATAGATATATGGTTGAGACCGTCCATAAATGTAAAATTCAAAATCTTACACAATTCGGAGCTTTTGCAGAATTGGAAGAAGGCATTGATGGCTTAGTTCATGTATCTGATCTTTCTTGGACAAGAGTGATAAAACATCCTAAAGAAGTTGTTGAAAAAGGTCAGGAAATCGAAGTACGTATCTTGGAAGTATCTCGCGAAAATCGTCGAATTTCTCTTGGCTATCGTCAAGTCTTTGATGATCCCTGGCCTGGAATTATCGACCATTACCAAGCAGGGAATGAAGCGAGTGGTGAAATAATTCGGGTTTTGGATAAGGGTATTATTATTCAATTAGAAATGGACGTAGAGGGAATTATCCCATTTGGGAAAATGTCGAAACGGGATCGCAAATCGCTGGCAAGTCAATACGAAGTAGGTGCAAATCTTTCAGGTATTGTGATGAAAGTAGCGCCTGAAGATAAAAAAGTAATCCTATACAAAGAGGAATTGGCCGGTACTGGTAAAACAACATCTGCAACGGATGAGGTTAAACAGTATTTAAAGAACCAAGATACAGATTCAAGTGAAAAACTAGAATTACCTCAAGAACTCTTGGAATTGGCTAGCCAAGCTGAAAAGGATGGCGTACCAAACGAATCATTGGATTCTGAATCTGAAACTGAAACTGAAGTAGAAGAATAATCGGTTTTCAATGGGTAAAGTCATCTCATGGCTATGAAAAGACCCGTTGATTCTTTATTTGGTCAAAGAATAGCCCTACCTTTTGGGGCTTTTGGCTTGGCTTTGCTGCTATGGGTATTCGTTGTTTCAGAAAATGAATATTCTATAGTAATGGATTTACCAATAGAAGCCCGCAACTTAAATGTCCAAAAAGCACACCGAGAGGAAGTCCCCCAATTTGCTAACGTTCGTTTAAAAGGAACCGGTCGCGACCTTTTTAAAGCATTTCTTCTTAAAAAGTATGCTGGATTCAAATTGGTATTGGATCTTGAAGGTATATCTAAGGAATATGAGTTTGTCTTGAATGAGTATTTCGAAAAATATCCTCAAAAAGTCGTCCTACCGTCAAAATACAATGTATCTTTTGTTGAGGTGGTCTATCCAAATAGAATCCAGATCAGCTTAGATGAATATCAAGTTAAAACCGTACCGGTTTTATCCAATTTGATTGTACGTCCTGCGCCAGGATATATTCAAGTGGGGAAAACAGTATTCTCTCCTAGGAAAATTGAGATAGCAGGTCCAAAAGAAGAATTGGCCTTAATTAATCATGTTGAAACGATCTTTGATACACTTGTTGGAACTACGGCCTCCATCAAAGGGTACTTAGATATTGCCACATTAGGTCGATTAATTGAGTATTCAGAAAATGAGGTTGAAATCAATTTGGATATCCAGGAAATCAGTGAACGAATCATTGTGGATATACCTGTCAGAGTAATCAATATTCCAGATAATATCAGGGTATTCCCCTCTCCACAAACCGTATCATTAACTGTTGTCGGTGGCGTACAGCGTATTGCGAAATTGAACCCTGAAGAGGTTCAAATTGTTATTAATTTTAATAATTGGAATCGTCAAATTCAATTTTATGAACCACAAGTAAATATACCATCCGATGTATTAGAATGGCGTGATATTTCGCCCAGAAGTCTTGAATTGGGTGTTGCTCGTGAAGTTCAATGACCCTTTTGGGCATAGAGACATCCTGTGATGAAACAGCGGCAGCTATTTGTCGTCAGGGCCAAATTCTTTCCAGCATTGTCAGTTCTCAGGTTATTCATGCCAAATATGGAGGTGTAGTACCAGAGCTAGCCTCTCGGGAGCATGAAAAACTTCTGAATCAAATCGTTCATAAAGCCCTGAAAGAATCCTGTGTTCAAAAACAAGATATTGATGCAATTGCTGTGACATCTGGACCTGGTTTAGCAGGAACATTATTAACAGGTGTAAGTTTTGCAAAAGGGATGGGCTTGGGGCTCAATATTCCTGTAATTCCAATTAATCATTTAGAAGCCCACATCTTTGCGAACTTTTTAGCAGATCCGACATTAAAATACCCGTTTGTCTGTTTATTAGTTTCAGGCGGTCATACACAATTATGGTACATTCAGGGAATAAATCAATATAAACTCTTGGGGGAGACTAGGGATGATGCAGCAGGAGAGGCATTTGATAAAGGTGCAAGAATCCTTGGACTTGGATATCCGGGTGGACCAGCTATCGAAAAAGAAGCTAGGGGCGGAAATCCATTGTCACATCGGTTTCCGCGTGGGCTCATGGGGAAAGAGTCACTTGAATTCAGTTTTAGCGGTTTGAAAACATCTTTACTTTATTTTATGTATGATTTTCAAGAAAGTGATACCATGACAAAACGGGATGTGATCGCCAGTTACCAGCAGGCGATCATCGACACCTTGGTTGAAAAATTGAAACGAGCTTTGAAAACAACAACAGCAAAAACATGTGTTATCGCTGGTGGCGTTGCAGCCAATAAATGCCTGCGGAATCAATTGACGGATTCATTAGGAAATACGAGGATTCTTTTCCCGGACCTATCTTATTGCACTGACAATGCTGCTATGATCAGCTTTTTAGGTGAATTGAAATATAACTCCGAGAATATATACTCCTTAGATTTTGCGGTACAACCAAATCTAAAACTTGCTTAAATGTGAATTTAATCCTTTCACAGCCTAGCCCGGAATTTTGGTTAATATTATTTTTATGCCTCATTGGTTTTATTTTTTCTTTCTATCAAGTAAGTGACCAAAAAAAACTCCGTCCCATCATTTTTTTACGTGGGATTTTAATATTAATTCTGGTATTATTTTTTTTAGATCCTAAAGTTGAAGTGACTACAAAAAATTCTAATGATTTGAAATGGCATCTTTATTTGGATCGTTCCTTAAGTATGTCATATCATACCCATCCCTCAGTGGGATCTCTCGTTTCAGGTTTCGACCAGATTCTTGAAAAAATTGAACGAAAAAACGTCCCCATTAAAATTTTTTGTTTTGGTTCTGATTTGGATACAAGTTGGACCGTTGGTGATAAGCAGATTCGAGATGGTTCAACAGATCTTGGTCAGGTGTTGAATCATATTAGGTCTCATGAAAAAAATGACCTTGCAGGGTCAGTAATCATAACAGATGGACAAGTAAATCTGGGAGCAGAGATCCCTTCTGAGAATTTGAATATTAATTCTCCGATTCATATTGTGGGTGTAGGAGAAGAAACTCCATTAGTGGA
>CAZYLQ010000065.1:3263-9631 GCA_964648395.1 uncultured bacterium | reverse complement strand
GTTTTCCGGAAGAAATATCAATTGATCTGAATGAGTTTCCTATTGTTTCCGGTGAAAATACCTTGGCTGTTGAGGTCCATAATTATAGTGCTTCATCATCTGATTTGAGCTGTATACCTTTTCTCACTTTGGGTTATAATTCAGAAATAAATAATCCAATAGAGCCTCATCAATTAATGGTATTGCCTAGTTATTACCTGCATACAAATTTTAGGATAAGTTCAAACGGTGATGATCTAATATTATCTGATCAAGATGAGAATGTCATCGATTCTATTTTTTCTGGCATGTTGGAGACAGACATGTCTTTTGGCCGATATTTAGAAAGTAGTTCCTGGGTTTTATTTGCTGATCCTACACCCGGTTCTTCAAACTCAACATCATCCTATGCCGGTGCGTTATCGCCTATTGAATTTTCTATGGCATCAGGTTTCTATAATCAGGCTCAGATCTCAGTTGAATTAAGTACCCCTGATGAATTTGCTGAAATATATTTTACCACGGATGGTACTACGCCTACCATGGATGATTTTAATTATCAGTATTCTATTCCACTCAACAGTACGACAGTGATCAGGTCACGGGCATTTTTGACTGGCTGGCTGCCATCAGAAACGGAATCTAAAACGTATATTTTTGGTGAAGACGAACCGATTGGAGTGCCAATAATCTTTTTGTCAACAGATCCTATCAATTTTTTTGGTGAAGATTCCGGGATTTATGCTATGGGGTCTAGTGCCAGTCCAAATTTTCCACACTTTGGTGCAAATTTCTGGGAAGATTGGGAGCGCCCTTTACATTTTGAAATAATGGAACAAGATGGCGGTAGTTATTCTGCAAATGCAGGCGTAAAGATTTTTGGTGGTTGGAGCCGTGGTTTTCCTCAAAAGTCACTATCTATTTATTCGCGTAATTACTTAGGCCCAAGCGAGTTTAATTATAATTTTTTCCCAGATCATATTGCTCATTCTTATGAATCATTTGTTTTACGAAACTCGGGTAATGATTGGACGCATACAATGCTTCGGGACGGATTTATAACTAGCTTAACTAGAGGCTTGGGAATAGAGCATCAAGAATACCGTCCTGCTGTAATATATCTTAATGGGGAATACTGGGGTATCCAAAATATTCGTGAAAAAATAAGCGAGCATTTTATAGCATCGCATCATTCAGTTAATACAGAAAACATAAACCTTCTTGGATCAGAGCCGGAACGAGGAGAAGCTTATATAATTCATGGAACAAACACAGATTACATGAATCTTTTAGATTATATTTCAAACAATGACATGAATGCCCCACTTGTTCAGAATGCCTTAGAAAATTGGATCGATATTGAATCCTTTATGAAGTACCAAGCATTTCAAATTTTTATTGATAATCGTGACTGGCCGGGGAATAACATTAAATATTGGCGGGACCATAGAATTGGTGGTAAGTGGCGATGGATTCTTTATGATACTGATTTTGGATTTGGAATATGGGATCCGTGGGCTTTCACCATTAATACTCTCGATTTTGCTTTGGAACCAAATGGCCCAGGCTGGCCAAACCCACCTTGGAGTACCTATATGTTTAGGAAACTGATGGAGAATGATAATTTTAAATATGTATTTATTAATACTTATTGTGATCTCTTAAATACAATATTTACATCTGACAATCTTTTAAATCACCTGGATTCAATAACCAATAACATTATCAATTTGATACCTGTGCATCAGGAACGATGGAATATTCAATGGGGTGGAGGATGTTGTTGGGGTGAAGGTTCAGCATTGGATTTCGAAGACAATATCAGTGTTATTCAAGATTTCAGCAGCAACCGGCAATCATATGCGAGAAATCATATTCGAAATCAATTTTCCCTACCAAATATTGGGTTGGTCAACTTACATATTGAACCAGAGGGAAGCGGTTCCATTCAATTGAACTCATTGAATATCAATGAAGATGGGTGGTCCGGATATTACTTTCCCAATATTCCTATCAGCGCAACTGCTATTCCAAACAATGGATTTATTTTTTCAGGTTGGTCAGAATTTCCAGATTCAACATCATCCTTAACCATGAGCATCACGAACCCTTTTATATTAACGGCAATTTTTGAACCTACAGAACTCCTTCCAGGCACTACAGTAATTAATGAAATAAATTATAATTCCAGTGATGATTATAACTCCGATGATTGGGTAGAACTAATCAATCCAGGGGAGATGGAAATAGATATTTCAAACTGGATATTAAAAGATGATGATAATAGCCATGGCTATACTATTCCTGATGAAACGGTTATACAGCCCAACAACTACTTGGTTCTTGCCAAAGATATGGATCTATTCAGCTCCAGTTACCCGGATATTAATAATGTTATAGGTCCCTTTGATTTCAGCTTAAGCGGAGGCGGTGACCAGGTGAGAATCTTTAATAATGCTGGCCTATTAATTGACTCTGTCCAATATGATGATGGAGATCCATGGCCTATAGAACCGGATGGTAATGGTTCCACTCTGGAATTAATCAATCCTACCTTGGACAATTTGTTACCTGAATCTTGGGCTGCATCAACAGATAATGGTACACCAGGTGCTCAGAACAGCACTTACGATAATTTATCTTCAGATTTAAAATTTATCATTCCGGAAAAAATTCATCTATATCCATCCTATCCAAATCCCTTTAACCCTATAACAACCATCTCGTTTGATATCCCGAATACTGTAGTAGAGACGATGAATGTGTCATCTTTAAATGTATTCAATATCAAAGGACAATTTGTAGAATCGTTGATAAATGAAACAATCAAACCGGGCAAACACAATATCCAATGGCATCCTAAAAATATTTCTTCAGGTGTTTATTTTCTTCAATTTAAATATGGACGAGAAGTAATAACTCAGAAAATTACATTAATGAAGTAAGGAAATAATATTTAATAAAAAAAGTCTAGTTAAAAACTGATCTGTAAAAATATTGTTGGGGTGATTCCGAACATAGCAACATCTGTCATTGTGAGTTCGGGTTTGTATGGATTATACCTTTTGTGGCTGATATTATTCTGGTCATATAAATTATAGATTGAAAGTCCAGTATGAATTTTAGCAATGGAGACCCCCCATGTTTTGGAAAGACTTACATCCAGATGATGAATAGGGGGAAGCCTTGATTCATTTCTATCTGAGGAAATTATAATTTGGAGATTTTCAACATTTATATTTTCAGAGTCTGTATAAACATGTCCTGACGCAAAAACCCAATTAGCAGTCAATTCCCAGGAACCAATATTGGTCATGAATACAGATTTAAATTCCTGAGTTTTATCATGGTCACTCAAGAATGATTTACCATTATTCAATTCTGGAAAATTATATTTTGTTTTATTTTGTTGGTAGGACAACCATCCGGTGATAGGTCCTTTTCGTTTTCTTAATATTATTTCAATACCGCTAGTTTTTCCGCTTCCTATGTTCATGAGAGATTCTTCTTCACTTCGGTCGTTTCTAAGAGCCGTAACTGGAATAGAAGATTCTTTGAATTGGACCAAATCGTCCATGGAGCGGTAGTAAAACTCACCGGTTATGGTGTAATCAGAAAAATCCCAATTCAGACCGAAATGAGTGTTTAAAGAAGAAATATTTGGAATATCTTCAGAGGAAAGGATCCACATTCCCTGGGTACCGCGGGTGGTATTATATCCAGAAAGACGGTGAACAAATTGGTAATGTTTTCCAATGAATGATTCTACTGTGATGTTGGGAGATATTTTATTGATTACTGATAGGCGCGGAGACGTATAAAATCCCAATCGTTCTGAAAAATAAGATACTCTTAGTCCAGGCTGAATAACCCATTGGGGGGACGGGACCCATAGATCCTGAATATAAAAAGAATGTAAAAAACCATTTTGTTCTATGGATGATTCATTTGAAGTCGTTCCATCTATTTTGTGATCATAAAACAAAATATCATAAAATGTTTCATCAATACCTGACTCGATTTTGTGGTTTTTGTATCCCATGTACCTATGATGGAATTTTAGTGACCTGTCCTGTAATGTATTTTCTTCGTTTACGGATCCAATCAACATACGGCCATTGTTTACATCGGCAGAGTCTTTTGAATCATATGAACTGGAATAGTCATAATTCGAGAGGGTGATTTGAGTGTCAGATTCGTGGTTCCATTTGGAAGATACATTTAAAGTTGTCCCATTATTCTTCCATTCGGTACTTCCTTGTGTATAGGACGAATCGTATCCGATAATATCATTGGGGAATCCAAAAAATTCCCTGCTCTCTCGAATGGAATCCAGCCCCGTTATATTTGTCAAAGTGAATCGATGATGGGGCGTCAACATGAACGAGAAGCGATTCGTAAAATCGTAATAAGAAAATTGAGGGGAATATGTCGATGTTTGCTGTTTTTCTATATCTGCGCTTTCACCAATGAGATTAAAATTATCATCTCCAGTAACATACTCCTGGATTGATTTATAAAGTTCTGTCTTAAAAGTTGATGTGGTGGAACTCCTCAAGTTAAAGATCCAACTTCCCCTTGAAAGGACGGGTATCTCTCCGGATATACCCTGACTCATCAAGTTTCCATAAATTGAGCCATGGGGCTTTAGGCTGTTCCCATTCCGGCTTGTCAGTTCGATCACACTTGAAATTCTGCCACCATATTTTGCAGGAAATCCGCCCTTATAAACCTGCACATCCTTGATAGCATTGGCATTCATACCACTCACAAAACCGAACAAATGATCGATTTGATACAGTGGCATCCCATCTAGCAAAACCAAATTTTGGTCTGGTGTACCACCACGAATATTTAATCCGGATGTGCCTCCCAAACCCAATTGAATTCCTGGAAGCAGTTGAAGTGACCGAAAAATATCAACTTCGCCTAGGTTAGGCAAAGTAGATATATGCCGGGGTGAAAAAGAAATTTGCCCGGGTGAAATAGATCGATCCATGAACTCCCGGGCTGTCCCCAAAATAGAAACAGTTTCAGTACTTAATACTTTTGGTGATATGAAAATTTCATGCAAAACACTTTCATCTTTAGGAAAAAGGATGGGCACTTTTTCAGTTTCATACCCAATGTACGATATGTTTAAGGTACAAGAGCGAGTAGAAATATTAAGAATAGAAAACGAACCATCGTTCCGGGAAATATCGCCTATCATTAATTCAGGAATAAATACATTGGCAAATGGAATAGGTTCACCCGTCTCTTTGTCTATAGCCCTACCGGAAACGGCGAAACGAAAAGGGGTGATTGGATTAAAAACAGTGAATTGATTTCCCGTTTTCTTCCAGACTAAATTCGAAGTGGAAAGAGCTGTAGCAACAGCTTCTTCCTGTGTGCAGGATTTACATTTTGCAGAGATGGGCGTATTAACAATATCATCAGGGAATACAATGGAAATCCCATGATCATCAATCAGTTGCTTAAGTACGTTTTTGAGTGGCGTGTTGTGAAACTGGAAAGAAATCGAATCTGTTTTTATAACAGCAAATGCTGAACTCAAATATATGAGCCCTGCTAATAAAAATTTAAATAGGTGGGTTAGCCTAGAAGATCGTGCACGTATCACCATCGAATTTAAACTCATGTTGAGTCAATAATGAAATAGTGCTCAACACTGTATTTAAATCCTGCGCATCAATAACGCCGGTGACTGTGATATCAGAAAGGGATGGGTTGGCAAACTTAAATGAGATGCCAAAGGTTCGTTCAATTTCGTCACAAACTTCTAATAAAGGAGTTTGATCGCAAACAAGTTTTTCATGCATCCAGTCTGGATAATTGCCGTAGGATACGTTTTGAAGATTCTTTTCATCAAATTGAGAAGCACCATCAATCATTTGTCCTTTCTGGAGAATAATAGATTTCGCATCATTGGAGACTTTTACAATCCCCTCATTTACACCCACTTCAAAGCCATCATCTCTTGTACGAACATTAAAAGATGTGCCCAGGACAGTCACCTGTCCATGATTCGTATTTATGGTAAAAGGTGTATTCCCTTTTTGAACATCAAAATAAGCTTCACCGGAAAGGGTGAGTGAGCGATGATCTGTATTAAAATCTTTTTTATATTTTATCTGGCTTTCTGCATTCAGCGTGATGGTTGATCCATCAGGCAATTGAAGGGTTCGGAAATCAGTTGTTTGAGTCACAAGGGTTTCTGTCGTGAGTGAATCATATGCAATCGGCAATGCAAAGATCAATGCAAGCCCCAAAGCAACAGCATAGGTAATGCGTGGCTTGAACCCTGATAAAAAGCCTAGTGCAGGAGGCGTGAGGCGTTGATGATCCTGGCTCATGTTCTTATTCATTTCAGAAATATCCATGTGCTG
>CAZYLQ010000065.1:0-3163 GCA_964648395.1 uncultured bacterium | reverse complement strand
AGGTTGAATGGATTCACGGTTACGCCAAACCCGTAGAAAAGTTTCCTGGGTAATGTCTTCGGCGAGATCTCCATCCTGAACCCTGTAGGCGACGAATCGAAATAGTGTATCATGAAAATCAGAAAAAAGCTGGTGAAAAGCAGTCTTGTCTGAATTTTTAATACCTTGAAGTAGAATTTGTTCCTGTTCTGCCATAGTAAAAAGGGTCAAAATTTAACGGGACTTGAGGATGATAAACAGGACTGGATGAAAAATACAAGTCCCCGGAATGACAAAGATGATAAGAAGAATTAAGGTTGTCTTGGGATAAAATTCCGAGGACTTGTAAGATTATTAATGCATCGATACATTGAATGGTTCCATCTTTTTATTTACTCTTGTATTTTAACAAATGAACTTTGACCCCAAAAGAGTCAGTCTGGTAAAAAGAGAATATCGTTCAGAGATTTAAAAATGATTTTATCAAAATATTTTTTTGATAATATGTTCATTTTTGAACATACATTTGATGTCCCCTTGGATTACAACCATCCAGAATCAGGTCAAATATCTATTTTTGTGAGAGAGATTAGAGCTGATCCATCAAAAAGAAAGCCTTATCTTCTTTATCTTCAGGGTGGCCCCGGTTTTGAATCACCTCGGCCCATTACAAAATCCGGTTGGATAAAAAAAGCTTTAAATCGGTATGATATCCTATTGTTGGATCAACGGGGAACAGGCCGTAGTGCTTCTGCTAATTTTCATACGATTGGCGATTGGGATCCAAAAAAACAAGCAGGATATATACAGCATTTCCGGGCAGACAATATTGTAAAGGATGCTGAATTTATCCGCAATAAAATGATAGGTGATAAACCGTGGTCTATTTTGGGACAAAGTTTTGGTGGATTCTGTGCATTGAATTATCTTTCTTTTCATGCTAGCGGGCTAAAGGAAGTCTTGATCACCGGTGGAATTCCACCACTTATAGCTCACCCGGATGATATTTATAGACGGACCTATACACGAGTAAAACAAAAGAATTTGAATTTTTTTAATATTTTCCCCAATGCTCAAGACAGGGCATGTCGAATTGCAGACATAATTCAAAAAACAAGTCCTGAGCTTCCTAATGGAGATAATTTAACGAGTGAACGATTTCAACTATTAGGACTTCAACTGGGATTTCATGACGGATATGCTAATCTGAATTATCTTTTTGAAAATGCGATTTTCAATGAAAAATTATCCTATTCATTTTTAAAAGGGCTCATGGGGCTCCAAAGTTTCGATACAAATCCTTTTTTTACTATTTTGCATGAAGCTTGCTATGCGCAGGAGTTTTCAACAAATTGGTCTGCTGAAAGAATACGCGGTGAATTTCCAGAATTTAATCCGAATTCCCGCGATCCATTTCTATTCACGGGTGAAATGCTTTATCCATGGATGATGGAACAATTTCAGGCACTCGCACCTTTTAAAGAGGCCACGCAACTTTTGGCAGAAAAAAATAATTGGCCTTCACTTTATGATTCAACTGCTTTATCCAAAATAGATATTCCTGTTGTGGCGGCTGTTTATACAAATGATATGTACGTTGATAAGGATTATTCTTTAGACTCAGCTCAATCTATAAAGGGAATTCAGCTTTGGGAAACAGATGAATTTGAACATAACGGACTACGAAGTCATGGTGAAAATGTATTATCAAATCTTTTTCAACTGCTGGAGTAACAAATTCGAAATACTGATTTAAATTACAGGATATGCTAAAACGAACATTTAATTATTTCTTACAAATTTGTGGGGTTCCTGCCTTGATTATACTTATGTCGGGTTGCTCTTTAATCAAGGGGCCGCTATATCCAGATGTTATTTACAATAATCGACAGCCTTTAATTTCTGTCACCTATGAATATGGAGAAATTGAAGTCATATTACCCTTGAATTATATTGGTCTTGTTCCAGATAATATTTCTTTTGAAGTGTATGCTCACGGGGACACAACTAATCCAATCATATCAATTCTCCAAGAAGCCCCAAGGGTATTTTTTGTTTACCTTCCTCAAGGCGTTCTAGATATTCATAATAACTCCAATATCATCAAGATCATTCCACAGGATACTAATTTTCGACCAGTCAGTGTTCGATTTAAAGGTATTCGATTCGGTAGGATCGAATTACCTCCGAAATCAATTCAAATGGGACAATTGATTGTCAATGGAAAGGTATTTCTGAATAAAAATGAAGCTCCTTTAGGTGGCGTGGATGTTTCCATACAAAATTTTGATAATGTTATTAAAGAGACCACAACTAATGATTCGGGATTTTATCAATTATCTGTTCCAGGAGAATACAAATATGCTCAACATCTTCGATTGGTTGCGGGCAATAATATGATCTTTAAACCATTCAAACAAAAACTGGATTTTTCTCAAACATTAACGATGCGATATGATATTGGCATGGGTCCCAGTAAATCTATGGAAGATCCACTTTACCTGACAAAAAGAGGGAGTGTCCATTTTAGGGAACAACCTGATATTGGTTCTGAAACAATTTTTCTCCTTGGAGCGGGAGAAGCCGTTTCAGTTACTCGGGTTACACCAGGAGAATATTACGGATCGATTGAGATTAAAGTAGACAGTGAGGAAATGGTACAATTAGATGGGTGGGTCAATAGAGCGGATGTAATTCTCCTTGATTTAAATAACGTATTTAAAAAATAGAGTGATGATGGTTCGATATTATAAGTGGTTTTTTGTAGGATTATTGGTACTGATAAATTTATATGGTCAGGTAAAATTATCTGTGAAAACAATTCCAAAAAAAGTTAATGTTATGTTGGATGGAATAAATATTGGGAAATCTCCTATCATTAATGATAGAATCACTCCAGGTTTACATAAGTTTGAGATTTCAAAAAATGGGTTTGCACCCATTACATATGATATTTTGGTAAATCCTTCGCAAGCAGTTCATCTTGATTTTTTTATGAACCCGATCTATCAAGTTAAATTCAAAACTCAGGAAAAAGGATTGGTCTTTGAGTTGAATGGTGAACATTTGTGGGATGATAAATTTATTCGTCTAAATCTTGAAGCTGGTGACCATTTTCTGAGGGTATTTAAATTAAATGAGATCATCGATGAACAAACGATTCATGTTGATGAACCGAAAAAAT
>CAZYLQ010000064.1:0-9637 GCA_964648395.1 uncultured bacterium | reverse complement strand
AGAGTCCAACTAGAAAAATAGAGATAGCAAGAAGAACGCCTGCCACCGTTTCCGAGCCGGAAAGAGGGCCGCTGATTGCAGGAACGCTGCAGGTTAAAAAGGAAAGACAACCTAGATAACAATTGTTAAGGCATGTTGTCAACCATCCAGAACATCCTGCAAAAAAGGAGCAGAGCCAGCCAGGGTAAACCAAAGTTGTGGCATAGTTCACCATACCAGAAAGTTTTTCGCCCATAAACCAATTACATCCAAAAACGTAATTAATGAGGTTGAATCCTGCGTTCCAGGCCCAGCTAAATAAATAAACACTGATTAGTAACAAGGGGACAAGCACAATGTGATAAGCAATAACTCGCCAGGGTTGAGACCAGGTAATTGAATAGGATTGAAAAACCGTACCCATAGTATCTTCTTCATAAGTGCCAACGATAGCTGGTGTGTAATGAAGTGAAATTAAAAGGACAAATGCAGTATAGATTGTAAATACTGATCCAAAGAAATAGAAGAGGTAAGGAAATGCAAATATGAATTCACCCAAGTAAGGGATTTTACCCATGAAAGCAAACAGGCCTGCAAAGACCATAAAAAATACTATAATCAAAACAATTGATATGGGAGCAAAAACTACTGGATGCCAGTGTTTACAAACATATTTCCACGCATCACCTGCAGAAAAGAAATCATTTCCTTTCAATTGTTTTAACGTGACGCGAGTCACCGCAGTGCATGCTAAATAAATAGCAAGAATCCAAGCTTCTACACCGATAAAATAAGTGATCCAGGCAACCCATCCTGCTTCATTGCCAAAAAGGCAAGGGTAAAGCCCATATTGATTGATGGCATCAGAAAAAGAAACACCAGCCATGGCTAAGGAAAGGTAAGAAAAGACCCAATACAGGATAAATCCACCCAAATTTCCTACCATAAAAATCCAGATCTTTTTTCCGCTTAAAGCAATGCGTGGTGCACGAAAAATATCTCTTACGTCAAAATAAAGGTCCATGGGGCCCATAGTATTATCTCCTATTTAATTATTATTCTTTTCTTACAAAATCAACCCAAGTAGCCATTCCCAATTCTTTGGAGAGAACATCGGCTGCCTCCTTGGCTGAATTATAATTATCATAACTTCCAACACGAACACGATACCAGATCTTATCTGTGTCAAACAAAGCTTTCTGTATATATGCGTCATAGCCCTTACTAATCATATTTTGTGAAAACAATTGGGCATCACTTAGTATCCGTTTTGAGGTAATCTGGATGGTGAATTGATCTGTCCTTGCAGCAATGGATGTGCCTTTTTTAGGTTGAATGGCTTTTGTTTGTACACCAGTAGAAGTAATTATTTTTGCTACAGGCGCATCATTTTCATTTTCTTCTTCCTGATCATTGCTATCTAAATCATCTTCAACTTCCTCATCATAATCACTTTCATAGCTTTCTTCATCTACATCCTCAATGACTACATCTGATACTTTTTCGAGATCTTCATTCAGCCATTCTTCGTTTATTTCATCTTGGGATTTTTCATCTTCAACTTCTTCCTGCTTGCTAGGATCAATGATGAAAAAAGCAAATGTTTGATTTGCAATATTATCTCCATATTGAGATACAACCACTTCCACGGAATAGTCGCCGGGATAGTCTGGAATGAAAGACATTTTTTGGCCATCATCCGATGCGAATAGATCGGCAGAATTCATGAGAGAGCCATCAGGTTGATTCGCCAATGTCCAATTGTAATCCACATCTTTGCCTTCTTCAGGATTATCTGCTGTGATTGAAATAGATTCGCCCACATAACCCTCGATACCGCCCCCGCTACAAGCGAAAAACGATACCAGAATAGTTAAAAATAGGATTTTTCTCATAAGAAGGAAATCATTTATTGCTTAAAAGTTCACTCTCAGTGAAGAAAAAGGCAATTTCTTTTTCAGCATTTTCATCGCTATCTGAACCATGTACGGCATTTTCTCCTAAACTAGTGGCAAAATCCTTTCGAATTGTTCCTTCAGCAGCTTCTTCTGGGTTTGTTGCGCCAATTGTTTCACGCCAAGCAGCCACAGCATTTTCTTTTTCTAATGCTAATACCATACAAGCACCAGATGACATGAATTTTGTAAGCTCACCATAAAAAGGACGCTCTCTATGAACTAGATAAAACCCTTCTGCTTGCACTAATGTCATTTTTAATAATTTAGCAGAAAGTATCGTGAAATCATTCTGTAAAATTCGGTCATATATTTTTCCAGTATATCTATTTTTTACTGCATCCGGCTTGATAATTGCAAATGTTCTGTTTGTCATTATTTATTTTTCCATTGCGGCTTTCATAAGATTACCGATATCTGCTACAGATTCAGCAACCGCAATCCCGCATTCGCCTAGAATTCTCATTTTTGCTTCGGCAGTATCGTCGCCACCGGAAACGATCGCTCCAGCGTGTCCCATCCGTCGACCGGGAGGTGCCGTCTGTCCAGCAATGAATCCAACCATAGGTTTAGACACATTATCTTTTGCCCAGCGCGCTGCTTCAATTTCCATTTGTCCGCCAATTTCTCCGATGACAACAATTCCTTTTGTCTCTGGATCCGCTTCAAATAATTCTATACAATCTTTCATGGTTGTGCCGATGATTGGGTCGCCACCGATTCCTATTGCAGTCGTTTGTCCCAGACCAACATTCACCAACTGGGCAATAGCTTCATAAGTGAGTGTACCGGATTTTGAGATCACGCCTATATTTCCTTTTTTACAAATGAAACCTGGCATAATTCCCAGTTTACATTCGTCAACAGTGATTATTCCCGGGCAATTTGGGCCAATCAGGCGAGTACCATTTTGGTCCACGACTTTCTTCACTTTAAGCATATCATGAACCGGAACACCTTCTGTGATACAGACCACAACTTTAATACCAGCATAACTTGCTTCAATTACAGCTTCCGCAGCAAATGGTGGAGGAACAAAAATTATAGATGTATCCGCACCAGTTTGTTCTACCGCTTCTTCAACTGAATTGAAAACGGGAACACGATTGTCCAAGGTTTGCTGTCCACCTTTCCCCGGTGTAACACCCGCAACAACTTGGGTTCCATACTCCAGCATTTGTCCGGCGTGGAATTGACCTTCTGAGCCGGTAATTCCCTGGACAATAATTTTTGAATCATTATTAACTAAAATTGACATTTCAAATCTCCTAATTGCCTAAGGCAACTTTAACAACTTTTTGAGCAGCATCTTTCATGCCGATTGCAGGAATAATATCTACGCCGGACTTAGCTAAAATTCCTTGTGCCTCTTTGGCATTGGTTCCTTCCAAGCGAACCACAACTGGTACTTTCAGTCCCAATTCTTTTACTGCTTGGACTACACCATTGGCCACGCGATCGCAGCGAACAATACCACCAAAAATATTGATCAAAACTGCTTTTACATTTTCATCAGATAAGATAATTCTGAATCCATTTTTCACCGTTTCTGCAGAAGCGGTTCCGCCCACATCTAAAAAGTTTGCAGGTTCACCACCGGCAAGTTTAATAATGTCCATGGTTGCCATGGCTAGCCCAGCGCCATTTACCATACAGCCCACATTGCCATCCAGTTTGATATAATTCAGGCTGAATTTTCCTGCTTCAACTTCCATGGGATCTTCTTCATCAAAATCGCGCATGTCTGAAATATCCTTGTGACGAAAAAGGGCATTGTCATCCAGATTCACTTTGGCATCTAAAACAACGATACGTCCATCAGTAGTGAGAATAAGTGGGTTTACTTCCACAATAGTTGCATCGATACTTTGATAGGCGTGATACATTTGCATAAATATTTTCATGGCTGCTTTAAATGCATCCCCAGATAAATTGAGTCCATAAGCTAGTTTCCTGGCTTGAAATGATTTCATTCCCAAGAGCGGATCAATCCAGACTTTTACAATTTTTTCCGGAGTTTCAGCAGCTACTTTTTCAATCTCAACCCCACCTTCAGATGATATCATGAATACATCCATGCCTTTACCGCGATCCAAAGTAATGGCTGCATAATATTCTTCTGCGATGTCAAAGGCTTCAGTTACGTATACTTTCCGGACAAGTTGACCTTTTTCACCGGTTTGATGTGTGACTAGGTTCATGCCTAAGATATTTTTAGCATTTTGGATAGCTTTATCAAAATTGGGTGAATATTTCACACCGCCGCCTTTTCCGCGTCCGCCTGCGTGAATTTGAGCCTTTACAACCACATCTTCAGTATTAAAATCTTTTTGTACTCTTCTAATGGTGGATTCTGCCTCTTCAATATTTTCAAAGACGTAACCATCTTGAACAGGCATCCCAAAATTGGCAAAGATTTTTTTTGCCTGATATTCATGAATTTTCATGCTTCATTCCTTATTTCTGTCCCAGCATTGCCTTCCAAAGCATCCTTTATGCAGGGGATAGATGTTATAATTACTTTTTCACCGTGATATTTCAAAAAGTGTAAAGCCGCTTTTATTTTCGGCCCGATGCTCCCTTGTTGAAATTCACCTTTGTTGTATAATTTTTTCGCATCAGATGTGGTTATGATTCGTAATATTTCCTGATTATCAGTTCCAAAACTTAGGTAAACATTATCCACATCGGTAATGATCCACAACTCTTCTGCATGGAGAATTCGCCCCAGTTTTGCCGCAGCATAATCTTTATCAATAACTGCATCAAGACCTTCAAGATGAGCATCCGCATTATTATAAACGGGAATTCCCCCGCCACCGGAAGCGATAACAATGGTTCCCCGATCCACTAGCGCCTTTATTGATTTACCATGCATAATGTATTCCGGCATGGGTGATGGCACCACACGGCGCCAATGTCCTGGTTCTTGTTCTTTAATGCTCCAGCCGAATATTTTTGCCAGTGATTTAGCTTCATTTTCGGGATATCGTGCGCCCACATATTTACTTGGATCTTTGATGGATGGATCATTCTTGTCGACGATTACCTGGGTGACCATCGTCACAACTTCCCGGTTCACCTTCATATCCCTTAATTTGTTTTGCAAAGATTGCTGGATCATATAACCGATGGAACCTTGTGTTCCGGCAACGCAGACACCTAAAGGAAGGGGAGGAATTTTATCATGAGTGAGATCCATACGTAATAATTCGTTTCCCACTTGCGGACCATTTCCATGATTGATGCAAAGATTATAACCTCGTTCAATGAAATTCCCGACACCGACCAATGTTTCTCTAGTGTGGGCAAATTGTTGGGTGATTGTTCCGGCTTCACCTTTGGGTGAAAGAGAATTTCCACCCATTGCAATCATAGCTGTTCGAGAAATCAATTAATCCTCTTGCAAAAATGGATAACGATAATCTGTGGGCGTTTCAAAGGTTTCTTTCACTGTTCTTAGAGAAAGCCACCGTAAAAGGTTCAATTCGGATCCGGCTTTATCATTGGTCCCTGAAGCACGACTACCACCAAATGGTTGTTGACCCACAACAGCACCAGTAGGTTTATCATTAATATAAAAATTTCCGGCAGAATGGGTCAAACCATCCTTAGCTTCATCTAAGGCTTCCTTATCATTCCCCATAATACATCCAGTCAAAGCATAAGGTGAGGTAGAATCCACGAGATCGATGATAGAATCCCAATCGGTGGGATCATATAGGAATATCGTTAGAACAGGGCCGAAAATTTCTTCTTCCATGGTTTTAAAATGGGGATCAGTTGTCAGGATGGTTGTGGGCTGAATGAAGTAGCCTTTGGAATCATCATATGTTCCACCGGAAATGATTTCAGCATCATCCGATTCATTTGCATAATCAATATATGACACGATTGAATCAAAAGCGGGTTTATCAATTACAGCATTCATGAAATTGGTAAAATCTCTTGGTGAGCCCACTTTAACTGTCTCCAGTTCCGACAAATATTTGTTTTTTAAGTCATCCCAAATCGTAGTTGGAATGTAAGCTCGAGACATGGCTGAGCATTTTTGTCCCTGGAACTCAAATGCTCCACGAATCATGGCTGTGGATAATTCATCCAAACCAACGGACTCATGAGCAAGGCAGAAATCTTTCCCACCGGTTTCACCTACGATTCTTGGATAGGTTTTATATTTGTCAATATTGTTGCCAATTGTTTTCCATATATGGTGAAAGGTAGCGGTTGATCCTGTAAAATGTACTCCAGCCAGATTCGAATTGGATAAAACCGGATTCCCCACATTTCCACCGGATCCTGGGATGAAGTTGATCACGCCTGCTGGTAAACCAGCTTCTTCCAACATTTTCATAATATAATAACAGGGCAGAACCGCACTTGATGCTGGTTTCCATAAAACCACATTTCCCATGAGTGCGGGAGCAGAAGGAAGGTTACCAGCGATGGATGTAAAATTAAACGGTGTAATGGCAAATACGAAACCTTCCAGTGGTCGATACTCCAAGTGATTGTGCA
This sequence comes from uncultured bacterium, assembly GCA_964648395.1. Taxonomy (GTDB): domain Bacteria; phylum Fidelibacterota; class Marinisomatia; order Marinisomatales; family UBA1611. Next base: position 3,185 of record CAZYLQ010000064.1, on the reverse strand, counting down.
TGCCTTTTGGTGAGATCAACGGTTGTTTTGTAGTGATTTCCTCTGCATATTGCGCATTGAAATTAAAAAAGTCAATTAATTCACAGGCTGCATCAACTTCTGCCTGAAATGCATTTTTACTTTGGTTGAGCATGGTGGCTGCATTGATGGTATCCCGCCACGGACCTTGCAATAGCTCAGCTGCTTTTCTGAATATTTTGGTTCTTTCTTCCAATGTTGTTGTTGACCAAGTTTTCCACGATTTCATGGCTGCATCAATTGCCTGAATTACTTCGGCTTCACCGGCATTATGATAGGTGGCTAAAACATGTTGGTGGTTGTGGGGCATGACACAGTTACCCATATTACCTGTTTTAATTTCTTTACCGTCTATTATAAGAGGGATCTCGATTGTTTGTGTAGCCATTTCATCATATTTGGATTGAAGGCTGGCTCGTTCTGGAGATCCGGCTGCAAAGGATAGGATAGGTTCGTTTACTGCCCTTGTTATTTGAGTCATAGATTATATCTCTAAAGAATAAAATTGAATTGAAAAAAGCTTGGAAAATTACCGGTCATTCATTGATAGCACAAGATGGAGAGTATAGCAAGGTGATGAATAAGAATTTGGATTAGGAATAAAATGAATAGTGGTATTTTTTAGATTATAATACTTGGATTATACTAATTCCAATTCAATTTTTTGGGCCGCTACCATAAACTCATTTAAAGCGGATCGCATTTCTGAAAGACCAGGCGCAGTAACCAATTTTTGTCGAAAAATGGATGCACCGGGAAAACCTTTAATATAATTGGAGAAATGTTTTCGCATCAAATTGGTACCTGTTCTTTCGCCACGATTTTCCAATAATAGATCAAAATGGCGACGGCACATTTTGGAAATATCTAATAATGAAGGAGTAGCCGGATTTTTCTCACCATTGAACCGGGCTTTTGCTTCCCTAAAAAACCATGGATTTCCATGCGCTGCCCGTCCAACCATCACCGCATCGCAACCGGTTTCATCAAACATTCTCATCATATCATCAGTTGTGCAAACATCTCCATTCCCAATTACTGGGATAGAACAGGATTCTTTTAATAGTTTGATATAATGCCAATCTGCTTTTCCGGTATAGCGCTGTTTTGTGGTTCTGGGATGAAGAGCAATTGCTTTTACCCCAATTTTCTCTAACCGTTGGCCCACTTCCGGAATAACAATTGAAGTTTGATTCCATCCCATTCGCATTTTAACAGTGACAGGTACTTCAGGAATTGACTCAACAACTGCTGCTGTTATATCATCCATTAAGCACAAGTCCTGAAGTGCTGCGGATCCCCCGCCTTTTTTGGTCACTTTTGGGACGGGACATCCATAATTAATATCGAGAATATCAGGATGAAAGGTATCCACCACGTATTTGGCGGCTTTGCTCATGGTTTCGGCGTCACTCCCGAAAATCTGGATACCAATGGGTCGTTCTGCTTCTTCGAATCGAATTAAGCTTAATGTTTTAGAGTTCTCACGGATGATGCCATCAGCGGATACAAATTCTGAATACACAATGCCAGCACCCATTTCTTTACATAAAATTCGAAATGGGTAATCGGTGACACCCGCCATGGGGGCGAGAAATATCGGAGTTTCAATATGAATATTCCCAATTTTCATATCACTAAAATTAGACTGTAAATTGTGTTGTTGACTATTGAGTTCTCAACTGCATTTAAAAAGACTCATCAATTAAAAAATTTATAACCTAACCAATAAAATTATTATGAAAAATATTCTACCCCTGCTTTTATCTATCTGCGCCTGCTCCGCACCAAAAGTTGAAAAAATTTATTATAATGGTATCATCTGGACAGGAAATTTATCAAACCCGTCAGCATCAGCTCTTGCAGTAGGAAATGAACAAATTCTATTCGTTGGAAATGACAATGAAACCTTGGAAATGGCTAGCCCGGAAACTGAGAAGATAAATTTAATGGGACGCTTCGTCACTCCTGGTTTGATTGATAATCATGTTCACTTTATGAGTGGTGGATTTCAGCTTTCCAGCGTAGATCTTCGTGATGTGGATAATAAAGCCGAATTTCAGAAGCGGATCTTGGCCCATGCGGAATCTCTCCCTAAAGGTGCATGGATGCTAGGAGGCGATTGGGATCACGAGTTATGGGGAGGTAATTATCCTGATAAATCCTGGATCGATGATGTTGTGCTGGATAGACCTGTTTTCTTAGGTCGCCTTGATGGGCACATGGTTCTGGCAAATAGTAAAGCTTTGGAATTGGCAGGAATCAACTCCAGTACACTTGATCCAGTTGGCGGTATTGTGTTAAAGGATAGCCAAGGTATTCCCACAGGTATATTAAAAGATGAAGCTATGGCACTGGTTAATGATGTTGTCCCAGAGTATTCAATTGAAGAGATGGATCAGGCGTTGGATGCGGCCATGGAATTTGCTCTCTCCTTGGGAATTACGCAGATACATGATATGGGAACTTGGGAATCCTTGGAAACCTATAAACGGAACTATAAAAATGGACGTTTGAAAATCCGAATCAAGATATATCCTTGGTACACGAATTGGAAAAAAATTATCCAAAATGTACAAAACAATGGCCCTGGAGATGAATGGCTCCGATGGGACGGCATTAAAGGTATGATGGATGGATCCTTGGGTTCCCGGACAGCTTGGATGCATAAACCATATTTGAATGATGCTTTTTCATCCGAAAAAGAAGAGCTTCCTACAGTAGGAATCATTACTCTCCATGATACCACTGAATTCAAACATATTTTGCGGGAAACGGACAAGGCCAATATTCAGCATGCGGTCCATGCTATTGGTGATCGGGCGAATGATTGGATTCTGGATGAATTTGCATCAATAAAAGAAGAGTTTGGTCAAAAGGATAGAAGGTGTCGAATTGAGCACGCCCAACATCTTTCCAAATCTGCTGTGCCCCGTTTTGCTGCAGAAAATATTATTCCATCTATGCAGCCCTATCATATTTTTGACGATGGTTCCTGGGCTTATAAACGGATCGAACATGACAGATTATCTAGAACTTATGTATTTAAAACACTGGTCGAGAGTGGTGCCAATCTTACTTTTGGGTCAGACTGGACTGTTGCACCTTTTAATCCAGTTACAGGCATTTATGCAGCGATCACTCGCCATACCAGGGATGGGAAAAAT
>CAZYLQ010000063.1:0-9669 GCA_964648395.1 uncultured bacterium | reverse complement strand
CGGCAAACAGTACCCAATGGTAATGTTTTATGTGCTGCAGTGACGCCATACATGTCATAAACTTCACCATTTGCAGTGAGTTTTCCATGGAAATCTTCGGCATAAAATGAGCTCACACCTTTCAAAACTTTCCGATGCTTTGTCTTTCTTGATTTTTTACTGGTTTTCGGTTTGGCTGTCTTAGCAGATTTGGACCGCACTGAACCACCATTTCCCGTTGTATATCTAGGTGAATTTGCACAACCATAAAAATAGATCAAGAACAAGATAAGAAATTGGAGTTTAAATAGCATCGATTTGACGAATCGCTTCATAGAGTACAATCCCTACGCTGGTGGCAAGATTTAAACTCCGAATATGTGGATTATCCATGGGTATGGTACAGGTATTGTTCCAATTCTCTTTTAGAAAAGTTTCGTTGATCCCGGAGGTTTCACTGCCGAAAACTAGATGATCTTCATACTTAAATTGCCGTGAAGTGTACGGCTCAGATGATTTAGTGGTCAATAGATGAAATCTTTCATTTTTTACTAAATTTTTGCAATATTTATCTAAATCTGGAAAATAGTTCCAATCAATATGGTCCCAATAATCCAGCCCTGCTCTTTTTAATGTTTTATCGGATAGCTCAAAACCCAGATTTCCCACGATATGAAGCTTTGTGTTGGTTGCGCCGCATAAACGCCCTGTAGAGCCAGTATTGGGCGGAATTTGAGGCTCTAGTAATACAATTGTGAACATTATAATCGGTTGTTGATTTTGGGGACACAATAGGGATCTAAGACCAGTGCAGTGGCCATTCCAAACAATGAAGCGCCATTTTCCTTAGCAGCCTCAATGTGGTGAATTTTAGAAATACCGCCAGTTGCCATAATTGGAAGATCAAATTCTGAAAATAATTTCACCATTTCTAGAGTTCGATCAAAAAGTGCAGGCCCGGAAAATCCACCGCCTTCATTGATGAAATGTTTCGATTTAACACCTACATCATTTGATTTTTTATATTGTGTATTCCCTGCATTGATGAATACTTGATTTATTCCCGAACAAATTTCTCCTATTTGAATTAGTATCTGGTTTGAAAGATCCGGGGAAACTTTTACAGAAATTGGTTTCCCCATATTTGACCTTGATTCAATTAGGAGTTTTTCTAATTCTATAGGATCGTGCCCAATTGTTTGTCCATTTTTTGTATTTGGACAACTGACATTAAGTTCATAAAAATAGGAAATAGATTTATTTTTCAATACGTCCTCAATAAGATTAACATTTTCAATATATTCATAAATTGAATCTCCTCCGATGCTCACACCTAAGGGACGATCAAAATTCCACAAAGGTAAATCTGCTATTTCAGTAGAAAAAGATGCTACTCCTTTTCCCGGTAATCCCATAGAATTCAACAATCCTTTTTCTCCGGAGAGGCTGGCATCTTGGAGACGCGGTCTTTTATTCCCCAATCGTTCTTTTGTCATAATTGTTTTACAAATAACCCCACCTAGCCCCATTTGGAGCCAAATATTCAAGATCTTTGTTTCCGATTTAAATGATGCGGCAACCAGTGGTGATGGGAATTCTAACCCAAAAATTTCAAGGTCATTTCCGGATGGGATTTTAAAATTGAAAAATGGAGCACCAATAATTGAAATAGTGGAAAGAACTGCATCACCACCTATGACAGCAGGTTCAAGATCTTTTGGACGAAAAAATAATGCCTGAAAAAAATAAAGTGTTTTGGTAATGATAAACCGATTTAAACGATAACATATAGAAAGAAAATTCGCTCTCAATTGTCGTCCCTAATGATATTAACAGAATCTGGAACAGTATCAATTGAAGATAAAACCATTTGCAAAGTTTGAACTCTTTTCGCTGCGCTAAGAGATTGATCTGACCTTGGATGATTATTTTGAATCCATTGGTAATATTTCAAGGCACTGTCAATTTCTGCACCCTGGTCATAAAAGTAACTGATTGTATAGGCTGCTGACACTGCTAAGTCGCTTTTATCATCGAGCTGGATTGATTCTTTAAAAAGTTGGATTGCATTATCCGGGTTACTAGTGATTTGCGACTCAGCCTTGGCATAGAATAATTCCTGCTTCTTTTTTTCAACTTTCACATCTTCTGATATGTAAGAAGCATATTCTGAATTTGGAAAGGATTCCAATAAATGATCTCGTGTGGATTGGGCGTTAGCAGAATCCGCCATATTTTCAAACATAAAGGCCATTGTAAAAATGGATTTGGCATGAAAGGGAGACTCGGGATATTCAGAATTAATTTGATTTAAATATTGAATCCCTTGGGTATAACGCTTAAAACTAAACGCTTCAAGATCAGCCAATTGATAATAAAGTTCAGGAATCGTTCGATCCGGAGTTACAACAGAAACTAAAGGATCTAGCGTTTCAATAATATCTTCACCCGTTTCAGGATCGAAGCCCATGCCACCGGATGTTTTTTCACCTGTTACAGGATCAAAGACGGGCGTTTCTAATTCAGTTGATATCTGAGTGGTATCCTGCGTTAAAATTGTCAAATGAGTTTCGAGGTCTTTCTGTGCTTCCTGATAGGTTCCGATGGCTTTACTTAGGCTTTTAGCCATGGGAGAGAAAAGCGATTTACTCGATTCTTTACTAACCTGATCAAAATATTCTTTAGCTTTTTTCAAATCCCATTTTTGGGATGTGTATATTTTTCCCAATAAATAATAAGCTTCCGCAGAAACGGGCGTTCTCGGGTAATCATTTACGATAGATTCCAGTCGGGTCTCAATCTCGGATATTTCATCTTGTGCACGATAAAGTTGAACCAATTCCAATTCTAAATTTCCGGCAATTCGTTTAAATTTATCATCGGTCAGCATACCTTTGATCTTCCGAGAAGCTGCCTTATAGTTTTTCTGGATTCTTAGTATTTTTAATAATTGTAGATGGGCATTTTCAATTTTTTCTTTGGATAATGAATTGGTGATTACATTTGCATAGCCATCTTTGGCTATATCATAATCTTCCTTGTTAAAAGCCATTTCTGCCAAGCGTCCATAAATCACACCTTTTTGATCACGGTTTTTTGTGAGTTTTGCCCCCTCAATTAAATGATACATAGCCAAATCAGAATCTTTTAATTCCTGTGCAATCTCCGCAAGAGATAAATGACATTTTGATTGAATTTCCTTTGAATTGGAAATTTGTAACAATCTTGTTAATTCATCAATCCCTGTTTGTGCATTTCCCTTTTTCCATTTGCATAGGGCACGCAAATATTGGGCTTCTTCAATTTGGTTATCGTTCCCTTCTTTGGTTACAATTCTTATATCATCTATTGCAAGATCATAATCTTTTCTGTAAAACTTTGACTTCGCCATGAGAAGAAATGCATCGGTTCTAAATTTTGATTCAGGATAATCGCTTAGAACTTTTTGACATTTTTGGATGGTTTTGCCATATTTATCCAATGCAGTAATGGGAATGTTTTTACCTTCTTTTTGTAATCGAATTTTTTCAGCTTCTTCATAATATTGTTGGGCATTATAAAATGTATTATAGTAAGCGCACCCCCCGTAGCAAAGAATAATGACAATAAAAAAGAGTGTTTTTGGAAGAAATATTGAATTCATGAACATGAAATTTACTTATTTGATTTCATGGGTAGACAAAAATAATTTGATGACTATGCAAAAGGTGTTTTTCGTACTATTTGGTCTTCTTTTTTCAATTTCGATTCTTCAGGCCCAGCCCGTAGACGATTTAGAATCATTTGGCTTTATTGAAATTAAAACAGACAGTATGAATGTCTCCTTTTTTATTGATGGATATTATGTTGGTAATCATCCTTTGGGTGGACCTGTACCGGTATTGCCGGGGTTCCACGAAGTAAGTTATATCCCCCCTAATATACAAAACGAAAAGATTCGAAATAATTTAAGTGATGGTATAAAACGAGTATATGTGGCTGAAAATGACACTTTGGAAGTGTTTCTTTTTTATGATCACTATCTGGCTCAGATAGAAACCATGGAAAACGAATTAAAAATCCAAAACTATGTTGGGTTTTCGCTGATAGGTGTATTGATATTTGTAATTCTGTCAATTTTCTAAATCTCATATTTAATCAACCCAAATATCTCTGTAATTTTAAGGCATGCTAAAACATCATACTTTTGAAGATGGGCTAAAATATCGCCCCGATTACAAATGGCCTGAAGAAGGCGCCGAACGGGATTGCCCCAAGTGTAATCAACCTTTAGAATTGGTTGAAAATTTAGAAACGTATTATGGAAAACCCTGGTGGTGTCCACCTTGCCAATGGCAATTTTCCGAAGAAGATATGGACGGCAGTACCAAAGTAATTAGTAAACAAAAATAAGCTACGACTTGGTCATGGGTGGGATTTGGCTCTGGATATCATCTATTACCCATTCCACAACTTTTATATCATCCAAATACCCATAATCTGGAATCATATCAGGAATTTCATCATTGTCATCCACAAAATACGTCATGGCAAACAAAATCTTTTTTACAACAGAATTGGGAAGTTCGGGATGAAGTTCTAAGATTCCCATAAGCATTGCAATATCATCAATAAGTGCGATCTCTACAGAATTGAGTTTCCCATCATCTAACATGCCTGATATTTTTCTGCCTATTACTTTTGTAATGGCCCTGGAATGAACGGTATCTATTTCATCAATTAGTTCCAAATATTTGGCTTTATCTTTTTCCGTTAATTGAAATAACTTTGGATCAGTCATGCATGAAAATTCTAACTCTTTAAGCGAAAAAACAATGGCAATTGAAAGTGCAATGAAAACGAGACTCGAATCCGCTATGGAATTATACCATTTCGAAGTCAAAGATTTCACCGGACGTCATTTAAATCATAAACTTCATGATGGTGGTTTCCATTTAGAAGCAGTTATAGTCTCAAATGATTTTGAAGGAGACAATTTGATACAAAGACATCGAAAAGTTTATGAAGCCATGGGCGAATTGATGAACCATGAAATCCATGCTTTAAGTATGAAAACACTTACATCAATAGAATGGGAAGCAAAATGATGGGTTGGTTTAGCCGAAAGAAAAAAGAGCCAGAATTCAACAATCCATCTAATATGTCTCCGATTGAAGCCGTGACTCATTTATGTGCATCCATCCATCTAGCAGATGGTCAGGCAGATTATGCAGAGCGTGAATCTTGGGTTAATGCCATTTCTGAATTATTCCCAGAATTTTCTGAAGAGCGAGCTGACCGGTTTCTAAATGAAGCTTACCAGGTTTTAGGACAAAAAGCGGATGATGAAAAAATGAATTATATTACTAGTGTCCTGAATCGAATCAAAACATTGCTGAGTGCAGAGCAAATCAAAGGTCTGGGACCAAAGATTGCTGAATTAATTGAAGCAGATGGTATCGTTATGACAGCAGAAATGGAGATTGCTAAGCTTGTTGAAACCCAGTTAGGTATATCAATTTCTGTTAATGATGAACTCTAATTGAAATAACCTTTTCATTATACTTCTTTTGGTTATTTCTGTAATAATTGGTTATATCCAAATAGTTATTTCAAAAGAATCATTTTTCGGGATTGAGTGAATTCTCCAGTCTTAATTTTTATAAAATAACTACCCGAAGGCATTTTTTTATCCAATTCATTCGTCCCGTCCCATTGTAAAGAATGAATCCCAGTTGGTTTATGGGAATTCACAAGTGTTTTTACAAAATTCCCAGATACATCAAATACAGTCAAATTAACAAAAGATTCCATACCAATTGTATAATTGATCCTTGTGGTTGGATTAAATGGATTGGGATAATTCTGTTTTAGATTAAATCCATCCGGAACATTTGGTTTCTCAATATTTACAGATTGTTGGTGTTCCAAAACAAATAGACCGGATTGCAGATCTGAAGCTATGATTTTCCCAGATTCAAAATATGGAAAAACAGACCAACATCCCTTGTATCCATATTCATTCGGTAGATACGTGTCATAGTAAGCAATCTCTACCGGACTTTCAGGATTCGATAGGTCAACGATCCGAACACCTTCTGTATAATGCGCAACATACAGCAGATTCCCATCTACATATGCATTATGGACAACCGATTCAGGATCAACGATATATTCAGCAACCATGGAAATATTATCCAGGTCCTGTATATCAAATATTCTAATCCAGTTACCATCTCCAATTTCATCACCTACAATTACATAATTTCCATTTTCAGTTGTCCAGCAATTATGAGCACCAGATCCTTCATAATTAAAATTTGCTAATAATTGAACATTCGAAGGGTTAGATACATCCAAAATATCTACGCCATCACCATGAATGGCTGCGGCATAAGCAATTCCATCTTTTACGTATATATCATGATAATAATATGTGATATAGTCACCAACCCATTGTGGTGATTCTGGATTGGTAAGATCATAGATCTCCAACCCACCGGCCTCATGTCCAATTACGTATAAATATTGGCCATTGATATAGCAATTATGTGCTCCTCCATCTTCAATAGATAAACCAAAATGAATCGTACTGACTACGTTGGGGTCTTCTGGGTCTGATAAATCAATGATTTGAGCAGGTTCAGTCTCCTTAATTAAAACTGCATAATGGTCAAACACTTTTACATCCTTAGCATCTGAACCAAATTGCATAGAAGGAACAAACCCAACTTCAACTGGTTGGTCTGAAATATCTATAATACTCAAGCCTTCGTCACGAACACAAAGCAAGGCATATTCTTTTCCCGTTGTCTGGTCAGTATACCCCCAAATATCCCCATAATTTTCTCTCTCATTCCATGTCCCTAATAAATCCATATTCATAGAAACAGGACCTGGTTTCCCCCATATCTGTTTGCTGGAATACAATATATCACCCTGTGATGAAACACCTTTCATTTGATAATAGACTTTTTCATCATTTGTTAATCCAGTTTGTAAGTAAGACCTAGCATCAACATCTAACTGAACTAACAAATTGTTTGGTGGAATTGTTGTAGAATAAAATAGATCAAAGTGATCTATTCCTTCCTCTTCAAATTCCCAAGAAAGAGTCAATTGTCCATCATCCGGCAAAGATGAGAAATTTGTTATAAAAGCAGTACTGATTGTCAATGAAGCAGGATCTGTCTCAAAAAAGGTATAACCTAATCTAAGTTTAGGCCACCAGCTATACATAACATCTGAATCAAATCCAGTATTATTATTGTCATACGTTTCCCCTGTGCCATCGTAATCACTGAGCATAATTAATAAATATTCTCGCCGGCCATAATTTGAATCATCTGGGTCCCATAATAGGTTGGGTGCATGTTCGCCGGTGCCATCATCCCATTCTACAAAGCAAATATTTAACCGCCGATGGTTATTTGGATCGGAGATGTCCCAGGCTGAACCCCTGAAAACACCAACACCTTCAGCGGAATAGTCCAGGTCGCGCCTATAGGTCTGGCAAAAGGTAGTTTCATTACTATCAAACCGAATCTCTACATCAAAAGCGTCATCAGTGGAAAGAGATGATCCCAAAAAATTTTCACCGAATCCAATAAATCCATAAAAGGTATCACCACCCCAATCAACACCACTAAGCCATCGCGGCTCCGGTTCCCACCCCCAATAAAGTTCCGGATCTCCTTCTCTGGTTTCAGAAATATTAAACTCATTTGCAACAAAAATATCTAATTCTGAAAAAACAATTGAAATACTGGTTAAACCTAAAAGAACTTTTAATATTCGAATTGTTTTCATTTGTCAATCATTATCATAATTTGCGTGCAATCCTCCTGGAAATACCTTTTACCACCTGAATCTGCAAATCGTTAAGCTCAACTTTATTTTCAAAGTAGGTTTGGAAACGAGAACTAAAATCAGTCCCTTTACCTTGGTTTTTTGCAACATGTATCATTCTTATCATCGCAGCCAGAACTAGATCAAGCTGATCATCAGTAATACCACTGTCTTTCAATTTCGTTTTTATTCGATTCAATTCATCCGCATTAACACCAAGCCTATTATATCGTGTTTCAAAACCAAGTTTATCATCAGGGTTTATATTATTTTTTGTAAAAGCTTCGAACCTTTCATCCGCCTGCTCCTCTGTTATAATACCCTTTTCAACTCCAATCTTTAATCTTTCACGTAACCCGTCTGCGGTGGGACGTTGCTGAACCTTATCTCCCTTTTTTATTGAATTTTGAGCTAAAGATATCATTGGTAAAATCAACATAATGGATAATATTGTTTTATTCATTTTAATCTCCCTTTCTTTTTCAAATCTAACAATAATTCAAAAGAGTGTAAAATATCACTCATACAACCATTCGAATATACCCTGTATGAGCATAGAACCTATCAAAACTGATATGGAAAGCTCGATTGATTTTATTGGGTCACCTATCCAAAGCCAAGAGCAAAGGACAACCCAGATAAAAGTGAATAGTCTTATAAGTAACGATTTTTTAGAGAAAATGTGTCTTATTATTATTCTTAAATTTGACATATTCGTTTCGTATTTCTTTATTAATATACCTTAGTATTAGCAAACAAAAATGAATCTTCTTTTATGATACAAGAAAATGAACAATTAATTAAAGTCCTGCAAAAATTTCCGGACCAAAACCCTAACCCAGTACTTCGTTTTTCTGAAAAAGGTGTTTTACAATACTACAATAGTCCATCAGAGCCCATTATTAACGAATGGAAAATAAATATTAATGATAAACCAAATAAGAAATTTTTAGATGAGCTTAAAATAACTTTATCAAAAAATGAGCATTCATTTGAGATCAATGCAGATTCAAAATCATTCTTACTTAAAGCAGTTTATATTAAGGAATTAGGGTCCATCAATGTTTATGGGACTGATATTACCGCCAGGAAAGCGATTGATAAGTTTCCTGACCAGAATCCAAACCCGGTAATGAGAATCAGTAAAGAAGGAATTCTAAACTATCATAATAGGGCTTCGCATGAAATTGTGGACTCTCATAATCTAAAAATTGGGGAAATGATATCAGATAGTCTAATTGAACTGGTTAGCAAGACTATCCTGACCAACAGCATCACTCAGAATGAATTAACTGCCGGCAATAAAACATATTTAGCAAATTTTGTTCCTGTTCCGGAGTTTGGTTTTATCATTATTTACGCAACAGACATCACTGCAAAAAAAGTAATAAATAAATTTCCCGATAAAAATCCAAATCCTGTTATGAGGTTAGGCAAAGATGGTGAATTAAAATACTTTAACGATGCTTCTAAATACATAATTCAAAACTGGGATATAGGACTTAACGATACCATACCCAAAGAAATAATTAAAAATTTAACAAAACCAAATGCTAATGACATCCATAATATGGAATTCGAAGTAGGCAATAAAACATACTACTTAAATTTAGTAAGAATTAACGAATTTGATTTTTTTCTTCTCTATGGTACTGATATCACAGATACAAAAGACAAAGAAATGATCCTTACAAAATTATCAAAATATTTTTCTCCTCAAGTTTACAATTCAATCTTTACTGGAGAACTTGATGTTAAAATTGATACCAATAGAAAAAACTTAACCGTATTCTTTTCAGATATTAAAGGATTTACAACTATTACAGAAAAACTAGAACCTGAAATATTAACTGAATTAATTAC
>CAZYLQ010000062.1:8448-9791 GCA_964648395.1 uncultured bacterium | reverse complement strand
GCTGAAGCAACAATGGGTGCCGAAGCGGCGCCACCTACATTGGCTTGGCTACCCACGGCCAAAAAGAAAAATGGTGCACGAATGAGTTTTGCCACAACGATAAGCAGAATGGCGTGAAAGGCAATCCAGATTAACCCAACAACAAATAAACCAGGATTTTCAAAAATAGCCAGGATATTCATTTTCATTCCAATCGTAGCCACAAGAATATAAAGGAACAAACTTCCATAACGAGATGCGCCAACACCTTCTAATTCCCTTGCCTTTGTAAAAGAGAGCCCTAACGCAAAAGTGGTCGCCAAAACTATGAGCCAGAAGAATTTTGAAGTAAGACTGAATTTTGCCAGCCACGGCGCACTCTCACTAATCCAAGGTGCAATATTATCCGCACCTAGGTGTGCAATTGCAGTAACACCAAATCCCACTGTCATGACCTTGAGTGTATCTGTTAAATCGGGAATGCGAAGTATCTGGGCACGATAGGCTTCTATCTTTTCTTTCAATTCTGTAATTGCAGAATTATCTGCTTGGAATTTGGCATCGATCCGTTCATTGATTCCAGCGCCATACAATAAAAATGCCATCCAAATATTGGCGACGATCACATCCACAGCGATCATAGATGAAAAAAGGGTATCACCTACATTGAAAATTTCTTTCATGGCTGCCTGATTCGCGCCACCGCCGATCCAACTTCCGGCCACGGTAGTGAGTCCACGCCAAACAGCATCGGGTCCGACACCGCCCACAACATCTGGTGCAAAGGTGGAAACAATCAAGATTGCTAATGGACCACCTAAAATGATTCCTGCCGTAGCTGTTAAAAACATGATGATGGCTTTCGGGCCCAGTTTTTTGATTTCCGGTAGATCAATGCTTATGGTGAGTAAAACAAGACTTGTAGGGAGTAAATACCTGGATGCAACAAAATAGAGATTAGATTCTTCCCCTGAGATAATACCGAAAGAGTTAAAAATGGAGGGAATGAAATAACATAATAAGAGTGTAGGAATAAATTTATAGAATTTTTTCCAGAATGGATTTTCACTTTTGGATGTGGTGAAAACGAATGCCAAGATGCTGACGAGAATACCAAACACAATTGCATCATTTGTGAAAAGAGGTGTGTTCATTGATGAAATTAGTTTACATTATTCACAGCTTGTTTATCTTGGCAGTATTCACTTTCATTTGAGTTTTGTTCATTTCATTAGTCTCCCAGCCTCATTCTATCGACGGCTCTGCAGTTTTGCCAGAAGTCGAAGAATCTCTAAATAAAGCCAAATCAACGTTACAAGCAGTCCAAAGGCGCCGTACCACTCCATGTACTTCGGGGCACCCAT
>CAZYLQ010000062.1:6280-8348 GCA_964648395.1 uncultured bacterium | reverse complement strand
GTGGGTTTAAAAATCGTAACCATTGCCAAAATAAGTCCGCCAATAACGGCAGGAAGCACCATTCCATGCATAGCCGGATTTCCCCACGTATAACCAGCACTCAAAATAATTAAGATTAAACCAATTCCGGTTTTATTAACTGTGCCGCTCAATGTCATGGTGCCTTCTGTCACGGCTGACAAATGGTTCCTAAATGTGGATGATTGAAGAGCCGGGTTTCCGGATCTCATTGAAAGATGTTTATTCATTTTCTTCTACCTTTTCAATTCTAAACCATGGTTTTCCATCTGGCCTTTTTTTCTTGGCCATTTTTATTAAACTCATTACCACAATTAAGATAAGTGGTAACGATAAAATAACTACAGGACTTTCCATGATTAATTAATAAAATATATTTTACCTATTATTGACTGCTGCAATCCGATCCATCACCGGCGGATGACTGTATGATAAAAATACCATGAGCGGATGTGGAGTTAAATGCGACAAGTTATTGGCAGCTAATCCTTTCAGCATACTGATCAATGCTTCCTTATTTTGAGTATGCTCCAAAGAATATGCGTCAGCTTCAAATTCATTTTTTCGGCTCATGGCAGTTGTAAAAATAGATGTAAGCAAACTCACAGGTGCATACAACATTCCGAAGAAGATAAGTCCTCCATAAACGGAAATAGTCTCCACACCAAAAACAGAAAATAATGCAGGATCATTCATAATAAGATTAAACACAAAAAGCATAACACCTGTTTCTAGTATTCCTAAAATTGTTCCCGTAATAATATGTTTCTTTTTATAATGGCCCACCTCATGGGCTACCACTGATACAATTTCTTCGGTTGTATGTTTATCCAATAAAGTATCAAATAGTGCAATACGTCTTGATTTCCCGAATCCACTGAAATACGCATTGGAATGAGATGAGCGTTTGCTGCCATCCATCATATCGATTCGAGCAATAGGAAAATTAACTTTTTCTGCAAATGCTACAATGGCTGTTCTCAAATCCCCTTCTTCGAGAGGTGTAAACTTATTGAATAGGGGTGCGATCACATGCACAAACAATGGTTGGATAGCAATCATAAATGCTGTGATAATTCCCCATGCAATCCACCAACCATTCTCACCATAGGTATTAAAAAAGTAAAGAACTGGACTCATGATTATTGTTCCAAACACAATGGTGAGCATATATCCTTTCAATTTATCTAATACGTAGGTTTTCGAAGTTGTTTTATTAAACCCATATTTCTCTTCTAAAACAAAAGTGTTGTAAAGCGAAAAAGGTAAATTAATAATATCATTGATAATAAAAATAATTCCAAAATACATTAGTCCACTTAAAATAGGATGAACCGTTTGAGTTCGGACAAACTGATCTAGAATTCCAAAGAGTCCGGTGTGAATTACTATTAATGTTAATGCCAAACTGAAAGTGCTGGAAAATAAACCAAATCGTGTATTGTCTTTTAAATATGCCTGTGATTTGGCGTATTTGTCTTGATCATAATGGTCCAGAAAGCCGTTTGGAACATCTTCCGAAACACTATTCATATTTAAGACTGAGCTTATCGTAGAAAGTGAATATTCTAGGATTAGAGCACCAATAATAATCAAATAATATGTTTGTTCCATTTATTAAAAACCTATTTGAATTTAATAGAACAGCCTAATGCTTTCGTAGTTTGTGGATTAATGGGGTTTCCTGCTAGCAAAGCATCAATTGCATTTGCCAGAAAGGGTACATCCACTTTTTTTGCATTTTTTGCGTTATCATCTATCGCACCACGATAGACCAATTTATCGTCACCATTGAACAAATAAATATGTGGTGTCTTTGTAGCACCAAATGCTGATGCTAATTCCGATTCTGGATCCTGTGCGTAGGGGAAATTGTATCCATTATTTTTTGCATGCTCCACCATTTCTTCTAGACTATCTTCACCGCCAAACCGAGCTGCATTGGAATTCACGGCAATCATACCAATTCCCTTTTGGGCATAAGTATTTGCCAGGGAAACATAGCGGTCTTCCCAGCGGATAACCCAAGGACACGTGTTGCAGGAAAAAA
>CAZYLQ010000062.1:0-6180 GCA_964648395.1 uncultured bacterium | reverse complement strand
AATGAATACTGAAAAAAATACTGAACTAAAAAACAATCTCATGGCCTAACCTGTTTCATTTCATGCTTTGAAAATAATTTCGCCTGGTCATCATAATGAATTGATGATTCAATTGCTGTTGCACTACCGTATTGGTGAATGGTCCAAGCATTCAATTCTCCATTGGGGCCCCATTCTACAGCTTGAAAATAACAATCCCCAGCGATTCCCACATATGTATCATTTTTCTTGTTAAAATATATCGCTCTCAATAAACCGGGGCCTCCGGAAAGATGCAAATTTGTTTCTCCTCGAACGAGGCGCAATACCTTGCCCAAAGGGACATCAATCCTGCCAAATTTATTCTCAAGATAATCAATCGTTTCAACAAGTTTACGTGTGATGACATCAGTTTTATATTTAAGATTATCCTCATTAAACGCATTGGGAAGTACAATGATGGCCAACGCTGCAGCAGTGTTACTTGAGTCAGCTGACAGATTCCAATTTTTGATCAGATTTAATGCAGAGATCAATTTGGGATCCTTTTCATTAGCCATATCCTGAATATATCGGTCTCTCACCCTGGCAATGACAGAATTTGTTGAATATTGGGTATCATATTTATAATTGAAAAATTCATCCCGCGATATGGATGAATCTGCACCAAATGTTTCCAAAGCACGAAGAGCACGATTGGTTTGGTGAGTTTCAATCCCTGTCCATGATGGGAGTGGTTTTGAAACATCAGTCTCATCTCCCGTAGCTAAATATGGATTACTATTGCAATTTTGGATAAATCCATTTTCCGGGTTCAAAACTTGCGGTAACGAGTCGAATGGAACGTACTCCGTCCAAATATTTTCTTGTTTGTCGCCTGCAAGAAGTTCGTTCCAGTTATACCCTTCATTCCGTTTAGGGATTTTTGCATTATAAATATAAAAAATGTTGCCATCTTTATCTGCATAACCTGTATTAAACATGGGTAAAGCATGGATCTCCATGGCCTTTCTAAATTCAGTGTAATTACGTGCTTTTCCCATGCGATACCACTCTTCAATAAATTTGAGATTTTTTAACGATGAAATACGAAGCGAATAGGTTCCATGGTCAAATTCCATCACCGGACCATGAATAGATTCTTTTACTTTCCGTTTGAAAGTCCACGAAAAAGGCCCAAATAATTTTACTTTGATCGGCACTTTCCGGACTCTCATTTCTTTCCATGAGTCTTCAAACCAATATTGATCTTTGTTTTTTGGATTGATTGTTAATTCATATACGTCGATTAGGTCTGGTGAATTCACAGTATGGCTCCAGCCTAAATTTGGGTTATGGCCAACCAAGGGAATGGGAGAACCGGGAAACAATCCCCCATAAAAGTCCCACCCTTCTTCGCTTATAAAATGTGCTTCGTACCAAGCAACCGGTCCGTCCCAAGGTTGATGACTATTGATCCATATCCGCGTATAGCCATCACTGGATCGATGGGGCGCAATGGCAAAAACATTACTGGCAAGCATTCTAAATGACTCACTATTTTCATCATTCCCGTTCAGCCCTATTAATTGTGGGCGTTGTTCTTTTGATAATTTTTTCATGACACCGTCCAGCCCAAACATCAATGGCATTCTATGAGAGAATCCCGCAATCAGGTCTTTCCCAGAAACAGGAAATATTTTTTTCTTTTCTTGTTCCGGGTAATCTTCTAAATACAGGTTTAATCCTGCTGCATAAGCATCGCAAAGTAATTTTACATCATCAGCAACATCGGATTCATAGTTGGAATCAACATTATTCCAAAAATCCATGAGATGAGCATAGTAATCATTGATTGCAGCATCCTTTCCATACACCGATGCCAGTTTACCTCTTGTTGCTAATAATATATCACAAATAGTTTTAAAATCGTCTTGAGCATGGGCATAGGCCAGTCCAAACGAAACATCTGCATCTCGCTTCCCATAAATGTGCGGAACTCCCCATTCATCTCGTTCAACCCTTGCAGTAAATCCATCATTAGAGATAATTAATTGTTCACCTGAAAGAATATGGCTAAATATAAAAAGTGATATGCAAAGGTAGAAATTTCTATTCATTTCTTGCGTAGCATTCTTGAATCAAAATGCCATTTTCTCCCGATTTCCATACAGTATATTTTTTCATTATGGTCTCAAATAGTTCTGATTCCTTGAATATTTTTAACCATGTTGATAATTTTGGAAATTGAGCATTAAACCAAACCAGATCCACATGGGCTCCTTGTCGAATAAATGGAAATAATGCCATATCGACCAGAGTAATCTTATCACCACATAAATAGGATGACTTTGATAAAATTGATTCATATGTCTTCAATATTTCTCCAACAGCATTTTGAAATTCATCATAAGAGCCTTCAGGAAACCGGTCATGATATTTGTACATGTCTAGCCGTTTTTTATATTCATCATCATTCAGGGCAATTAATGAATTTTGTTCTACAATTTTATCCGTGTACCAACAATCTGGATCACTTTGAGCTAATGCCCATTTCATTACATCTAGACTTTCATCGATGACGGTACCATCCTGTAATTGCAATACTGGGACAGTTCCCTTAGGTGATATAGAATATAATTCTGATGGCCTTTCTTTTAATAATATTTCCCGGTGTTCATAGCTTATATTAGAATAAACCAGAGCCAGTCTAGACCGCATGGCATAAGGACAACGCCGGAAGGAATAAAGAATGTGATATTTCAAATTTTTTGGTTCAATTTTGGTTTTATTCTTGAATCAAAAAATGTACGGGAAACTACTTGAGTTGGGTCCTTTCGACGAATTTTTTGCTCTTCAATTGGTAATTTAAAAAAATCATTACATTCTTTCGAACAACATCCATCTAATTCTTTAAAACATGTTTCACATTGAATAAATAAAATATGACAGGCGTCATTTTTACAATCAGTATGATTATCACACGCATCGCCGCAAATGTGGCATTTAGCAATGACATCTTCTGTCACACGTTCACCCAACCTATCATCAAAAACAAAATTTTTACCAATGAATTTTGATTTTAATCCCTTTTTATTGATTTCGTGTACGTACTGTATGATCCCACCACTCAATTGATTTACATTTTTAAATCCATGATTCATCAAATAGGAAGATGCTTTTTCACAACGAATTCCACCGGTACAATACAACAATATTTGCTCTTCTTCTTTCCCATCCAGAATGTCTTTGACTTCCGGGAGCAATTCTTTTGATATTTCCACATCAGGTATGACTGCTGATTCAAACCTGCCAACTTCGCTTTCATAATAATTCCGCATGTCCACAACAATTGTTTCAGATTTTTCCAATGCTTGATTGAATTCTTCAGCAGAAAGATGATTCCCTACATTACTCATGTCATAAGAATTTTCCGGTACACGATAGGCCACTAATTCTTCCCGAACCTTTATGGTAAGTTTATAAAAAGAGTTTCCACCCTGTATGGCTTTTTTGATAGGAACATTCCTTAAAAAAGGGAACGAATTCATAGTTTCACAAAATTGGTTCCAATTTTGTTCGGGCACACTGAATTGTGCATTTATACCTTCTGTAGCAATATAGATCCGCCCCAATATATTTAGTTTATTCCAGGTAATAAATAATTGATCTCGAAAATCTTGAGGATTGTCAATCGGATGATATACATAAAAAGAAGCAGTGATTCTATCAAATGGTTCTGCAGCTAACTCTTTTTTTAGAATATCCCGTCCTACTTTATTGAACAAGATTGGTTTTTTTTGTTTCATATCTTAATCAATTAGATTTCTAAGAAACCCACCGGCATTATCCAATTTTTCACGTGCTTCATTTAAGGTGCAATTCAACTTTTCCATAACGATGGCTGTCTTGACAGATTTTTCAGCTTCAAATAATTTTAACTGTGCGCCATCATAATCTAAATCTGTTAATTGCTCAATGATTCGTGTCCCCCGATCAACCAGTTTATCGTTGACTGCCATGAGATCTACCATAAGATTTCCATACACTTTACCCAGTTTGATCATGGTTGCAGTAGAAATCATATTTAATATTAATTTTGTAGCCGTGCCTGCTTTCATCCGCGTGGAACCCGTCACAACTTCTGGACCAGTCACAGCATTTATAATTACATCAACTTCTGTAATTTTAAACGGGTCGGGATTCGTGACAAGATAAACTGTTTTTGCTCCATTTTCTTTTGCATGATCCAATGCCGAAACCACATAATTTGCAGCACCACTACATGAGATTCCAACCAACGTATCATTTTCATTCAGCTCATATTGCTCCAAATCTATGATAGCCTTTTCCGGTCGATCTTCCGCACCCTCAATGGAATTTCGCAATGCATTCTCTCCTCCGGCAATAACTCCAATAAATAATCCTTTCGGTGCCGAAAAGGTTGGTGGGATTTCCGATGCATCCAATACACCAAGCCGACCACTGGTGCCAGCGCCTACATAAAATACACGTCCACCTTTTTGAATAGAATTGACTGTGAGTTCCACTGTTTTTTCAATGTCACGAAGGGTAGCCTGTACTGCAATTGCAATATTTTGGTCTTCCATGTTAATTGTTTCCAAAATATCATTTATTGACATGGAATCAATTTGAAGAGATTGAGGGTTTTGTTGTTCAGTTTTCAGTTCGGCACGTGATTTCATATCCTGTAAATTACCAATCTATGAAGATGTGGAAAAACATTACTCTCGATTTTCCGGGAACCGATCTCCGCTATGTTTCTGATCTATTTTCA
This sequence comes from uncultured bacterium, assembly GCA_964648395.1. Classification (GTDB taxonomy): domain Bacteria; phylum Fidelibacterota; class Marinisomatia; order Marinisomatales; family UBA1611. Next base: position 1,424 of record CAZYLQ010000062.1, on the reverse strand, counting down.
ACTTTGGATGTTGCCTCTATCATGATCAAAGATAAATTAAAGGAGCCCTATTCAAATTGGGTTGACGATCCGGATAATCCAAATTCACTCTCGGGAGATACCCACCTTATTGTTCTGATGATACAAGAGAATCAGGACGTGGAACAGCTTATATATGAAATTCAAATCATTATGAATTTGGATAATGCACCTGATTATGTTGAAGAAATTTTCGAAGATAAGGATTGGGTCACCTATACCCAATCTCAATTCAAAGAGATTCTCATTTCTGATTCACTTAGAATAGTGCCGCCCTGGGAATCAAATTCTGAATTTTCAGGTCAAACTATTATTATTCAACCAGGAAGTGGGTTTGGAACTGGGACTCACCCGACAACCCAACTTTGTTTACGATGGTTAGAAAATAATTTAAAGGGAAATAATACAGTTCTGGATTATGGATGTGGATCAGGCGTTTTATCTATCGCCGCGAAAATTCTTGGTGCGGGTTTTGTAGAAGGTGTAGAGATTGATCCTAAGGCCATATTAAATGCGGAGCAGAATAATGAATTAAATAATTTAATCATTCCATATCATCATCCTGATGGTTTTGAATCAAATAATAGATATGATATTGTGATTGCAAATATTTTGGCTGACATATTAATTCGATTAGCTCCAACCTTAGGCCCGTTTATTGGACAAAAATTGGTTTTGTCAGGAATTCTAGAAAATCAGGTGAAGGATGTCATGCAATCCTATTCTGAATGGGTGGGTCTGTCTGTCCAGGATGAAATGGACGGGTGGGTTTTACTCTTAAATCATTAAATACTAATATTCCAACGCGTATTTCACCGCCCCACATTCGTGGGGTATTATTCGCTATTGCCTGCAAAGGAAAGATCCAGTGAGAACTGTTCCAGCGGTTTCCGGGACCACCAGTAACCGTCCTTTTGCTCCTCGGGACTTGAGAAATTGTAATAATAAAAAGTAATACGCATATTTTTTGGTTTCTCCGCCAAACTGCTGTTATCAGCAAGGAGACCCAACACATTTGAATTTCCTTGACGTAGAGCACGTAAAAACTTCGCAAACCAGTAGGAATGATCCAGATAACTGTTTATGTGCACCTGAAAATTCCGGATAACTTGCTGCTGCTTTTCGCCGTCCATGGTATTTAAGTCCTGCAATTCGTCGGGAGTGAAAAACTGCTCAATACGTAATTCATCCTTTTTCATTTTACCCGTAATTATCACCTCCAAAAAACGCTTGTATAATAATAATGAAAAAGGACTATCCATGATCCGTTCGATGTAGAGTGCTTCAAACCACATTTGCCAATCCAGCCGCGGCATATGTGGGAAAAAGAAGGAAGACGGCACATGGAGATCAACCGGCTTATAGTTAAACTGGTAAGGTGTCCACATTTTTCCATCTGTACTGTA
>CAZYLQ010000061.1:3813-9855 GCA_964648395.1 uncultured bacterium | reverse complement strand
ATTTTTCCTTTTATAAAAGAAAATTCCTTCCCAGGAAGATTGTTTTCTAAATCAGGTTGATAGACGGAACCAAAAATATTCCCAAATTTAGAATAATTATAGTAAACTAAATTTTCATTCCCAGAATTCCATATTTCACGTCCATTAAAATCAATTACTGCTGAATAATAATTAAAAAATGAACTAAAAACAGTCATCCCTTCCATTACCTGATCTTGCGCAAACGTTTTAACGCTTATATCTGACATTGAAGAACCTATAGTAAAAGATGATGGCCCTTTCCAGTCACCCACTGGATCAGATGAATTATATCCGCGCATTCTCCAGTAATATAATCTTTCCCATTCAATATTGGATTTTTCTAAATATAACAATGAACTATCTTGAATAGATACTATAGGTGTCGTGAATGTAGGTTCCTCAGACAACTGTATTGAATAATAACTCGCATTTGGTATTTGTTCCCATTCAAAAAGTACATGGATATAATTAAGTGCAATTCCATTTTTCGGTTCCAATAATCCACTAACGACTTCAGTAGTGTCTGTTAAAATTTCATCATCATTTGTTCCACTATCAAAACAACCATTAAAGGTTGATGTTACAATGAAAATAAAAATTAATATCTTATAAACTGCCATTATTTTTTTGTCTTCCATTAATGTAATAAGTCAAATATTTATTTTTTTACTTCTGGGAGTTATCACAATTCAAAAAAAACCTGGATATGGTTTAATTCCGATTCGTTCTCAGGATAAATTAAATCTCCCTTTGCAAAAGAGAACAAAACAAATAACAAACTGGGAATGATGGTTATCATATTAATTAAAATATTAGAGAGATCAGTAAGAGTAAAGTTAAAATTTAATTAAAAAGGATTCTGAGAATATTTCGTCTTTCAGACCAACATTAGGTTTAAAGTTATTAATTTTCATAATGGTTTTTTTACCATTCGATTTTTCCATAACCATTTTTGTAGGTATTACAAATCCATTTTTTTCAATGAAATTTGAAATAGTTAGTGTTTTTTGTTTGATAGATTCTTGAGAATAATATTCTATCTTTAGGATTTTCCAATTTAGAGAATCTATCCAAATTTTTCGAGAATAATAAGCGCTCTCACTTTTGGGAAACGCTATAATTACCTGACACGATTGACCATTTAAATATTCTGTGCTGAGCAATACTAGAGAATCTTGCCCCGTCTTTCTGCTTTCCAAGTCTTCATAAATAAAATCTGTACCCATAAAAGATTTTGCTTTTTCTTTAGCTTTCACCTGTTTGGCTGTTTTTAGTTTGGGCAGAAAAAACCATTGTTCCGTTTTCCCATTCCGATAAACCCAACTCAATAACCCGGTACCTTTCACAGTTAAGGGTTTTTTGAAACGTGCTAAAGATTTTGACTTGAATTTGCCATCTTCATAATTTTTTTTAAAACTGGTGAATTCACGAATTTTTATTTTTTCTTTCCCTCGTTTTACGCGGACAATTTCTAATTTAATATCTGAAACCGATGTAATTGGTTTTAGTGTGTTTAACACTTTTTCCATAATCTCTAATGCAGATAAATCCTGTGCCACCATAGAAGAAGAAAATAAAAGTGTGTAAATAAATAACCGTTTATTTAGAGTTGGATTCACTAGGACTAATAAATAACAATGAAAGGGGGGTTAATAAAATGCTGATTATGGACATGGTTAAGTAATCTTTGTGATATTTCAATTCATAATATCCGGCAAATTGGAGACAAATAAATACATATCCGATCAGAATGAAATCAAAATATTGATTACTCAAATTGAGAAGGGATTTCATAAAGGAATTCCCGATCATTGGATTTTCAAACCCTGCTAATCCGATACCATAGATGACAAGAGATACTGAGATTAGTAAAAATACGACACTTATGAATTTATCTTTTTGTTCTGTGTTCATCGATAGAGAAATTTAGGATTGATGAGGCTAATTAAAGCAGGCAAAGTTGCCAGCGCGCCAAATAAACATAATGAGATGGAACCCATAACCAGAATACCAAATATCTGAACAGGAACAAAGACAGAAAAAAGCAATGCAGAAAATCCAATAATAACAGATAATCCATTAAACAAAATTCCCTTCCCGGAAATTCGTAATGTGGTTGCAATAGCATCATCCAATGAATCTCCACTCTTAATGTGTTCACGTAGGTGCCACAAGAAATGGACTGTATAATCTACCCCAACCCCCACCAAAATTCCCGTTAACATAGATGTTGTCATATTTAAGGGAATATCCAAATAACCCATGAGCCCAAACATCATAATAACAGATGCCACCATGGGTAGCGTGGCTAAAAGTCCACCCGTAACAGATCGAAAAACTAAGGTCATAATAAGTAAAATCATAAAAATAGAAAAGCAAAGACTTATCAATTGTCCTCGTAAAACCATTCGAGTTAATACGCCCAATAACGCGGCACCACCCGTCAGTTCCATTGGTAATTCATCATAGAAGTTAGCATAAATAAATTGGTCTGTATCATCCACAATATCTGCAATAGCAAATGTTTTTACTTCTTTAAGTCGTAAAAACACCTGGGTAAATGTGGGATTTTCCATATCATCTAGGATCAAGTCAAAATCATCTTCACCACCGGTAATAGAATATAAAAACATGTACTGCAAAATAAGATCCCGATCATCTGGAATAACTTCAAATGCAGGGTTATTGCCATTAAAGCCAGCATGCATTTTCTTAATCACATCTACAATGGAATATGACTTGGTTACTATCTTGTGTCTTGTCTTTATATGGTCTGTGAGCTTTTCAATATTGTGTAGCGTTTCAGGAGCAAAAATATCACCTTCTACAAGAATTTGCATTTGTGTTGATCCACCAAAAGCATCGCTGATCTTTGTATTGGCGACTCGCAACCTGGAATCAGACGGGAAATAATGATCAGGGTTCGTATCCACTTTTAGCTCATTGATTCCCATAGATAACCAAGTACCTCCTGAAATTAAAAGAACCAGAACCGGAATCCTGAACCGGGTAAAAGCTCTACCCGACCTCACTAATAATTTATTGATACCTGAAAAACTGTCTTTTTTGTTTAAATAAGTTGGACGCGGCATAAGAACCAGAACTGCAGGAATCAACAAAACACTTAGTATAAAAGCCACCAGAATTCCGAAAGAAATCAACAAACCCATTTCTCGGACTCGTGGCAAAACATGGAATAAAAGACTTAAGAAGCTAATTATAGTTGTAAGACCTGCCAGAAAAATTGGAACACCCAATTTGCGTATGGTTTTACGCAAGATACTCCCTCGAGTGGCTTCTGGATCCAATATAGAGAATTCATAATAATGGGAGATAATATGAATACCATAGTTATTTGCAATAGCAATAAGCATAATTGGGATTAATGTGCCTATAAAAGCTACGGGCATATCCAACCAGCCCATAATTCCAAAAGTCCAAATTATAGAGAAACTCACTACGAAAAAAGGCAGAAAAACACCAGTCCAACTTCTAAAAGAAATCATTAAAAGAAGAATACCCAACCCTAGAGCAATTGGTATAAAAACCCGTAAATCCCGCTGCATATATTCAATTACAGTCGCCCTTGTGATAGGTAGGCTGGAAACATAGAAATTCTCCGGTGAACTGAATCGGTTCACCAGTTCAAATACTCTTTTCCGGAACTCAAATTCATCATATGCAAAAGAAGATGTGATTTGGCCAATGAAACATAACTTATTAAAATCGTTCGAAACCAAATTTCCAACTATTCCTGATTGCTTCAGTTTAGATATCAATTCACTTTGGCCAGCAGAATCAACAGGGATATTGGCCAACAAAGGTTCAATCTCAAAACCACCATCATCTGGTAAAATATGTTTTTGGGTGAATATAGAAGTAACCTTGCCTATCATGTCAATAGATTCCAGCGAATCTTGAAATGTGGATAATTTCTGAAGCGTGGTATAAGAAAAAAGACTGTCGGACTCTACAGCAATAATAATGATATCACTTCCGGAAAAAAGTTCATCTACTTTTTCCATAGAATGGACAATTTCATGATCCCGCGGCAGCATGGACCGAACCCCCGGGTCCAACTCTAATGTGAAGACCCTCCACCCCAGGATAACAGTGATTAGGATAACCCCTGCAATGATCGTCCGCGGGTAGTGGGAATCAAAATTAAATAGTTGTCTGGAGAAATATCTGAGATTCATAATATTAAAGAGTAAAATTTACAGGAATAACAACAAGAATGGAATCCGTACTACATTGATTCTTCGTTTTGTAATTTTCATCATGCCATTAGATATTTCTCAATATAAAGGTCCATTTGTTTTATTCGGGAATGGGGAAACCCCCACCCATACTACTCCAATAAAAATTCTTAAAAGTGCCGTGACTATTCTATGTACCGATGGCGGCGCTGATAAACTCAAGAGTCTTGGACTTCAGCCTGACCTCATTTTAGGTGATATGGATTCTCTTTCACTTACTCATGAAAGTTATAATTGTGAAATCATTAAATTAATGGATCAATCCAAGACCGATCTGGAAAAAAGTCTTGAATGGTGTTATGAAAATGGAATTATCGAATTGGGATTGGTAGGCTTTTCTGGTGAACAAGACGACCATAATATGGCAGCCCTTTGGACACTAGTATCCTTTTACGAGAAAATGGAACTTACCTTTTACTCCAACTCGTCTAAAATTAAATGTGTAAAAAGCGATACCAGAATTGACTCATTTACCGGACAAATTATTTCAATCATTCCTACCAAGGAGAATATTGAAACCAGCGTTTCTGGATTAAAGTATTCTATCAATAAATCTATTTTAAAGCCACCTTCTTTTGGGACAAGAAATTCGGCTAAAGGTGACCATTTTTCCATTCAATCCAATGGACCTGTTTGGGTCTTTTTGAATTATGCTGAATGAACCATTCCCATTTCGTACTTCCTGTGTTTTCCATGCTTTTTGTTGCAAATAATAAAATATAAATAAAATGAGTCAATTCCACCTTCTTGATTGGGTAATCCTTGGTACCTATGCTGTCAGTCTGATCTGGATTGGAATATTCCGACTAAGAGATCAATCAACATCACAGGAAGAATATATTTTAAGTGGGCGCCGATTAAGTCTCGGTGGATTTGTAGCAACATTGGTCACAACCTGGTATGGCGCCATTTTGGGTGTGGGCGAGAATACATTTTTATTTGGAATCCAAACTTGGTTTATTTTTGCTTTACCCTATTATGGGTTTGCTTTAGGGTATGAATTTTGGATGGCCCCCAAAATTAAAGAGAAAAATTTTCTGACAATTCCAGATCATTTTCGATCAAGTTACGGCGAGAGAGCTGGAATTATTTCTGCCTTACTTATAACATTTTTAGCAAGCCCAGCTCCCTATATCCTAAGTATGGGCGTGATGCTCCAATTCTTATTTGGGATTGGTCTTGGCGTTTCTCTTTTAATTTCAACTGTTTTCAGTGTGGTTTATGTTTGGAACGGTGGATTTTCCGCCGTCGTAAAAACAGATATTCTTCAATTTATTATAATGTTTGCAGGATTCTTTCTATTGGTTGGTTTTTCATGGAATAATTTTGGTTCACCCTTGGAATTAATTCAATCCATCCCAGGCTCACATTTGGATCCATTAGGTGGGAATACGATCCAATATATTTTAGTTTGGTTTTTTATTGCAGCGTGGACTTTCGTTGATCCGGGATTTTATCAACGATGCGCTGCTGCAAAATCACCAGAAATTGCCAAAAAAGGACTCCTGATTTCCATTGGACTCTGGGCCGTGTTTGATTGTCTGACCGTTTTGAGCGGACTCTACGCTGTGGCAATGATCCAAACCGATCAACCGTTACATTCCTTTCCTTTGCTTGGAGCTCATATTTTACCCATTGGTGTTTTTGGATTATTCATTACAGGACTTTTAGCAACTATTATGTCCACCATTGATTCCTTGAGTTTGATCAGCGCAATAACATTTGGGCGCGATATTCTCTGGCGAATTCAACGACCCCAGAC
>CAZYLQ010000061.1:0-3713 GCA_964648395.1 uncultured bacterium | reverse complement strand
GCATCTCACAAATAAGTGGACAGGCTTTTTTGGGAATTGAGGCTTTTTACCCCGGAATGGTAATTTCCTTTTTATTTTTATTATTCATCATGAACAGGACAAATAATGGCTATTGAAATTGAACGTAAATTCTTGGTGAAAGAAAAACCGTTTCGCTTGGAAAAAAAATCACTCCACATTCGACAAGGATATATTGTAAATGATCAAAAACAGGTCATACGGGTAAGGGAAAAAGGGGACGAATATTTTCTAACTGTAAAGGGAAACAATATTGGTATTTCCAGACTGGAATTTGATTTTCCCATTTTGAAAGAAGATGCGGAAGAACTCTTGAAACATTTTTGCAAAACTACCATGATTGTTAAAACCCGCCATTATGTAGAATTTAAAGGACACACTTGGGAAGTGGATGAATTCCACGGGGATAATGAAGGATTGGTTGTAGCAGAAATAGAATTAGACTCAGAAGATGAAGATTTTGCGATTCCTGAATGGATAGGTGAAGAAGTCACACCCCACGAACGCTATTATAATATGAATTTGGCAATTTATCCTTTTAAGGATTGGAACTAAAAAGGGCTCCAAATTGGAGCCCTTTTTTATGGAAGATTAACATGGTTTTATTCCATGTCTTCCGAATAGTCGCCTTTGGTTGCAAGACTATTCAATTTCGCCCGTTTGTAAAATGCATCTTGAGCAGCTGAAACATTTTCTTCCTTTCCAAACCACGCATCCAGGGCAGGCGCTTGTAAAGCTCTGCCATAGGAATAAGTCAAATTCCAGGGACTATTGTTATCCAAAATCTTATTCATAGAATTCAGGTGAGCCGTAGCATCTTCATTACTTTGTCCGCCGGATAAAAATGCGATTCCCGGGACAGCAGATGGGACACACCGTTTTAGCACAGTAACCGTCATTTCTGCCACTTCGTCAACGGATGCTTGCTCAGAACATTTATACCCAGAAAGAACCATATTCGGTTTTAAAACCATGCCTTCCAAAAGGACATTTTGTCCATAGAGTTCATAGAAAACAGAATGAAGCACTTCTTCGGTCACAACAAAACTATCTTCAATGGTATGGCTTCCATCCATTAGGATTTCCGGTTCAACAATTGGGACAATTCCATTTTCCTGGCACAGTGCCGCATAGCGTGCCAGAGCATGAGCATTCGCTGTTACGCAAGTGCCGCTTGGCTCGGATTCATTGATGGTGATCACTGCACGCCATTTTGCAAACCGTGCACCCAATTCATAATATTCTTTTAACCGCGCATCCAAGCCATCCAACCCTTCCGTTACTTTTTCACCTTCAGTACCGGACAATGGATGTGCCCCTTTGTCAACTTTGATTCCGGGGATAACATTTAGATTGGTTAAATATTCGGGAAACGGTGTTCCACCTTTCAGGGTTGATTGACGGAGCGTTTCATCAAATAGAATTACACCGCTGATGAATTCTTCCATGCCTGATGTGGTAAAAAGCATATCCCGGTATGCGTTCCGATTGGCTACCGTGCTGTCAACACCGATCGATTCAAACCGTTTTGTACAGGTGGGTGTACTTTCGTCTGCAGCCAAGATTCCACGGCCTTTTTCAACCATGGCATTTGCGATTTCTGGTAAACTATTCCAACTCATTTTATCTCCATTTAGTTATTAATTATTGTCCGATTTCTTTTAGCATAGATTGATACCAATCCATATGTTCATCAAAGGGTTTTTCCCCTTTTATTCTTTCGAATTCTATGAGTCTTAATTCTTGTCCATGATTATCATCTAATCCAGCTACACCACTTTCCCCGATGATAGCTTTTTCAGCACCGAAAAATGCAGATTGCTTGATTAAATCCAGATCTTGTTCATTGGGTTTAGCTGATCGAGCGAAATACCCGCTTTTTTGAACCAGAACTTTTTCTGCATTCAAGCCATTGCTGAACTGTTTTGCAAACCATTGTCCCGGGTTAATTTCATCTAACCGCACATGGCCAAATGCATCTCGCGGTACTTCTTCTCCATTTGATTCCATTTCTCGAACGATGGTCTCCAGTCCTGCACCTTCGCTCAAAAAAATATTCACACCATCCTTTTCATCCATTCGCTTTATCAATCTTTCACATTCAATATTAAAATCAAAATCTGTTTCCGGAATATAGACTGCATCAATATCCCATTTTTCCTGATTAATCAGTAATTCGGGGATAAAGTTTCGTTGTTTCATTCGTTCCCGATAATCATATGCAGTGCGAGCCGTAAGCCATCCGCAATTCCGTCCCATCACTTCATGGATAATCAGTTGTCGCGTGCTGGTTGTATTCTCATTCGCAATATTTTCAAAAAAAATAGCTCCCTGTTCTGCCGCTGTCCAAGCCCCTAAAGTTTGGGTAATTGGAAAAACATCATTGTCTACGGTTTTGGGAAGACCTACTACAGTAAGATTGTAATTATTCTCTTTTAAATAAAATGACAATTGTGCTGCCATTGTATTGGTGTCATCACCTCCAATGGTATGCAAAATATCAACTTTATCTTTTACTAACTGATCTGCTGCAACTTTTAATGGATCTTGGCCTTCTAAAACATAACCACGTTTAACGCAATCATCCACATTGGTGAGTTTTACTCGACTATTTCCAATGGGAGATCCACCAAAATCATATAACGTGGAAAAATTTGTTTTTGCAGAGTCAGGAAATTCAATTGAGTTACCTAATAGGAGTCCTCTATACCCATTAAGATAACCAATTAATTCAGCATCGGGAGCAATCTCATTATATTTTTCAATGAGGGCACCAATGGAAGATGATAAACATGGGGCAATTCCACCGGCAGTTAAAAATGCTATTTTCATGGTAATTATATATTTAATCTAGAATAAAGAGAAATAAATTAAGGAGGAATAACAAGAACAACTAATTTATTTAAGATTTGATTTTGTCTTAAAATGATTAATTGTTCTAATTTTGTCTATTACATTTTCACAAGTTTCTGATTGGGACCCTAATCAACAACAATAAATCGTTGGCTCTTTTTTTTTATCATCTTTTTAAGTTAAACTCCTTCATTATACATTCATTTAATTCGCTAATCATACATGACTAAAGAAACCATTCTTTGGACTCCGTCCCATCCCGAGCAAACCCAAATGGCTCAATTCATTCACCGAGTTAATGAAATTTATGGTTTAGAATTAAAATCTTATGATGAGCTATTCAATTGGTCAGTAAACCATATTTCAGAATTTTGGGGACAGATCTGGGATTTTTCCGAAATCAAACATTCGATCCCCTATACAAAAGTGGTGGATGATGACAAAAAAATGCCAGGTGCAAAATGGTTTTCAGGTGCTAAACTGAATTATGCAGAAAACTTGCTTCGATACCGTGATAACAAAATAGCCATCCAATTTAAAGGAGAGGGTCAATCGGTTCGGTCTTTGACATATCAAGAATTATTTGATGAAGTTGAAAAATTGGCCCATTCACTTCGAGAATTTGGTATTCAAAAAGGAGACCGTGTTTCCGGATTTATTCCCAATATACCAGAAGCAATTATTGCCATGCTGGCTTCTGCTTCCATTGGTGCAATTTGGAGTTCTTCTTCACCGGATTTTGGAATCAAAGGTGTCCTGGATCGGTTTTCACAAATCGAACCAAAAATCATTTTTGCTGCAAATGGGTACATTTATAATGGGAAAACATTTGATTCTTTAGA
>CAZYLQ010000060.1:0-10228 GCA_964648395.1 uncultured bacterium | reverse complement strand
GATGCCCGTCTTTGCTCGTCTCCCAACTAAAACCACCATCCCAGGGTGGTTTTTTAGCAACGGGAGGTTTGCCGTAATATTTAATCTCTAAGATATGTGGTTTAAAGATCTCCAATCCTGGATTGTGAATGAGAATTTTATGTCCATCGCGGATAAAGGAAAGATTCGTGCCATTGATAGCGGCACCAGAAACATTGAATTGATCTAATAAATCAACCTCAATCATATCGGTTTTATTTATCAACACAAATGTGATATTGACTGTGCCGCCAATGGTCTTTTTGTACGGATCAACTTTTAAGCGAAGGTCATAGTGGGTCACATCCATAGCAGCTTGGTTGGGAGAGAGTTTTCCCCCACTGTAAACTTCTAACGAAAACGGAATTGAAAGAAAAAGAAAATATATCAGATGTTTTTTTAAGATTTCTTCACCCTGTACTGGTATTGAAATATACCGCCTTTTTCATCCACGGAAACCATTTGTTGAAATACCAGCTCAAGATCCGGGATTACCCCATCAAACAGGGGAATGCCCTTGCCAAAAACCAATGGGTGGGGCGTGATATATAGGTGGGTTAAAAACGGTGCAAAGCGGGCATATGTTTTTCCACCACCAATAATATAACAACGATCTCCCGGAATGGTATCCAGAATGGATGCTGGATCATCATTTCGGTGAACCACAATCATTTCACGGCCCTCTAGTTCGACTGATAGCGTAGCATGAGTATTGGAGCCCATTATCACATGAAACCCCAAGGTTTGCTCTTTAAATAACGATAGATCTTTGGACCAGCTCGTGACTTCATGGTGGTGCCGGGCAATTAACCCGTCTATTGTCACGGCAGCAATAAGAATGACCTCATTAGGCATGATTTCTTATTTATACGATCGTGATGCTTTCCAGGTTTTTAATTCCTTGAATGTGCCTTTGGCGTTCGTTGTATTTTCATGCTGTTCTGCGAACATAAGGAAATTTGCCATTCTTCGAGTATCAGTTCCGATAGTCTTTGATAAAAGCTCTACCGTAGATGGCTGTTGAAGTATTTCAAGGGCTGCGATTGTTTTTTGATCTCTTTGGAAATCTGCATCGTGTTCAAAAATGAATCTTTCAAATTTTCTAGCCCTTTCACTAATGCTCATTGGTTTTTTCTTCAGCCGCTCAATAGCAGACTCTTTTAATTGCTGAAATGTTTCTTTATCCATGGCCGCAAGTAATTCCGGGGTGGATGCAATAAAATCATCAGCGCGCTGATTAACATCATCTGCGGTAAAGGTTCCAGACTGAATAACAAAACTTAAATAATATGTATTATCGCGATTTTGAGTATAGGACCAAACAATGTACCCCAATTGTTGGTTGGTTCTCATTTCTGTATAGAAAGGTTGCTGAAGCGCCTCACTGATAATTAAGGATTTTGCCCTCATTTCCGGGGTGTCCTCATTACCCAAAACATATTCCCGATAAAAACAAGAGTTGTTGACGGTCAATTTCCCAATATATTGAATTTCTTCAGATTGAGATTGAGTCAAATATTTTAAATCAAATGCATCTGTCCGTTTAAGCTCCGTTGTATTAGATTTTTGTTTGAAGACGTGCAAAGCACGTCTTGCATCAGATTCTTTGAAATCACCGTATATAAGGCCCTCCACGAATGTCTTTTTATACAAAGTATTGCCATAATCATGAATATCTGACAGACTTGCATCTTTCGCCACTGGCAAGCTCTCTTCCCAGCTATATTTTACATGATTAAAAATATCAGTTCCTTTTTCACGGGTTTGCCGATGCGCATCTGAAAGCGAAAAATTTTGGTAATCACGGATTATTTTATCTTTTATTCCGTTAAACTGGTCTTCAGTAATGGTAAAATCAACCATGTGATCCAGAATCATTTCGTAGAGGGTCATGGCAGATTCTGAATAACCGCTTACGTTCAGAAAAATTCCTTCATACCCTTCGCGAAACGAATAATACAGCCCTGCTTGTTTAGCGGGATAACCCAATTCGTTCAACGATTCATTCACACAGGCTGCATATAATTTTAAATAAACACGATGTTTTAACGTCATTATATCATCAGGAAATAGGATCTTAAAACTTATGATGCCTTTGGGACGTAAAAATTCATGATCAACTCCAAAATAAAGATTAGCACCACCGCTCTTTATCAGAGAAACGGGCAACACATTTTCCATTATTTCCCGATTGGGGACAGATGCTGATTCTGGTATAAATGGATTTACTTCGGCTATCATGAACTCTTCTCGAGGAGATGTGGATGTGAGTGCCTGGTAGAATTTAGTATCTTCTGTGTAGGAATAAGGAGCTTGGTAATGGTGTTCTTTTTGATCTGTTTCAACTCCTTTTGCTGTTAAAACCACCAACATATTATCTGGAGTAAGGTGTGTTAACAAACCTTCAAAGGTGTCTTTAGAGTTATCTTGAAAAATAAAATTTATACGCCCCGCGTCTTCCAGTGGATACATCATAGCTTCATTTGCCAATTGGGTGGCGCGCCACATACCCTCCCCTTTACTGCCATATATTTCTTCTAATTCCGCCATGGTTTTCAATTCATTATATACGTGGAATTGGTGACCAGATTCTTTCATAAGCTCGATATAATCCATAGTAGCTAATACAATTTCTTTATAGTTTTCTTGTCCTTTTGGTGTAAGCCCAATCCGAATCGTGACCCTGCCGTATTCTTTTGTATCTGGGCGTGCACCTGCAGAGAGCGTCTGTGCCCAGCCCTTGTCTTTCAAATAGGATAGGAGGCTACCCTTTCCCTCGTGTCCTAAAATGAAACCGAGTTGCCTTCCTGGCTTACTTTCATACATATGGCGAGTGCTGGGAATAGCAAAACTGATTTCCAGATCACGAAGATCTTTTACGGGATCAATTTGAAGAAACCTGAATGTTTCTTTCTTTTCAAACACGATTGGATCATGCTTAGTCCTTTCAAGGTTGTGGTTTTTTACATCAGAAAAATACTGGCGGGTCCAGTCTTCCATTTCGTCCAGAGAGTGTGTGCTCAATAAAGCCAGGCCCATCCGGTTAGCGCTGTATTGAGTATTATAAAACGTAACAAGTTCTTCTCGGGTAATATCCCCTAATGTTTCAAGGTTTCCGGTGCTAAACTTTTTTGCTGGGTGACCATCTTTTGCAAACTGGCTTGTTATCCGACGCTGGCGCCAATTATCATTCATAATATTTTTTTGATGTTCAGAGTTAACAGCATTCACTTCTCTTGCTGTGTACTCTGCTGTGAAAAGTGGGCTGATAAAAAATTGAGCAAACCGATCTAGTGCGCCCTCAAACCCATCTGGCAGTACCTGCAGTTGATAATTAGTATGATCACTAGCGGTATAGGCATTCGAGTAACCACCAAAAGTTTTGAGATATCTAGAATATTCATCTACGTCTGGATATTTTTCTGTACCAAGAAATAGCATGTGCTCTAGAAAATGTGCAAGCCCTTCACGATTGCTTGGGTTTTCCAATGAGCCCACCTCCACAACCATGGATGCGGCCGATACGTTAAAGTCCGAATTTGAAAGCAGGTATACCCTGACACCGTTATCCAGTGTAAGTTTTCGAACTTCAGATTTATCAAGAGGGTGTTTGTCTAGGTTCTTATTTACCATATTTGTACAGCCCATTATTAAACAGATCATCAAAAGTGTGTGTGTGTATTTCAAAATATGTCCTTTTCACAATTTAATATTTTTCTAGTTCCTTATTAATTCGATAGGTTAAATACTTCCTGTGGGCCTTTGTTTCCTCGTCCATTCCATAAGATTTTAAAGTATATTTTTTTATCTTGTTCAGATTTTCAAAAGCAGACGCAACAGCTAAATGACTGTATTTAACTTTTCCTTTGTTTTGAACTATACGGATTAATCTCTCTGTGTACTCTATCTGCAAATTTCTTCGAATAGCATTAACACTTGTACCGGCATCTGCAGAGAAACATATTGTAGTCAAATCTAACATCATTTCATTCAGGCCATAGTTATTCCCATATAGTTCTGTATCGGAAATTCTTTTTAAAACATTTACATGAAAGAAATGATTTAGAATGTTTTTTTGTGTCCCCAGATACATATCGAGGAGTTTTGGGTCCCGCGTACCACTAAAACCACGCCGTTCCCATTGTAGATGATCCATAATTCCTTCTGGAGTTTCAAATGCGTTGGGCGCAAATATATATTTTCCCAAAAGTGTCATGGCCCATTTTTGCTTATCCTTTGGAACTGGCCTAAAGGGTTTTTGGCTACCTTTCTGACCCACCAAAGAACGGTCCGTAAACACACCACCAACATAGCGGGAAATCACCATAGCTGAATTTCTATATTCACGATTTAAAATAGAAAATGCATCAGTGAAGGCATGGTAAGATTCGCCGGGTCGTTCATATCTTTTTTTCAATCCGGGATAAAGAGATCGTACAATATCCATCCTTTGTTTGGCGTATCCTATTGGATTTGTGCTCATATCAGATGTATTAACCCTTGGGTCAATTCCCTTCCCGGGGGATCGCATATCATCTGCGTCATTTCCAAAACGTAATTCATTTTTTGTAGATTGACTTAATAATAATTCTATACGTTCTTTTTCATCTTCAGGATTTTCCAGAGGTGGTGTATATCCAAACTCGATAGCCCAAATATCGTACGGACCTGGCACAGTGGTATAAAATTGACCATGGTGTTTTGGATTGTCGTTGACATTGACGGCTGGATATTCCATTACAGACGATGTCAGGCCAATTGGCTCAGTGATTAATCTGTCATGAATGTTTTTTAAACTATGCAGGTGGCTGGAATAAAAATTGTGGTTCAGGCCCAATGTATGCCCGACTTCATGAAGAATTAATCTTACCAAGCTTTCATAAATTAGACGGTGTTGTTCTAATTGATTGAATTCATCGACGGAGCTATTTAATACATTCAGACCAAATAAATTTCCTTGTTTCTGGTAGTCAGCCGCAAGGCAGGTATAGTCTTGATTGATTTCTTTTTCTGCGTCAAATGTTCGATGGAGTTCTTCATATTTGACTCGGTTTGTAAAATAAACATACTCCAACATGACGTCCGCACCCAAAATTTGACCAGTTCGCGGATTAACAAAACTGGGGCCATATCCCCCAAACGGAGGATTTGGCGAAGATGTCCAACGAAGTACATTGTAACGAATATCACCTGCATCCCATGCTGCATCATCGGGTTGGACTTTTACCTGAACAGCATTGCGAAAACCTGCAGCTTCAAAAGCTTGATTCCACGCCAATACCCCTTCTTGAATTGCGCCCCTAAATTCGAGAGGAGTTGTGTTTTCAATCCACCAGACAATCGGTTCTACGGGCTCAGAAATACCTTGATCTGGGTTTTTCTTTACTAAATGCCAACGATGAATTAAATCACGATAAGGCGTTACGTCATCCGGCGTGGTCATATCAGTCACTTGCGTAGTAAAATATCCAACCCGAACGTCTTCAAACCGCGGTGTATAATCGTTTTCAGGCATTTGAATAAAACTGTGCTGGATTGTCACATTTGCAGATCGAGCATCGGTTAAGCCCCGATCAGATCCCCAATTAGTGGGCACAGGATTAGAATAAACATACTGCACTACTAGATCTGTGTTTTCCGGATAATTATGAAGACCAACATATTTTGTTCGTTCTCTAGCCAACTTACCAAGTCTAAAGGGGTTTTTATTGGTACCGCCTGGAATGAAGCCTCTTGAGATTTGATGTAGTGCTTCGGTCAGAAAAACATTATCGATTTCAATTAAAACTTTGCCATCTTTTTCTGCTACAATAAACGATGAAGCTAAAATAGCAGTGCTAATATTGGCATCAGCGGCTTTACTTAAGGGGTTCTCAGGATCAAACCAAAAAGCATCGTTCTGTACTTCAAATTCAATACGATTAAAATATCGATTCAGCTTCATTATTCTTGCGCCCCTGTATCCGCCTTTTAATACACCTGCATTAATTTGGCCATTGAGCCCATGCACAAAATGGATAAATTCTTTTTTGAGTTGCTCTTTGGCAATAAGCATGGACAACTTGCCGTTCGTGGTATCCTGATAAAGTGTAAACAACCCTGCAATCTCTTTTTTATTTTTTAGGGCTTCTTCCATTGATTTCTTTTTAGGTGCTTCTGCGGGTTTTATCTTACCAGCTGTTGCCGTGGATGTTTTCCCGTCAGCTGAATCCTGTGCAAAAGAAAAAGTGAAAATTAAAACTACGATTGTGTAAAGGGTTTTCATATTAGTGCCTTTTTTTCTTCGGAATGTAAAGATCTGTAATTGTGCCAGAAAATATTTCAGCAGCAGCAGCAAATGTTTCGCTTAGGGTTGGGTGAGGATGAATTGTGAGTCCAATATCTTCAGCATCCGCTCCCATCTCTATAGCCAACATTCCCTCGGAAATCAAATCACCTGCGCCAGGGCCAACAATGCCCACGCCAAGAACCTGCTTCGTTTTTGGATCAAATAATATTTTCGTTTTCCCCTGATTTGCGCCCACAACCAAGGCTTTACCACTGGCTGCCCAGGGAAAATCGCCTGTTTCGTAAGGTGTGTTTTTTTCTTTTGCTTCAATTTCTGTAAGTCCTGCCCAAGCCACTTCTGGGTCCGTATAAACAACGGAAGGAATGGCTTTTGCATCAAATGCCGCCGGGTGGCCGCAAGCTACTTCTGCAGCAACTTTGCCCTCATGTGTTGCTTTGTGGGCTAGCATGGGATTACCGGCAATATCACCTATTGCAAATATATTCTTTGTTGATGTACGCTGATATACATCTACATTAATAAAACCGAAGTCGTTCATTTCAATATCGGTTGAATCAAGATTCAAAAAGTTTGAATTTGGTTTACGACCCACTGAAACCAACACCTTGTTAAAGTTTTTTCTATCTATTCCTTTGTCATTTTCTATTGCCACTGTTAAAGTTCCATCTTCTTTCGTTTCAACTGAAATCACTTTGGATGAAACTAAAATCTCTTCGAATTGGTTTTTTAATTTTCGTTGCAGAGGTTTTATCAGGTCCGGATCTGTTCCAGGAAGTAAAGTAGATAAAAATTCAACCACAGACACCTGTGAACCAAGTGCCGCATAAACTTGGCCCAACTCCAAACCAATCACGCCACCACCAATCACTAATAATTTTTCAGGAATATCTACGAGATCAAGCGCAGTCCTTGATGTAAGTATTGATGGGTGGTCTTTGGGAGCGCCAGGTATCATTGCTGAAGTAGAACCAGCAGCAATGATACATTTATCAAAAGAAATTGATATGTGGCCATCTTCCGTTTCTATATTTAATTCCGAATTGGATTTGAATGTGGCCAGTCCTTTTATCGTATCCACTTTTCGTGCTTTTGCCATTTGGGCAATTCCGCCATTTAATTGTGAAACAATTTTATTTTTATGTGTACGGACTTGATCAATATCAATTGCTGGTTTGCTATAAGTGACACCCATTTTTGATAAATGCTCGGCATCACTCATGACCTTTGAAATATGGAGTAACGCCTTAGATGGAATACAGCCACGATTAAGACAGACCCCGCCCAATGCATTGTCGCGATCAATAAGTAAAACCTGTTTACCTAAGTCGGCCGCACGAAAAGCGGCAGCATATCCACCGGGACCAGCTCCAATGACAACTATTTCATAATGTTTAGGTTCTGTCATTTATCAGTCTTTAAAATAAGAGATATCACAAAGGACTGATGCAAATCTGGATGTGAAGGCAACAGCGGAAGCGCCATCAATCACCCGATGGTCATAAGATAACGAAAATGGCATTATGAATCGTGTTTTAAATTCTCCAGTTGCTTTATCGTATACCTGTTTCCAGTCGCTCCTGGATACGCCCATGATGGCCACTTCCGGTGGGTTTACGATTGGAGAGAACCCGGTTCCGCCAATACCGCCCAAACTGGAAATAGTGAATGTCCCTCCTTTTATTTCATCGGGCTTTAATTTTTTTTCTCGGGCACGAGAACTTAAATCCATGAGCTCTGATGATAGATCTATAATTGATTTTTGATCCACGTCTCTCACCACCGGAACAGTAAGTCCGAACGGCGTGTCGACAGCAATTCCCAAATGATAATAATTTTTCAATACTAAATTTTGATCTGTGTGATCTAGCGAACTATTAAACTCGGGCATTTCTTTTAAAACAATGGTTGCGGCCTTCATTAAAAACGGGAGAAATGTTACCTTTATATCTTGCTCCGCAGCTTTTGTTTTTAATTTTTTTCTATAGCTATCTAAATCAGTGATATCAGCATTGTCAAATTGAGTTACGTGTGGTATGGTCTGCCAGGCTTGTTGAAGTCGTTGGCCGGTGATGCGGTTAATTCGAGTGAGTTTTTGGACTTCAACTTCGCCCCACTGTGAAAAATCAATCTCCTGTTTTTGCGCGGGAATACTCCCTGATGTTATGGCCATCTGCAGCTTGATATAGCTATTCAGATCATTTTTGGTGATGCGGTTTTTTTGTCCAGATCCTTTAATGACCTGAAGGTTTATTCCTAGCTCTCGCGCTAATCTTCGGACGCCGGGCGACGCAAACACGGTATTGCTAGAACTCAAATATTCCAAATGAAGTTTTGGTTCTGTTTTTTCGATTTGGGGTGGTGATTTTTCTTTTTGGGTTTTTTCTTCCACGGGCACTTTTTCTTTAGGTGCATCTCCTGATAATTCAATCTTCATGAGGATGTGGCCCGGTTTCAATTCGTCTCCCGCCGAAACCAATATTTCGGTAATGCTTCCGTTGACATCTGCTGGGATTTCCATGGATGCCTTATCTGATTCTAACACCAATATAGTATCATCAGATTCAACAATATCGCCCACGGAAACACTTACTTCGCTTACTTCGGCACCGTCAATACCTTCTCCTAAATCTGGTAATATAATTTTTTTAATCATGGTATTTTCTAAACCGTTATGGGGCTTGGTTTTTCTGGGTCTAGATTATATTTCTTCATGACATCGTCTCCCTTTGACATATCCATTTTTCCATCCAGCGCCAGCGCACGAATAGCGGTCAGAACAATATAATAGCGGTCTACCTCAAAGAAATGACGCAAGTTTTCTCGGGTATCGCTACGACCAAATCCATCCGTACCCAATGCATAATAGGGGCCTGGGACATAGGGTCCAATTTGTTCGGAAACCATTTTTACATAATCAGATGCCGCAACCGTGGGAACCCGATGCTTGCTCAAAGACCCTTCCAGGTGGGAACGCCTTGGTTCCTTATCTGGGTGGATCAAGTTCCACCGCTCCACTTCCTCTGCGTCCCGGCGAAGTTCACTAAAACTGGTGACATTCCAGATGCCTGGCTCTATATCCCAGTCCTTTTTTAAGAGCTCTGCTGCCGCAATAACTTCCCCCATAATAGGGCCGCTTCCGAACAATCGTATGATTGGTTTTTCTGTGGACCGGATTTTATACAACCCTTTGATAATATCATCAGCAACACCTTCCGGCGCGGGAGGGTGCGCATAATTTTCATTCTCAAGAGTAAGGTAATAAATCACGTCTTTGTCGTCCTGGCACATTTCTTTCATGCCTCGATGGATAACGATTGCAATCTCGTAGGCATAGGCCAAGTCATATGCTTTTATGTTCGGTGTTGCGGCGGCAGCTAGGTGGCTGTGTCCGTCCTGATGTTGGAGTCCTTCGCCGTTCAGCGTGGTTCTTCCGGCTGTCCCGCCCAGTAAAAAGCCGCGGGCCCGCATATCACCTGCTGCCCAGATAAAATCCCAGACACGCTGAAAACCAAACATGGAATAATAAATATAGAAGGGAATCATTTTGATGCCGTGCGTACTGTAACTCACTCCGGCTGCGATAAAGGATGAAATAGCCCCTGCTTCATTTATCCCCTCTTCCAAGATTTGCCCATTTTGTACTTCTTTATAATACAAAAATTGGTCCGAATCTACCGGATCGTAGAGCTGTCCCTTATGAGAATAAATCCCTAGCTGTCGAAAAAGTGGATCCATTCCGAAGGTACGTGCTTCGTCCGGAATGATGGGCACTACATGTTTACCAATGGACTTATCTTTTGTTAACAATGTTAAAAGGCGTACGTAGGCCATTGTCGTAGAAATTTCTCTTTCACCGGTTCCGTCCAATAATTCTTGAAAAATGGAAATTTCTGGAATATCTAATGCGGTGGATTTATTTGT
>CAZYLQ010000059.1:0-11242 GCA_964648395.1 uncultured bacterium | reverse complement strand
AGAAACAAGGAGGTGGATTCCCGTCAACAACTATGTTTACCAATTTTGTGTGGATCACAGTATATAGTATTGGTCTTCTCGTTATTTTGGATGCTTTAGACATTTCTATTGCACCAATGCTCACGGCTTTGGGTATTGGTGGCTTGGCTGTTTCTCTTGCACTCAAGGATACACTTACTGATGTATTTGCTGGTCTCCATATTTTATTGAGTAAAAAAGTTCAACCGGGCGATTTTGTTAGTTTGGATTCTGGTGAAATGGGATATATACAAAATATTACTTGGCGGAATACGAAAATGCTTGAGCGAACAAACAATATAATTCATATTCCGAATACGAAATTGTCCAATGCCATCATCAAGAATTATGACAGTGGTGATCCCAGCTTTTCCGTGAAGATTCCTGTGGGAGTTGGATATGGATCTGATTTGGATATAGTTGAACGCGTGGTGATGGAAGTAGCCAACGATCTCCATCAATATATGGATGAAATGAATAAAAAATCGACACCGTCGTTTAAGTTTAGAGGATTTGGACAATCTAGCATTGATTTTATGGTTTATTTCCGTGGGAATAAATATGGTGATCAGAATCCCATAATTCATGAGTTTGTGAAAAAGCTACATAAACGCTTCAACGAGGAAGGTATCGAGATCCCCTTTCCCATGCGGACTGTGATCCAGCGTTCCGAATCATAGATGAAAACCTGGCTGATTGTTGGGGCATCCCTGGCTGGATTAGCCGTCTTACTAGGCGCATTCGGTGCCTATGCTTTAAAAACCAGAGTCTTGTCAGAAGATCTTGCCATTTTTGAGACAGGCGTTCGATATCACTTATACCATGCACTTGGACTATTAATAATTGGTTCGATTGGTTTCCAGGTTTCCCAAGAAATCATTCAATTGCTTGCTACTTTACTCACCGTTGGTATAGTCATTTTTTCAGGGAGTCTTTATTTGTTGGTTTTAGCCAACATAAGATGGCTTGGAGCAATCACCCCCATCGGCGGACTATGTTTCATTTTCGGATGGTTATTGCTCGCATTCAATCTTTTTCGCTCCTGATCCTTGGCAAAGACTGAAACTGGAAGACATCTCTCTTTTTGGACGGCATCTTCTTTTGTTGTCGCTTCCATGATAGGCACGGGTGTATTTACTAGTCTAGGTTATCAACTGGTGGATATTCAATCCGTATTTCCCCTAATAATGCTCTGGATTGTTGGAGGCATTGTGGCATTGTGTGGCTCGCTGGTATACAGTGAATTGGGAACAGCATTGCCACGTTCCGGTGGCGAGTACCATTTATTAAGCCGCATTATCCATCCATCCATCGGTTTTGCAGCAGGAATAGTCTCAGCTACGGTAGGATTTACTGCACCTGCAGTTTTGGCAGCCATGGCTTTAGGAAGTTATTTATCTGCTGTCACTCAGGGATTGGATCCAACATTGATTTCTGCAATTGTCATTTTAAGTTTGCATGGATTGCACATGATGAGTGTAAAATGGGGAATAAAATTTCAAGATGGCTCTACCACAATTAAAATTGGATTAATCCTAATTTTTATTGCATTTGGATTATTTATGGATGCGCCCCAATCCATCTCTATCTGGCCAAAACTCGGAGATGGAGCAGTGTTGTTGAGTTCAGGCTTTGCGGTGAGTTTGGTTTGGGTATCCTATGCCTACACGGGATGGAATTCAGCGGTTTATGTTGCGGGAGAGATCCACGATCCAAAACTGAATATTTCACGATCTATGCTAATAGGAACCGGCTTTGTTATGGTGCTTTATGTTTTACTGAATTATGTGTTTTTGTATTCTACTCCTACAGATGCTCTAGTGGCGCAAGTGGAAGTGGGCTACATTTCAGGTATTCAAATATTTGGTGAAATGGGAGCAAAGATCATTGGACTCGGCATTTCAATTTTACTTTTATCTACGGTCAGTAGTTATATTTACATTGGTCCAAGAATCATGCAGGTCATGGGAGAAGATTACGCGTTAATCGGATTTTTAAAGGAAAAGAATTTGAATAATATTCCATTGAATGCTTTTTGGGTTCAATTATGTATATCATTTCTTTTTATATTAACATCATCCTTTAAACAGGTTCTGATGTATGCTGGCATTTCTCTTATTATTATAACGACATTGACAGTTATTTCTCTATTTATCCTGCGAATCAAAGAGCCTGACCTTGATCGCCCTTATAAGGTCTGGGCTTATCCATTTACACCCTTGGTCTACCTTATAATCAATTGCTGGATATTGTACTATTCATTAAGGGAATCCACATTTGAGTCTATGGTTGGGATTGGTCTAATCAGCTTAAGCATTGCCCTCTATTTTTTCATTCCAACCTTGAAAAAGGATTAATGAAAAAACCATTACTTCTCGATGGTGCTATGGGAACCGAATTGATTAATCGTGGTATTAATCTTCCCTTACCGATCTGGTCGGCAGATGCTAATTTAAGCCATCCTAAAGTTGTTAAAGGGATCCATTCAGAATATATAAAAGCAGGTGCGGATATCATTACAACGAATACCTTCCGGACTACAACTTGGACGTATCGAAAAGCAGGATATACATCATTGAGAGCGAAAGAAAGGGCGAAGGAGAGTTTATATAAAGCAGTTGAATGTGCACAAAATACATCGGGAGAATCTGTAAAAATTGCTGGTTCTATTACGACTCTTGAAGATTGTTATTCACCGGAGAAATTTCCAGGAGTTGCCGCTGCTGAAGATAGTTATGGTGAAACCACGGAATGGATGGTTGACGCAGGTTTGAAATTTATTTTATTTGAAACTATGGGGAATATAAGTGAGATAAACATTGCTCTGAAAACTGCCATGAATTTTAATAATGAGGTGGGGTTAAGTCTCATTATGAAAAACGGAGATCATATTCTCGATGGAACCCCTATTAAAGATACTATCTCACTAATTAATGGTTTTAAAGTTGACTATTTGCTAAATAATTGCAATCAGTTTGATACGACATTAAGATGTATTGACCATTTTCAAAACGATTGGAAAGGGATTTGGGGCAGTTATCCAAACCTTGGTAAAACTGATTTCAAAAATGATTATTTTGACATTATTGACGAATCTAATTTCAGCATTGGAATGAAGTCTATTTTGATAACAGATCCTGGGTTAATCGGAGTTTGTTGCGGTTCAACACCACAGCATATTAATAAATTAAAATCCTTAATCGAAAAAGATTGAATGATATAGTGATTGAACTATCATTTTTTATTCTACCAATGACTAAATCAAACTTTTAACCAATTAAAAAAAATATGCATTTAAAAATTAAACCATTTAATAGTTCCGTCAGATCTTTTTACGAGAATCACGGCCATTTTCACGATGGCGATGCGGGGATCGATCTTTTTGTAATCGAGAAACAAACTATTGGAGTTAGAGAGACCACCCTAATCCATTTGGGTATTGCCTGTGAGAATATGGAAAATAAACCGTATTTATTAATGCCGCGATCAAGTATCGCCAAAACGCCATTACGGCTATGCAATTCTATTGGCCTTATCGATGCGGGTTATAGGGGTGAAATCATAGCTGCTGTGGATAATATTAAATTGGAACCATATACTGTGGAAGAAAGGCAACGTCTTTTTCAATTGGTTGCTATGGATGGAAGTCCCATCCAATTTCAGTTAGTAGACGAATTGACAGAAACACCACGGGGAACGGGTGGGTTTGGATCAACAGGGAAATAATTTAATAATATGCCAAATTGACGTTTTTTTCTATCATGATCTCACAAAATGAATTATAAGTCAATCTGGTACATTTTTTGTTTATGTTAGGGACAGTTAAAGACTTTGTCTTAATCGTTGAAAATAAAACATAATGTGCGGTAAATTTGCCGCCGGTTTTAAGAAATAATTTTAAGTAAATAATAATCAACATAGAAAGGAGTTTATGAAATGGGTTTAAAACTAAAGCCATTGTCAGACCGCGTTGTCGTGGAACCTGATGCAGCTGAAGAAAAATCATCTGGAGGAATCATTCTTCCTGATACTGCCCAGGAAAAACCACAACAGGGAACTGTTGTTGTTGTTGGACCAGGCAAAGCCAGTGATGCTGGCACAATTGTAGATATGACTGTGAAAGCAGGAGATAAAGTTCTCTACGGAAAATATTCCGGAACTGAGATTACTCTTGAAGGCACGGATTATGTAATCATGCGCGAAAGCGACATTTTAGCCGTATTGTAAGGAGATAATAAAAATGGCAAAAGACATTGCATATTCTCTCGACGCTCGTAATTCTTTAAGAACCGGTGTGGATAAATTGGCCAATGCGGTCAAAATCACGCTGGGACCTAAAGGACGGAATGTCGTTATCGAGAAAAAATTCGGTGCACCGACAATCACTAAAGATGGTGTAACCGTTGCAAAGGAAATCGAGCTTGAAGATAAACTCGAGAACATAGGTGCACAAATGGTTCGTGAAGTTGCTTCCAAAACATCCGATGTTGCGGGTGACGGTACAACAACTGCGACTGTTTTAGCTCAATCCATCATTACCGAAGGGATTAAAAATGTAACCGCCGGTGCAAATCCCATGTCCATCAAACGTGGCATCGATTCTGCACGTGATGCGATTGTGAAAGCCATCAAAGGTCAGTCTAAAGACTTGCCGGATGCGCAGCAGATCGCTCAAGTTGCAACTATTTCTGCAAATGATGACAAAGAGATTGGTGATAAGATCGCCGAAGCTATGGAAAAAGTTGGAAAAGATGGTGTGATTACTGTTGAAGAATCCAAAACAGCAGAAACATTCCTTGAATTTGTTGAAGGAATGCAATTCGACCGTGGATATCTTTCTCCATATTTTGTGACCAATTCTGAATCAATGGATGCGGAAATGGAAGATCCATATATCCTGATCCACGATAAGAAGATCAGCAACATGAAAGATCTTCTTCCTTTATTAGAAAAAGTGGTTCAAACTGGTAAACCCGTTGTTATCATTGCTGAAGATATTGAAGGTGAAGCATTGGCAACACTGGTGGTAAACAAACTCCGCGGTACTTTCAAAGTATTGGCAGTGAAAGCACCTGGTTTTGGTGATCGTCGTAAAGCCATGCTGGAAGACATCGCTGTTTTAACTGGTGCAACCGTTATCTCTGAAGATGCCGGCTATAAACTGGAAAATGCAAATATTGATTACTTAGGAACAGCAAAACGTGTTGTATCTGACAAAGATAATACGACCATCGTTGATGGCGGTGGATCTGCAGATGCCATTAAAGCACGGATCAAAGAGATCAAAGTTCAGATTGATAAAACAACATCAGACTATGATAGTGAAAAACTGCAAGAACGCCTCGCAAAATTATCTGGTGGTGTTGCAGTAATCAATGTTGGTGCTGCAACGGAAGTAGAAATGAAAGAAAAGAAAGCACGTGTGGAAGATGCACTCCATGCAACACGTGCCGCTGTGGAAGAAGGAATTGTTCCCGGTGGTGGTGTGGTACTGCTTCGATCTGTTTCTGCTTTGGATGGCGTGAAAGTTGATGAAGAACAACAAGTGGGTGTGGATATTATGCGCCGTGCTTTGGAAGCTCCGATTCGTCAGATCTGTTCAAATGCAGGTGTAGAAGCATCCATTGTTGTACAAGCAGTCCGCAAAGGGAAAGACGATTATGGGTATGATGCTCGATGCGACGAATATGTAAATATGTTCGAAGCTGGTATCATCGATCCTGCAAAAGTAGCACGCGTTGCTGTTGAGAATGCTTCATCTATTGCTGGGATGATTCTGACAACCGAGGCCGCAATAACAGATATACCAGAAGATGAAAAAATGCCTCCAATGCCAGATCCTGGTATGGGTGGCATGGGTGGCATGGGTGGTATGATGTAACCCACGTCAGATTCTATCTGATTATTATTAAAAAGCCCCTAATCCTGGATTTGCTGAAGGAAGGGGCTTTTTTTATATAAAATGTGAGTGGTACAGGAGAGAAGAGTACCGTAATTTTTTCGCTTATGTCTTCTAATAAAACTAAAAGGAAACGCTTTTTTATACTGGATGGATATGCGCTTCTTTATCGCGCTCATTTTGCGTTGATTAGAAATCCACTCATTACCAGTTATGGACTTCATACCAGCGCACTCTTTGGTTTTGCAAATCAAGTGCTAAAACTAATCAAATCTGAAAATCCTGATTATATTGCCTGTGCCTTCGATTCCAAAGAAAAAACCTTTCGCCATGATATGTATAAAGAGTACAAAGCAAACCGTTCACCCATGCCTGACGAAATGCAACTTCAATTGCCCCATCTTTGGGAAATGTTGGAAGCCATGAATCTACCCGTTTTGAAAAAGCCAGGTGTGGAAGCAGATGATATCATCGGTACATTGGCAGTCCAAGCAGAAAAAGAAGGGTTAGATACCTATATTGTGAGCGGTGATAAAGACTTTATGCAACTCATGAATGACCATATTTTTATGTTTGCACCGGGAACTCGGAAAACACCTCATCCCATTATATATAATTCTGCTAAGGTAGAAGAGAAATGGGGCGTGCCACCCAATAAGATCATCGATCTTTTGGGACTCATGGGCGACAGTTCTGATAATGTGCCCGGTGTGGCAGGGGTGGGAGAAAAAACAGCAGTAAAACTAATCAAATCCTATGGATCATTAGAAGGCGCATTAGAGAATGCGGATAAAGTCACTAATAAACGAGCTCACAATGGTTTAAAAGATGGTGTTGAAAATGCCATATTAAGTAAAGAACTGGTTACAATTCTCACTGATGTGGAACTATCATGTAGTGTGGGTGAATTAGAGAAACGGGATATAAATATTGATGCATGTGCTGACAAATTCACTGAATTGGAATTTCATGCCATCTTAAAACAATTAGTCGCTGAATCCAATGTTGAAGTGAAGATAAAAAAGGACAATGTAGAGAAGAATTATAATACAATCTTGACTGAAAAGAGTTTAAACGACCTTTTCAAATCTTTGAAAATATCTAAATGGTTTTCCTTTGCTCTTGAAACAACATCAATTCACGCTATGAAAGCAGACATTGTTGGATTTAGTTTTTCAAATAAAGCAGATTCCGGTTGGTATGTACCAATACAATATTTGGAGAAAGAAAAAAATAATTTCGGAGAAAATGACCTGGAAATTGTGCTGGAAAAATTGAAACCTATTCTTGAAGATGACTCAATCTATAAGACTGGACAAAATATAAAATATGATTCATTGATTCTCAAGCGATGTGGTGTAACGGTAAAAGGGATTGAATTTGACACTATGATTGCCGCTCATTTACTGAATCCAGCTGCCCGGTCATTAAAGTTAGACACCTTGAGTCTGGAACATCTCAATTATGAAATGGTCCCAATTGAAGAGTTGGTTGGGAAGGGGAAAAATCAGATCACAATAGATCAGGTGCCCATAGAAAAAGCAGCATTTTTTTCGATAGAGAATGCAGATATTGCATTTCAGCTCACAGAATTGTTTAAAACCAGATTAAAAGAAGCAGAACTCTATGATTTTTTTTCCACTATTGAAGTGCCTTTAATCCCTATTCTTCTTGAAATGGAATACGAAGGTACATTTGTGGACCCAGAGTTTTTAAAGGAGATGTCTGATGATTTAGGGAAAAAATTGGATGCACTCACATCTGATATTCATCGGTTGGCAGGGACAGAATTCAATATTAATTCCACACAGCAATTGGCGAATATTCTTTTTGATATTTTGGGATTACCCCAAATCAAGAAACGAAGTACAGCAGAAATTGTATTACAACAATTAAAAAATCAGCATGAATTGCCAAAACATATTTTAGAATACAGGAAATACAATAAACTAAAAAACACATATGTTGATGCACTACCAGAATTAATGAATGATGAAACAGGAAGGATTCATTCAACATTTAATCAAACTATAGCTGCAACTGGACGGTTGTCTAGTACAAACCCAAATTTCCAAAATATTCCAATCAAAAAAGAAGAGGGCCGCGAAATTCGGAAAGCATTTAGAGCAAAAACATCTGGTTGGAAAATATTTTCGGCAGATTATTCACAAGTGGAGCTACGGGTCATGGCACATTTAAGTCAAGATAAAGGATTGATTCAAGCTTTTCAGAATGGAGAAGATATACACTCACGAACAGCAAGCCATGTTTTTAATGTCCCATTAGATTCAATATTACCGGAAATGCGCCAAACTGCAAAAGTTGTGAATTTTGGCATCATGTATGGGGCAGGTCCCTTTCGAATGAGCCAGGAATTGGGAATTCCAAGAATTGAAGCGGTTGCTATAATAGATTCATATTTTGATCAATATTCAGGTATCAGGAATTATATAGATTCCACTTTGGAAAAAGCCCGAAATGATAAATTTGTGGAAACAATGTTAGGCCGTCGTCGTCCTGTTTGGGATGCCAATTCTGACAACGGTCTTAAACGACAAGCCGCAGAAAGGATGGCCATAAATATGCCAATTCAAGGTTCGGCAGCGGAAATGATCAAATTGGCCATGTGTTCCATTCATAATGAAATAGTAGCACAAAAAATGAAGTCAAAAATGGTTCTTCAAATTCATGATGAATTATTATTCGAATTTCCGGAATCTGAAGAAGAATTATTAATAAAATTGGTTGTAAATAAAATGGAAAATGCTATGAAGTTATCTGTCCCACTGGTTGTGGATTATGGGATTGGCAATAATTGGTTTGAAGCACACTAATAAAATAGAATAAGAATTAAAATTAGATAGAGTAGTAGATAAATAAAATGGAAGCAAGTATAACACTAAAAAAAGTTGGAAAACTAGTAGGGGATAAAACAATCCTCGCTGGGCTTACTTTTGGTGTAGAGCGGGGAAGTCTTGTTGCAATTGTAGGCGTCAATGATTCAGGGAAAACAACATTACTGAAACTCTTATCTGGCTTTGAGAACCCAAATTATGGTCAAGTTTTTATTCACGGATTGGATATGGATAAGCGTCGCCAGGAAACTCGTAAACTTATTGGATTTGTGCCGCATGAAAATGACTTGGATCCATGGTTAACCCTTGAACAAAATATACGATTTACAGCCAGTTTGTATAAAGTAAGTAAATCCACTGCATCTGCTCGTATTTTACGTTATGCAGATGCCCTGAACCTCACGCAATATTTAAATGGATTGGCTATGAATGTATCTCATGGCACTCAGAAAAAAACGATGTTAGTTCGAGAATTGGTTCATGATCCAGATGTTTTGATTATGGATGAGCCAACGGGTTATATGGATGCAGAATCTATTCGCCTGACATGGGATCTACTGAAGGAATTGAAAGGAAATAAAACAATTGTTTATGTGAGCAACGCGTTGGTTGAGATCGAACAAGCACATGATCGAATTCTGGTTTTTCATGAAGGGAAAATTCTTATGGATGGACATTTGGATAAATTGTTGGAAAGCACTTTAGACTATCATCAATTTCAGATAGAATTTGAAAATTTATCCAAGGAATTGTATAAAAAATTGGCTAATGTGGCGACGGTTGTTTCTCCAAATCGATTAGATAATATATTTCATTTTTATGGACGAACTCGGAATGTATTCTTTGACGTGATCCGTACAGCGTCTGACGAACTAATGATTGACTTGAATGTAAAAAAATTAGGTCTACGGGATTTACTGGATTCTGAATTTGCCGGGCGAGGATTAGATTGATTTACGCACTGTTTATGCGTCGAATCTGGTCGTTGAAAAACCGCTTGGTTCCGAGTTTGCTATTTTTGTTTACTCTGCCTGTATTACTTTTTGTATTGGTAGGCCTTTCAATGAATAATATCATGATGAATAGTTTATCTGGTATACCTTTCAAACTTTGGGTCATTCCCGGTTTTATTTTTATCATTTCATCTATGGGATTGTTTCCTCTTCTTTATAGAGATTTCTTTGACCTTAGAGTTCATCGTAAAGTCCTCGTCCATGTGGCACTCGCTCCATACCGAAAACGCATAGTGATTTGTGGATATCTCATAGTTTCAGGAATAGAAGCAATAATTCTTGGTGCAATTTCAGTAGGTATCTTTTCAGTTATATCTACCTTCCCATTATCAGTGATTCAAACACTTTTTATGATAGTTTGTCTTTCGTTGTACTTATTGCTCCTTGGAAATTTTTTAATCAGTATGGGACTACTTATTAATACAGTGACAACATTTTCTATGATTTCTTTCATCACGTTCATTTTTATTTTATTTGGAAATGGTTTTATCATTGAATTCGGGTTTTTTCCAACTGGCATCGCCTCATTTTTAAAATGGCAACCCATTTCTATCCCATTCCAGGTATTTCAGTTGTTTATAAATACCAATATCATTGATTGGCAAATGCTAGTTTATCCCTTGGTTTTAGTTTTATTTTGGGTGATTGCTAATACTAAAATTCTAAAATGGAAGTTACGCCATTGATTGCTTATTTATCTGGCGGTATGGAAAATGCTCAAAATGAAGGTGCGGATTGGCGTAGTGATATAACAAATTGGTTAAAGGGAAACCTTGGGCATGACACGATTAATCCAGTACTTGAATCAAAAAAATTAGTTCTAGCCCATGGTGCGGAAGAATATCAAGACTGGAAAACGACTAATCATAGAAAATATAAGGAATTCATTCGATTATTTATTAATCAAGATCTTCGTGCGGTCACCGGGAAAGTGGACTATTTAATTGTCCTCTGGGATGAAAGTACATTATATGGTGGAGGTACCCATGGTGAGGTCACCATGGCCTATTGGGTGGATAAACCAATATTTTTGGTAAATAAACTTCCTAAAGAGAAATTAAGTGGATGGATCTCATCCTGCTCAACTGAAACTTTTAAATCATTTGATGAATTAAAGAAAGCTCTCCTTACAGAATTCCAGTCATGATTTCCATCGGGCCAAAAGCATACATTCATACAGACAGGCTCAAACAAAACTTATGGAATATCCGTCGTTATATAGGAGATAGAAAACTAGTATGCGTGGTGAAGGCTAATGCCTATGGTCATGGCGCCTTAGAAATATCTAAAGTCCTTTCAAAAGAACCGGGGATTATTTTTGCAGTTTTTGCATTTGAAGAAGCCATTGAACTTCGGGATAATGGAATTGATAATGAGATACTGATATTTTCTCGGATCCAGTCCGAATTAATTTCAAAGGCAAGTGAATTAAACTTTACCTTGAATGCATGTACAAT
>CAZYLQ010000058.1:0-11372 GCA_964648395.1 uncultured bacterium | reverse complement strand
CTTAACAATGCGGAAATTGTATACTCTCCTGATGCTACTGGATCCGTTTCCGGACTTGATTCCGGAGTGGTGTATACTATAAGTGATTTGGGAACAAAGGCCCATTATCTTGAGGGTAAAAACTGGGCTGGTGATGGTCCCAAAGATAATTTGGTGGTTGGAACTGACCTTGGCATCTCTCTATTTAATAAACGGCTCCGATTGGAAGGTGAACTGGCATTCAGCATGACCAATAATAATATTTGGGGTGGACCCTTAACGCTGGCTCAATTGGACACTATGATCGATGACTCAGTAGATAATAAACTTTCAAGTTTTGACCTATCTAATTTTCCAGATCCAGCTGATTATGAGAAAATCCTGATCATTAATCCTAACATGGCGCCTTTGGTCCCCATTGATATTAACGCCTTTGGAGACAATGCAACTGTTGACCTCACGGATGCAGTTCTGTCTATGCCTTCCTTAGCGTACCGGGGTAGGGCAATCACAAACTTTTATGGCAATTATCTTGCGTTGGAGTACAGCCAGGTAGGCCCGGAATTCAATTCCCTGGCCAATCCATATCTTGTGAAAAATAAACGTGAATTTTCTGTTTCTGACAAATTGAAACTTCTCCAAAATCGATTGATGCTAACTATGGGTTATAAACACCAGGATGATGATATCCTAACTACGGTAGAAAATTTAAAATCACAGAATACAATGTCATTGGGTATAAATGCATTACCTGGTCCAGGGCTACCTACACTCAATTTCACTTATCGGTCTATTGACAGGGATAATGGGATAGATAAACGTATCCCATTAACAGACTCAACATCTACAGATAATCGCCAGAATACACATACCAACAATATAATGGTGAATATTAGTCATCGGTTTGACTTGGTTTGGTCTCATGCATTGAGTGGCACATTTGTTAATGTGAATAAAACAGACAAATTCACTGATCGTGATACAAATTTTGTCGATCCGGCCATGTCCACCAATGTTATGAATTTAACATTATCAACGCGATATAATTTCCAGTTAAAAACAACTTTAAATTTGACTATCAACTCCAGCGAATTAAGTACTGGCCCTGGTGAACGGGGAAATCAAGATTTTTTAACCACTAATTTTGATACTGAATATCCTTTTTTTAAAAATCAGATGTTAGGAAAAATAGGCTTAAACTATGCGCAAGGATCTGGTTTAGTCGATATGTCTTGGATAGGTTTCAAAAGTGGAATAAAATGGAAAATATTCGATCAATTTAGTGTAAAAATCCATGGTGAATACAGATCCAAAAAAACTGGTGGCTTAAATAAAAATACAGTGATTGCCCGGGCAAATTTGGAATATTCTTTTTAAAATTTATTAGAATGTGTTCTGGCAAAACTAATTTAATAAATAGATAATTAACTTTTAATTATTGAAAGACAGATAGTAAGAATTGAAAATGACATTCCCTAAATCTATCCAATCTGCAGCAATCCAAATAAAATCTTTTATTCGAAAAACTCCATTTGTTCAATCAAAAGCATTTTCAGATCTGACTGGAGCGGAAGTTCGATTCAAACTGGAAAGCATCCAGGTCACAGGGTCTTTCAAGGCTCGTGGAGCCATTAATAAACTTCTCTCTTTGGAAGATCATGAAAAACAGAAAGGTGTTGTTTCTGCATCCACAGGCAACCATGGTGCTGCAGTAGCTTATGCCGCTGGACAAACAGGAATCGATTGTACAATCTATGTTCCAGATGATGCATCGCCAGCGAAGCTAGAGAATATGAAACAATTTGGTGCCAAAATAAAAGTTCACGGAAATGATTGTATAAAAGCGGAAGCAAGGGCGCAGGAAATTTCCATTTCAACAGGAGAGACTTATGTATCACCTTATAATGATCCATATGTTATTGCTGGCCAGGGAACTATAGGAGCAGAGATAGAGTCCCAATGTGATGGTCTGGATGTAATCATTATATCTGTAGGCGGTGGCGGCCTTATCGGCGGGATTGCAGGCTTTTTAAAATCAATCTGGCCCCATATTCATGTGGTTGGGTGTTCACCAGAGAATTCTGCAGTAATGATCCATTCCATAAAAGCAGGTAAAGTTTTGGATTTATCATCCAAACCAACATTATCAGACGGGACTGCTGGCGGTGTGGAAGAAGACTCTATCACTTTCCCAATCTGTTGCGATATGATTGATGAAACTGTATTAGTAACAGAAAAAGAGATCAAGGATGCAATGATCACTTATATGGATAAAGAGCACCAGTTATTGGAAGGTGCGGCTGGAACAGCTGTAGCAACATTATTAAAAAAGAAAGACGATTTAATAGGAAAGCGTGTAGGTGTGGTCATTTGTGGTGGGAACATTAGTTTGGATACTGTTCGAGACCTTTTAAATTGATTCCTGCAATGGTTTCTTATCTTAGGATTATAGCTACCATATTTGTCATCTCTAATCTTTTTGCTGAAGAGATTAAAGAGAAAAGTTCACTTAATCCTGACATATTCCGGTATTCGACAGCCGGAAAGATCGGTGATAATCCTTTCCCAACCAACCCCATGAACGACCGAGCTATTGGTTACTTGCTCCAAGGAAAAGCCCAGACGGCCATTTCTAATTATGGTAATATCATTAACTGGGATGAACATCCCATGGGAATATGGAATGGTTATTCTTATTTACCCTCGGTTGCATTTCTTGCTGGGGTTCCGGGTCATAAAAATTCCTTCGAATTCAATTGGGAACATGTGGAAAATATTGTGGATTCTGACGGAATTCCCATTTATGGTATTTGGGAGTCTGGAGATGCCTATGACGATTGGTTTTTTGAAGGAGACACGAATTATGTGGGCATTATTTTTGATGCAGACCGGGATTTTGGACGCTGGTATCCTGACAGTATTTCACAAAAAATATCTAAAGAATTATTCAATGGACCATATCAATATGCCGTTGATCATGAATTAAAAAAAATTGCAGTATCTACTTTTGGTCAATTGGATCCAAATACATCCACCGCGCAGATTGGATTCATATATCCTTGGGCTTTACGCCCAAAATTAATTCAGCGAGAAGATCAATTTGATTTTTATAATTATGGTCCAGACCTGGAAGAGTGGACAGATGATGATGAGTACATGTATTATGGATATAATGTTGCAGAATCGTGGATTTCTCGACAGGAGAGTTCACCAAATGGCGAGTGGCATGCATCTACAATGGCCCGGGTAAATACTCACAATACGGAGGTTCTTAATGGGGATATATTTGGTGATACCTATGTTACCGATCTGAGTGACACATATCCCCTTTTGGCACACAGTGCATTTTCTGATACTTGGCCGGTTAGGTATAATGAAAATTTAGGACAAAATGAGTCATTTTGGCCCGGCTGGTGGGCAGAAGATTACAACATCACTCTTCCAGGATGTTCACAATCCAGAAAAGATCCTGATTGCTGGGAAAAAGTTGAAGGGCGATTCATTTCGGATATGGAAGTATATATGGAATTTGATGATCGGTGGGCACATCGAGGTAATATGGTGGATACAAATAATGAGTACGAGCAAACAGCTTATCCTATGGGGTTACGTGTGATGGCAGAAGCTCATTCTTATGGTGTGTCCTATGCAGAAGATATTTTATTTGTGACGGTTAATGTTCGAAATGAAAGTGGCGATTGGTGCGCTGAAGATGAATTTGGGAATCCTGTTTTGGATGAGAATGGTGAACAAAAATGTGGGGAAGGAATGATTATGCCCGATGGTACCAAACTCAACCAAGGCAAAGGATTTAATTATCAAGGTACCTTTCTTGGTTTTTATTTTGATTCAGATGTTTTGGTGGGAGATATAAACGGGTTTAGTTCTGGACTCCACACAAATGATGACGATTTCATGAAATACTATTGGGAAATATTCGAACGTAATAATGAAAGAATGTTAATCTCTATGGCCATGGTAGGAGATTTTGACGGTATCAGTGGTCAAGCTCGTGGTTATGCCATGAATGGTGATCCCGCTCCCGGAACAGATTTTGGACTTGTGGCTACCCAATTATTAGACTCACCCAGAGCGACCGATCCCGTCGACTTGGACCAAGACGGCACTGTTGACATATTCCCCGGAGAACCGCTGAAAATGACAGATTGGCATTGGTTTGATTGGTACAGTCGTCCGGGAGTGGTGAATATGGAAAGTAATAGCAGTAGTTGCTATACCGGTGCTGCCGGTTGCCCCCAAGCTCGGAACAAGGAAGAGATCATGTATAAGATTATGGCTGGTGATACCACCAATTTAAGTGATAATGAGAATGCATGGCATTTTCACACGAAAAATCCAGGTTCTGATCTGGGATCGGAGCTAAACCCGCATTTTGATTCTCTGGAAGGCCTGTACGATGAAACTGCTTTTCAACGAGAACCCCCGGGATTGGATTGTTCTATTTTCATGAGTTGTGGACCTTTTGATCTTCCCGTTGGACGGGAAGTCCCTTTTTCATTCTGTATTATATTTGGACAAAATGAAGAAGATTTGATCAATAATGCCCGTTTTGCTCAAGTCATGTATAATTCACGGTACCAGGGGTTTACTCCGCCCACCCGGCCCAATGTTTATGTGGAAACAGACACTGGTGCTGTCAAGATCTATTGGAATGATGTATCAGAACGCTCTGTTGATGTTCTCACTGGTTATTCAGATTTTGAAGGATATAAGATTTACAAAAGTATCGATGGTGGAAAAAACTGGGGAGACGCATCAGGTCGTATTTATGATACGGATGGGTTGTTTGCCGGTTGGCGACCCTATAGGCAATTTGATCTATCCGCAGAAAGCGACTCGCTCCATTGTGTTTATTCCAATTCCTATGATTGTGAAAAGAAAAATAGACGGAATCATAGCATCAGCGGTGAAGATCCATATTTCCCCTGGTTCAGTCTCGGAGACGATACTGGAATGAAAATGATTCGTTTGGATGAATCAGAGTGGAAAATTGTAAATGGAGATACTTTTCAATACATGTTTGCGGATCAGGATGTGACGGATGGTTTGGAATATACTTATTCAGTTGTATCTTACGATATGGGTGTAGAGCCAACCTATACTTCAAAATTTGTCCATATTGGAAACGGGCAATATGAATCGGTGCTGGATACAAATTATTCAAATCCGAATGAATGGGCAAACCCAGATGGCTATGCTTCTATTGAAAATTCAAAAGGGACTACCATTTTGGATCGAAATTTTGTTCAGGCGTTTCCGGGAATTCAACCCCGCGAAAACCTAAGTAAGGTTAATGTTGTTCCGAATCCCTATATTGTGCGATCTAATTTCAAAGAGACAGAATTCCTGCGACGGATCCGATTTACCAATTTACCGACCAAATGCAAGATCAAGATTTTCACATTATCCGGGGAACTTGTAGCAAATTTGTCTCATGAAAGTGTAACGAGTGGAAATGAATGGTGGGATATGAGAACGGTGAACAACCAGGAAATAGCGCCGGGACTCTATTTGTATCATATTCAACAAATTGATGCGGAATCAAATAAACGGATGGACACCCTTGTTGGTAAATTTGCAGTGGTTCGGTAAATGAAAAAAATATTAAAAATTATTTTTCATTCAATATGATGAAGATACCCAGATTCCATCTAGCTTTTCCCGTTCATGATCTAGAATTGGCACGGGAATTTTATACAAATGTACTGGGATGTACTTTGGGACGTGAATCAAAAAAATGGATAGATTTTAATATGCACGGTCATCAGGTTGTGGCACATCTTTCACCGAAAGATTGTAAGGCTGCTCAAACCAATTCTGTAGATGGAAATCAGATTCCGGCACGGCACTTTGGTATAATTTTACCTTGGGAGGAATGGGAAACCTTAGGAGAAAAGATTAGAAAATCTGATATTGAATTTATGATTGAACCCAAAAAAAGATTTAAAAGGAAAAAAGGAGAACAAGGAACATTTTTCGTCCAAGATCCCAGCGGGAATGCGCTGGAATTCAAATCTTTCAAGGATGATAAGATGGTTTTTGAAAACTAAATTATGCCAAAACTCACATTACTACCAGATAACAAGGTCATAGAAGTTGAAAGTGATAAACTCATTTTAGAAGCAACTCTGGATGAAAATATTTCCCATGCCCATGCTTGCGGTGGGGAGGGGAAATGCACCACCTGTCGCGTGTTGGTCTTAGATGGTTTGGACCACTGTTCCGTGCCAACAGAAAAGGAATTAAGAATTAAGAACAAGATCCATTCCACCCAGGAATTCAGATTAGCTTGCCAAACCAGGATCCAAGGAGATATGACCGTTCGACGGCTAGTCTTGAATTCGGATGATATTGAAATGGCATCCCGTCAAACTGTTTCAGGTTCGGGTCGATTAGGTGAAACAAAAAAATTGGCAATTCTTTTTTCAGATATTCGTGGTTTCACCTCATTCTCCGAAAAAATTACACCTTATGATACCGTTTTTATTTTGAATCGTTATTTCAATAGAATGGTGACAGTGATCGAATCATTTGGGGGTCGAATTGATAATTATATAGGCGATGGACTTTTGGCCCTTTTTGGTGTAAATGATGAAGCTGATCCGGCCTTGGCTGCTGTACAATCCGCCATTGATATGTGCACTGAAATGGATGAAATGAAACCGTATCTTAAAACTATGTATGGCGAATCTTTTGATATTGGTGTGGGTGTTCATTATGGCGATGTGGTTGTTGGAAATATTGGGGCTGGGAGATCAAGCCGATTAACAGCCATCGGTGAAGCAGTCAATTTTGCCAGCCGAGTAGAAAGTGCAAATAAGGATTTCCGTTCAAGAGTTTTAATCTCTGAAGCAACCCATGAAAGTGTCAAAGACTCTGTTAAAGTTAAAGATTTTGTAAGAACTAACTTAAAAGGAGTTGAGGATCGAGTGACTCTTTATGAAATTGAAGATGTGTCTGATTCTGTTGAAAAAGTAGAAAAAAATGAGTTTTTTGAGAATGAAATGATTTGGCGAAAAGTAAATTCGGTTTCCAGTTTTATCGATGAGCCACAGCAGATTCTAAATGTAAAAAGAGACAAAATTTTGATTGCAAAGTGCAATGATGAATTTGTAGCCATGAATGACCAATGTCCCCACGCTTTATTGAGTTTGAAAGGGAGTGAAATAAATTCAAAGGAAAATACAGTCAAATGTCGATGGCACAATAGTGTATTTTGTACACAATCTGGTGAAGTTAAAAAGTGGATTGATGATGGTGGTTTGAAATTCTTTGCAAAGTTAGACTCTAAGGCAAAAGAAATAGCCTCATATGAAGAAAAAAATTTAGATCTATTTGTAACAAAGGTGATTGATGATACTGTTTGGGTAGGGATGGATCCAGAGTATTAATAATTTTATAAAAGAGGTTTTGCCATAATCCAAGATCAATACAACCTCACATCAGCCTGTATATTGACTGTTGCAGGGCTAAATAGAGTGGTAAATGATTTGGATTTCATCATCGGATCCTATGG
Source organism: uncultured bacterium (assembly GCA_964648395.1). Classification (GTDB taxonomy): domain Bacteria; phylum Fidelibacterota; class Marinisomatia; order Marinisomatales; family UBA1611. Next base: position 3,856 of record CAZYLQ010000058.1, on the reverse strand, counting down.
ACTTCCAATGGATTTAGACTGTTCTTCAAAAAATAAATCAAATCCATATACCCATTCGTTTATAAATTTACCCGAACACGAAAACGGAGGTTCACTATGAAGCGATCCATCTCTTTAACCCTCTTAATCAACCGAATCTGGACTGCTTTTTTCATTATTTCTTCCCTGAATAGTCAAAGTGTCTCCGGCGGCGATATGTTGACTGAAACACCTCTCTACCCAGTTCCAGCAGAGATGACATTTGAAGAATTCCAGGATATGAATCGCCGTCTCACCATTGGATTAGCCCTGACATCAATTCCAATTCCAGGAATTGTCCATCGTTATGCGGGAGAGAAAAAAAAAGCACGCCGTTTATTTATGATTGGCGCTGGTGGATTAGGTCTTATGATTGCCGGTGCATCTATGATGGGTGAGGAAAAATGGCCAAAATCAGATTATAATATTATGATCCTGAATGCCGGAGAAGATAATGAAATACGCTATGAAAAAATTCCGATAAACCAGATTGGTGATGATATTGAATACAAATTGATTCCCATAAATAAACAGCGTGACGGCTCAGGTGGTGGGCTCATTATTTTAGGTGCACTTGTTCTAGTAGGAGACATATTTTACGATTGGCTTCACGGCTGGAAAATGATTATTAATAAGCGGGATGCAGTCCGGTATAAATATGGGCAGCAAATCCAGGTTTCAGTTAAGCCAGGGGTTAACCTTAATACACAATATGCTGGTATAAACTTTAAATTATTTTTCTAATTTTTTATTTTTTCCCGGAATGATGAAATGGTTCCTATTAACGCTCATCCTCAATTTGGGTTGCTCTCAAAATACGGACAGTTATGAGATCAAACGGAAATTTATGGTAGAAGACCAGATCAAAAGACGGGGTGTGAAGGACGAAGGTGTTTTAATGGCAGTCCGAAAAGTAAAACGGGAAAAATTCGTTCCCAAAAAATATCTGGACTTGGCCTATTCCGATGGGCCATTACCTATTGGTCATAAACAAACGATCAGCCAACCTTATATTGTCGCTTACATGACAGAGCATCTCCAGATTTCAGAATCTCATAATGTATTGGAAATTGGGACAGGCTCAGGATACCAAGCCGCAATCTTGGCGGAAATGGCTCATCATGTTTTTACAATTGAAATTATACCCGAGTTGGCTGAAAGCGCTGAAAAAGTACTGATGGAATTAGGATATGAGAATATTACAGTGAGAACCGGTGACGGTTACAAAGGATGGCCCGAGGAAGCACCTTTTGATCGCATCATGGTGACGGCGGCGCCAAATGAAATTCCAGAAAAACTAGTGAACCAATTGGCGCCAAACGGTCGCATGATCCTACCTGTAGGTGGGAGTATTTTTGCGCAGTATTTATGGCTGGTTCAAAAGGACAAAGAGGGAATCGTCACAAAAGAAAAAATACTGGCGGTGCGATTCGTGCCCATGGTGAAAGAATAATTTTAACTTTTATTTTAAGTACACATTGGAATAAGCATGAATAGAGTATTGATCCTTCCAATCCGGATCCATGGTGCAATCACAGAAATTGATTCTTATAAAATAACTAATATCATTATAAGAACTCCCGATCATTTTATTTATTATACCCTTTGAGATTACCACATCCGCCAACCGTAGGACTGGCAAATTTAGTTTAAATAATGTTAACCTAAGATTCACTCCCAGAAACTCAAATTATTGAAATAAATTCAATCTATGAAAAATTGGATGATTACTATAATCCTGTCTTTAGCATGCATTATGGCAAAAGACCGTTGGTATTCAAAAAACTTAAAAGGGATTGAAGAGTTACATCTTGAATTTAATCTAATTGGCTTGGATGATTCTGTGTGGGAGAATCGTGTTGTAAGTTTTATTGAGCTCAGATTTTTAGAATATGATTTACGAATGGTAGAGAATATAATGCCTAAAATATCATTCGATATTCATGTGTTGGATTCTCGTGTGGAAAAACTCTCTTCCTTTCTCGTGGTATTATCCGTTTATAATTACAGTGTTTCTGAACAAAATTATTATAAATCTTTAGCGGATACACTTGTAACAAAGCGGCTTATGACAAGTAAGGTTTTCTCTCATGAAATATTAGGTCAAAGTTCGAGCCAAAACCTTTATCGGGATATAGAAAAATCCATAAACCAGTTGATTTCATTTTTCATTGATCAGTGGTATAAAGACAATCCAATGAAGCAATTTTGAGTAATCTTTAGTATAATATCTTTTTAAAGCTCTTTCTTTGACTATTTGTAAGAGTGATGTAAGTTTTCAGGAAGGGCGGAAAACAAACCTTCACTTTCAATGATGTTCATGGTCCGAGGTATAATCATAATCCATCTTGTGAGTCTCTGTCTTGGAGCAGAGATCGCACAATCCGTTTCTGTTAAGACAGGGGATAAACTTGCTGTCTTAGAGTTCGAAGGGTGGGCTGTATCCGAATCGCTCACAGAATTTCTTACTGAAGAATTTCGTCAAACTATTCGTGACTTGAAAATATTTCAGGTTCAGAATCGTGGGATTACCAATCAAATAAAAATTTTCAAACCCCGGAAAAAAGACTATTGGTCTTGTTGGAGTAAGGAATGTGCCATCGATCTTGGTCGTCAGTTGGGCGTGAATTATGTCATTGCAGGAAATATTCAGAAAAAAAGGGATGATACATTTCTTATCAATGGCAGATTATTTTCCGTGGATATGGAAACTATGCTCGATGAATTTGCCATGGGTACTTCCGGGATCACGGATAGCCTTCTGCTGGAAATGAAAAAAATGGGTTATAATGTGAGCGGACTGCCCATTCCCGATACTTTATCTGTTGGCAGTGATATCTCTCAAGTTGCCACAACTGACGATATTAAACGAAAACGGCAATGGATACAACTTCCGCCCATCCCCAGCAAAATTAAAGCACTTATGATGTCCACAGCCATTCCCGGGAGTGGCCAAATTTGGGTCGAGAGAAAATATCCAGGATATGGTTTTATGGGAACAGAAGCCACCTTAGGTATGGCTGCTTTTATCGCCTACTATCAATATGACAAGGCCTGGGGAGGATTTCAGGATACATATAAATCCTATCAAAATGATACGGATCCACATAATTTACTGGAACTTCGTCCGCAGATAATCCAATATGCAGCCGATACACGAAAATTTAATGCATTCATGAAAAATATTCGCAGCGTAGGACTTTCAATCTGGGCCGTGAATATGGTTCATGCATATCTGGTGGCACCCAGTGATGATTTTTTTGACGGGGAATATTTTTTCGATCTAGAGTACAAACCCGATGTTAACCAGGTTCAATTCAATATTAATTTTTAAAATCATTAGATTTTGTGTCCGGTACCTGATTTGCGGGTCTTTTGTATTTTTTTCCTGTGAAGAAGCAGACTATAACTTAGATAATCCAAATGACCCGGAAAATATGGATCTGGAACCACCGGCACTTTTTTTCCATCCTCAAGAAATTCAAACAAACCTGGATTCTTCCTTTTCAGTTCAACTCTATGGTTTAAAGCTCAATCCAGCTGCTGCTGCCCATTTAGATGTCCGGTATGATTGGGGTAGTGTACAGATTGATTCCGTAGTAGCGGATACATTTTTTCAGAGTGAGAATGATCCTGTTCAAATTGTGATTGATGAAGAAGGCACTCTTGATATATATATATATTTATTACCGGATACAGAATTGGACCAGAATAGTGGGGGGACATGGTCTCTGGCAACGATTTATATGCATCCCGTTTCCACAGGTGAATCAGAACTGCTGTATGGTGAAAATACACGGCTTCGGGATGCCAATAATGATTCAGTTGTAGTAAAGAG
>CAZYLQ010000057.1:0-11458 GCA_964648395.1 uncultured bacterium | reverse complement strand
TGTTGTAGAAAGGGTAAATCTATTTACGTAATACCATCTTCTTGGTCTGCCTGAACTCACCAGCCTTTATCGTATACAGGTACAGCCCTTTGGTTTAAGTAATTATCTAAAGTTTTTTCTTCGATTGTCATTTGGATTTGGATATTTTGTTCAGGTTTATTATTTTTGTTTTCTTCTATTGCAGCGGCTACCAACCCAATTAATAAAATAGATACTAAGTCTGCTTTTGGACTTGAATTTCGGGACCTTCGGAAACGATTTCTTCGCTGCTTAGTATCTTTTTTATTTTTTTTGATTCTTGATGTTGATGCTAATGCTGCTAATGATTCATATGCTAATTTTTCTTTTTCATTTTTATTTTGAATATTTTTTACATTTTCAAATTGTTTTCCTGCATCTGTCTTAGTGATCCATTTTAAACCTTCTGGACCTATTCGAATGGTACGACTTGCATAAAATAATCCTGCTGCTATAGATATTGTACCCATACCATAACCAAATTGTCGCATGCCTTCACTCATATTAGAATCTGGGCTAAAAAAAAGAACTCCAAAACCAAAAATCAAATACCCATATGTACAAGAGACAAAACGAGATTGTCGTTCTTTATCTTGCGATAATTTTTCCAAATATACAGATGGTGGTATTTTTTTATTCCATATTTCACGTTCAGCAGTGTCATTTTGGTCTTTGATTAACTCCCGTACGTATTTAACACCATCAATTACAACAAAATCTTGTTCGGTGCTGACGCCACCAGTTTCTACTTTTGCAGCAGGCTTTGGAATATTAGGGTTAAACACATCGGGGAGCATCTGCGTCATTTCACCAGTCATGGGGTCTAATTGAGGTGGAAAAAGAATATCAGCCGTCACGGTGTTTCTACTGCAGTCGTAATTAAATCCCCTGCCGGTACTCAATCCTTCGCTAGAATATGTGATGGATATAATGTCATCACAGGAATAGTATATTATTTTTTCTTCCACAAGGATATGGACATGGTTCATATACGTACCAATAAACTCACCTTGTGCTTTTTGACTATTTTGTAGCCGAATTTGAACATTGGCATTTCCAAACAAGAATGAGAATATCATTAAAAACAGCAAGGCGCTATATTTATTCACGTTTTTTCCTCATATATCTAACTATATCCAAATCTACACATCATCCCACAAACAAAAAACCCGGGACCTCAACCGGTATCCCAAATTGTACCCCGTTTTTAAAAATAGAATGTGGTCTATATTGATTCATTACCGAGAGCGGAGAGAGAGGGATTCGAACCCCCGATACACGCAAGTGTATACTGCATTTCGAGTGCAGCGCATTCAGCCAGACTCTGCCATCTCTCCATAATTAGCGGTATATTCCGACGGAAATTATCATGCCCTTTACGGAATCACAACGCGCAGAACTGGAAGAATACCTGGAAACAATACTTGAATTATATACGGAAGATGAATATGAAGAGTTGGTGGAAGGTATAGTTTCCCATTATTGCGAGCGGAAATTTCAGATCGGGGAAGAAGAATCCGTTAAATTATTTTACGAGATCGTTGAAAGATCACAATAATCAAATTTACTTTTAAGGAAAAAATTAAATGTCAGATATATTAATTAACCAATCTGTTGCAATTTTATGTGACGGAAACAATATTGAACGAAGTATTCATGAATTATCCAAATCGACTAAGGCCATGATCGACTTTGATAAATTGATACCTAAACTATTAAATGGAAGGGGTCTAAATAGACTCATTTACTTTCGGGAAGGAAAATCAATTTCACAAAAATTTGCTGAACGTCTCCACGAGAATTATTATGGCTCCGTTGTTCCCTGCCATAAATCGGCTGACATTCCATTATCAATTAAAGCGACTCAATTGGCATCCAAGGTGGACACTATTATTATTATGTCCGGTGATTCAGACTTTGTTGAATTAGTCAGCCATCTGAAAGCAGAAGGCGTTAGGGTTGAGATTGCCGCTGTAAGGCAAACAACTGCAAAAATATTGATAGACGAATCGAATTACTTTCATAAGATTACCAGTGATGACTGGTTTGTTTATCGGGGAGCCAAAAAAGGCCCAAGGACAAGAAAGAAATGATGAATCAATACCGATTTATTGAAAAATAATTTTGATTGAATTTTACTTTCAGTCATCTCTATTTTTTGGTACAATGGTCGATGTGATTACCAACAATAATTTCAATTACAGAGGGAAATATGCAAACAGGTAAAGTAAAATTTTATAATAAGAGTAAACGATATGGATTTATTACCAGTGATGATGGAAATGATTATTTTTTTCATGAATCAGGGTTAACCGAAGGAATTTACGTTCGGGAAGGTGATAAGGTAGAGTTCAAAGTTATTGATGGTGATCGTGGTCAGAAGGCTGTTGAAATCTCTATTATTGATTAAAGAATTTGAATCAATCCTTAAATGAAGCCCTCTGCAATTGGTATGGGGCTTTGTTTATTATTGGGCTTAACATTAAATACAATTCTTTACCGATTATTTATTCTCATTGTTTACAAATAAGGTAATTAAACCAATACCAAGAAAAACTTTTGTGAAAATAAAAGCGCTGGAAATGACACGTAATAATCACTATCTAATAGGCTTCATTTTATTTATTGTGGCAGGTACGAATATCTTGCAAGCATCTCCTGTAGGGGAAGCAACATTGTTTGAAAAATTGATAGGTGTTCTTGTCTCTAGTGCATTGGTATTTTCCTTGATAAAAGGATATTTAACAGTAAATAAAATTTGGAAGCGGCGTAAAAATGAAGAAGTAGCTAACAGTATCTCTATCGTTGCTGCTATGTTGGGATTTGCAGTTGGATTCCCATTTCTTCTGAATAGTTTATTAATTACAAACGATTATTTTTCTGCAGCCAAAAGCGTCATTGCATTATGCTTGGCTTTTGTATTTACTATGATTGGTACAGGATATTATGTTGACACCAATAGAGGTGTCAGATTTCTTACTCTTTTAGGCCGGGCATTAAATCTGGAACGAAAAGAATCGGGCGAGTTATTAAGTGATATGTTACGGCCGAAAGGTGCTCGTAAAATAATTGACATATTGGTTAAACTTGCAGCGATTGATGATGATATTGCTCAGGAAGAAATTGATTTGATTAATCAGTTTGCTGAAAAATGGAATATTGACATTCCTGAACTCGTACCTGGGAAGCCCGAGACAGTTACCAACCTAGTAGAATTAAAATCATTAGTACAATCTTATTTGGATGAAGGTCCGGATACTGATGTGGCAGAAAGTTTGGTTGATTTAATCAATATGATGGCTGAAGCAGATGATGAAGTAACAGATGAAGAAGCCATGGCCGTTGCAGAATTCACAGGAATGATAGCTCATTATGTCAGTTTAGAAAAAGGGGGAGAAATTGAAATGTGGGAGGTAAATATAGTTCCACAGGGCGAAGATCAGATTAATGCTGTGGGAGAGATCCTACCTGAGTTGGATGTGGTTCAAGATCGGGGCGGCCAAGTATTTAAGGTTGGCCGTTATTTTTCTGAGGACTATGCTGAGGCAGTATGTTCTAAATACATTTCCATAGGGCTCTATTCTAATACAACGAAAAAAATGGTGGATTTTAGTAAAGAACAATAAGGTATTTTAATATTCTTACCTTTCAATTTTACACCATTTGGGTTGTAAAGATTAAATTTGGAGAGTTTACTTATTTTAAAAGGTGTTGAATTGCATCTACCCAAACCTTATACCCTGATCCATTTAAATGTAGACCGTCGTAGGTATATGAGGTGTTTAATAAGTCATCATTAATATTTTTCAAATGTTGGAAAATATCAATATAAATTGTCTCATTTTTTGAACACCAAATAGATAATTCCTGGTTGACCCACTTAATTTTTTCTGTATTTCCAGTATGTCCGGAAAATTTTTCAAACTCAGGATTTACCGGGAATAAACTTTGAACTATAACCTCCGTTCCTGGTGATTGGATATTGATCTCTTTAACTATTTTACAGATGTGGTTAAATGTGAATTCCTTTGTTTTTCCTTTGGCGAGGTCGTTAGTGCCAATCATTAAAAATACTTGAAGTGGCTGAGATTCAGTAATCTCTGAAATGCGATACAATATTCCTTCCGTAATATCACCACTAATTCCTCGATTCTTAATATTTGGATTTTGAAAGAATTCAGCCCATGTGCCCATATCTGTAATACTGTTTCCAAGAAAAATTATTTCATTTTCAGTATTTGGAAGTTCATCATAAAGTGTTTTTTTATGATGATAGTAAGTGGAGAATTTTAAATCCTGTCCGTAGCCAATCATCATGAGTGAAAACAGAATTGATAGCGAAATAAATTTTATAATTCTTTCAAATCCTTTAAAAGCTGTTGGAGCATATCTTTCGCATCTCCAAAAACCATAATTGAATTTTCAAATCCAAACAATTCATTTTGGATCCCGGCAAATCCAGTATTCATGGTTCGCTTATTAATGATGACTGTTCGGGACTTGTCCACATCTAAGATCGGCATGCCATAAATCGGAGAAGATGTATCATGGCGTGCCGCAGGATTCACAACATCATTTGCTCCCAGAACCAATGCAACATCACAATCTTCAAATTCCGGATTGATCTCATCCAGATCTTTTAATTGCTCATACGGTATATTTGCTTCTGCCAATAATACATTCATGTGGCCCGGCATTCTTCCTGCCACGGGATGAATGGCATATAAAACTTGTTTCCCTTTTCCTTCAAGAAATTCAGCCACTTCACGGACAGCATGCTGTGCCTGGGCTACTGCGAGACCATAACCTGGAACGACAATCACTTTTTCAGCTGCATCAAAGATCATGGCTGCTTCTTCGGTTGAATAAGATTTAACAGTGATCTGTTTGGTTACACTATCGTCAGTGGATTCCTGTACCAATCCAACAGCACCAAAGATTACATTGGCCAGAGACCGATTCATTCCTTTGCACATAATATTGGTCAAAATGAGCCCAGACGCACCAACTAAAGCACCGGAAATAATCAAGCCATTATTCATTAATACAAATCCAGTAGCTGCCGCTGCAACTCCGGAATAAGAGTTAAGAAGTGATATAACAACGGGCATGTCTGCGCCGCCAATTGGAATTGTCAATGTGATTCCCATGATGGCAGAAATGATAACGACTGCATAAAAATAATTAATTTCGACCGGTATTTGAACCAAATAAACACCAACAATTAATAATGCCACAGCCATAAGTCCATTAAAGAGTTGTTGCCCTGGAAAAACAATGGGTTGACCGCTGACAAATCCTTGAAGTTTGCCGAAAGCGATAAAGCTTCCTGTAAATGTAAGAGTTCCCACAAAAACTGAAAGGACTATTGTCCCCAAAGTAAAAGTTGTGATTTCACCGGTTTTTAAAAATTCAGCCGCCGCAACTAATGCTGATGCACCACCGCCAAACCCATTAAAAATGGCAACCATTTGCGGCATTTGTGTCATTTCTACTTTTATTGCAAATGTAGCACCGATTATAATTCCAACGACAATTCCAACAGCTATCAATTGAAAATCTATTTCAAATTCATGTTTGGCAATTAAGGTAGCAACGATGGCGATCATCATTCCAATGAATGCGATCATATTTCCATTGCGAGCGGTTCTAGGGTGGCTGAGTTTTTTTATCCCCAAGATAAATAAAACCGATGCCAGAACGTAAAATATATTTGTGTATACCACAGTCTTTCCCTATTTACGCTTAAACATTTTTAACATTCTATCCGTCACCATAAAACCGCCTACCACGTTTATGGTGGCAAATATGACTGCGATCAATCCTAGCCAAGTCCCTGTACTGCCCCCTACTTTTGTGGCAATAATTGCACCAACAATAGCAATCCCAGAGATAGCATTAGACCCACTCATGAGAGGAGTGTGCAAGGTAGGAGGTACCTTTGAAATGATCTCAATTCCAACAAAGATCGCTAATATAAAAACTGTTAAAATATTGATATCCATAATTTTCCTTAAGTGTTCAATGCTTCTTGGGTTGGTTTGTGGGTTATTTCACCTTTGTGAGTGAACATTGCACCAGAAATAATTTCATCTTCCAGATCTAGATTGATTTCACCATCTTTTACCATATAAGTTAAAAATGCTGTAATGTTCTTAGAATACAATTCGCTGGCATGAACAGGCATGGTTCCGGGAATATTAGATGTACCATCGATGGTTACATGGTTGTATTTAATGATTTCATCTTTTTTAGTCAATTCACAATTCCCACCATTTTCTGCTGCCAGGTCCATAATGATGGATCCAGGTTTCATAGCATCTACCATGGTAGTTGGTATAAGCCGGGGGGCAGGCCGCCCAGGAATTAATGCTGTGGTAATGACCATGTCGGCCATACTCATATGTTCATGAATCAATTCTTGTTGCCGGCGTTTATAATCGTCCGAAGTTTCCTTAGCATAGCCACCATCACCTACACCATCATCAGAATCTGATTCTACTTCAATAAATTTTGCACCCAAGGATTCAACTTGTTCTTTAACAACCGGACGGACATCAAATGCTTCAACCTGCGCTCCCAATCTTTTCGCAGTGGCAATGGCTTGGAGCCCTGCAACTCCAGCACCTAGAATCAATACTTTTGCAGGTCGAATGGTACCGGCAGCTGTCATCAATAGTGGCATATATACACCAAGTCGAGTCGCGGCAATCAAAACAGATTTGTATCCTGCGATATTTGCTTGTGAAGATAAGGCGTCCATTTTTTGAGCTAGGGTTGTTCTGGGAATCAGGTGCATGGAAAAACCAGTAATAGATTTTTCAGCTAGTGCCTGTACAGTTTGAATTTCTCGAGTGGTTTGAAAAAAAGAAATGAATATGGCACTGGATTTCAACTTTGCTGTTTCTTCAATAGTTGGGTGTAACACTTTTAGAATAATATCAGCAGAAGACAGCAAATCGCTTGATGATGAAACAATTTCAGCCCCAGCATTAACGTACTCTTGGTCAGAGAAAAATGATTCATTTCCTGCTAGTGTTTCAATCCGAACTTGCAAACCAGATTTTATCAAATCTTTGACGGTGGAAGGTGTTGCGGCAACACGTGGCTCAATTGTATTTATTTCTTTAGGTATTGCTACAATCATAAACGTTTTTTTATTAAATTGACTGGAAGGGGGGATGGATATTAATATGGGAATCCCATATTTCCATCCCATAATTATAATATAAACTGCTTGATTATTATACCCAACCAATGAATGTAAAAATGCAAATTCAACTTTATATATTTCTTTTTTCTATTTTATCAATACTTAGAGCTAATACATTTTACGTACCAGGAGATTTTTCATCAATTCAGAGTGCTATAAATGCTGCATCAAATTCGGATTCGATTTTAGTGTGGCCTGGACTGTATGAGGAAACTTTAGACTTTGATGGAAAGGAAATCGTTGTTTCATCGCTTTATCTTATTACAAATGATTCTTTACTCATTGGCTCAACCATCTTAGATGCTAATGAGAATGGTAGTGTTGTTTCGTTTGCCAGTGGAGAATCAAATGAGTCTATTTTACAAGGATTTACAATTCAAAATGGCACAGGGAATATTGAAGATCCAGATGGAAATGGTACATATTATGATTATGGCGGCGGCATTTATTGTGAAAACAGCGATCCAATTATTAAAGATTGTATTATCCAGAATAATGTATGTGAAGATGGCGGTGGCGGTGGCATTTTTTGCTATAATGCCTCTCCCAAATTCTTTGGCTGCATTATCAAAGAAAATGAAACAGATGATGTAGGTGGTGGGTTGTATGCAAAAACTGCTTCCAGCCCTGAATTTTACAATTGTTCTTTTTTGGGCAATGTAGCTGAATTTGGGGCAGGATGTTATCTGAGAAGTGAATCATCACCCATCATGGACAATGTTGTATTCTCAGCAAATTCTGCGAACAATTCCGGCGGTGGTATTATTTTAAAGGATGATACAGATTTAAGTGCAACCCATCTTTATTTATTTGATAATACTGCAGATGGACTCGGAGGTGGACTTTATATTAACAATGCTGATTCTCAAATTGAAAATTTGTTAGTAGCTGACAATATTTCTAGTTCAGGCGGAGGCATTTATGTACGGAATTCATCTACTGTTCAAATTAACAATGCGACCATTGCAAACAATGTGGCCGCTACCTATGGCGGCGGTATCTATTTGCGTGATGGCGCAGATGTTTCATTGAATAATTCTATTCTTTTTGGAAATAATGAATCTCAGGTCTATTTCAGATCGACTGGAGATGATGTAGAATTTACCGTGAATTACAGTTTAGTTCAAAATGGGGAAGATGGCATTATTGATAATGATAATGGAGATGTTAATTGGGAAGAAGGAAATCTAGATGGCGATCCCTATTTTTGTAATGCACCAATAGGGAATTATTATTTAAGAGAAAATTCACCCTGCATTAATAGTGGATCTGATGGGACACTCATAGGTTGTTTCGAATCGGCGTGTGGCCCTGTGAATCTCGGACCAATTTGGTATGTAGATCAAAATGGACATGATGGCAACGATGGAGGTCTGGAAACACCTTTTGCAACCATTCAACGAGCGATCATTGCGTCTACAAATGGTGATACAATTAGGTTAACTCCCAATGTATATTTTGAAGAAATAGACTTTGACAATAAAGAAGTTGTACTGGAATCAAGAGCCTATGAACTGGGAATGTTAGGCATGATCCAGGAAACTTTCTTTGCACCTGGCCCCTTAGGTGGTTCATGTTTTATTTTAGATGGGCCATCCAACGATGGTGCTACAATCCGGGGTATATCCTTTCGTGGAGGGATTGTTACTAGTGGAGGTGGTGTCGTCCTTCAAAATTGTTCACCCACTTTTATTGATGTTATTATAGAAGATAATACTGCAGAAATTGGTGGTGGTGTTTTTCTTTCCGGATCAAATGCATATTTTTTGAATACCATTATTCAAAATAATGGATCAAATATGGGTGGTGGCATTTATATCACTGATGGAGCCCCTACCTTTGATAAAATGTTGATCAAGGGAAATATTTCTTACTGGGGTGCGGGGATTTATTCAGAGAATGCTGAACCTACTATCCTGAATAGCCAGATAAGGAATAATGAAGCCTTTATTGAAGGAGGCGGATTATATCAATTAGGTGGTGTTGGTCAAATTGAATGGACATCTTTTGAACAAAACCTGGGATACGATTTTGGTGCTGGGATCGTAGCTCATGAAGCAACCATCAACCTAAATCAAACCACGTTTGAAGGGAATATCTCAGGCACGGGGTCGGTCATAGCTTGTCATGGTGGGGCAGTCGCATTTGTTAATTCTATTCTATGGGACAATATTGGAGATCAGTTTTATTCTTCTGCAACAAGCGATTTGACATTATTGGAGATTAGTTATTCAGTTTTAGAAGGTGGAGAAATTATTTTGGGAAATTTTCCAAATTTTACTTTTACCATTGGGAATGGGGTTATGGATGAAGATCCACAATTTTGTGATCCGAATATTTTTAATTATGCACTTAATGAAAACTCCATTTGCCTGACCGCATCTGATAATGGTGATGTCATAGGTGCTTTTGACTCAACTTGTAGCGGAACGATATCCATTCAAAAAGAAATTCTTCCTGTGAAATTTGGACTGACCCAAAACTATCCCAATCCGTTTAACCCAGTTACAACAATTCATTATACCTTAGAAAATGATGGTTTTTACGCGCTGAATATTTTTAATATTAATGGACAATTGATCAACACATTGAAATCTGAAAAAGGCCAAAAAGGACAAGAGTATACTGCGATATGGGATGCGAAAAATTTCCTTGGCCATAAAGTGCCATCTGGATTGTATTTATATCAATTAGAAACTGTTGAAAGATCTCTTAATAAAAAAATGCTGTTTTTAAAATAGTTTTACTATAAAATCAATGACATAATCAAGATTCCTTTGTTGCTCGGATGTGTGTATATTTGGCGACGCCGAGGTGGCCATCATGAAGATATACCCCTACATTAAATCCGTAGTAATCGCTGTATCCCTTACAGCCTGGGGGCTCAATGCCCAAACGTTGAATGATTTCATAGGTGAATGGACTGGCATGGAAAACCTGCAGAGTCCTACAACATCTTATGAGAATAAAAGTATTTCTATCCAAATTTCTCAAGGCGGAGATAGAGAAAACTATTTAATTTATACATCATCATCGGATTTTATTTATAACCAAAACCTTGATTGGACCTATCATTATGTTGGTATTGATAAATTAACAAATCAACTCATATTTTTAAGGAGATGGATCACTCCTATTGGAACCATTGGTTGTGAAGAACTCATATATAATATTGTGGTATGGAATTACAATACGTTCACAGCCGAATATCAATCTGAAAATGGTGAAACTCACCATGAAATTAATGTGGCAATGAGTTCCCTTGAATTAGATGAAATACTTCCAGATAAAATTGCATTGAACCAAAATTTCCCAAATCCCTTTAATCCATCCACAACTATTTCTGTGGAATTAGATAAAGGAACTAGCGGAACCCTTGTAATCTATAATGTCAATGGACAAGTAGTAAAAACATTGCACAATGGATTTATAAGTCCCGGATTGACCTCCTTTCAATGGAATGGCAATGATCAGGCTGGACTTTCTATGAGTGGAGGGACATATATCTATCGTTTATTGATTGATGGCTATACCCAATCACAAAAAATGGTACTTCTTAAGTAAGTATCGTTCCATTTTTAACCTAATACTTTCAATATCTAATGAAAATAGTTAAAAACTCTTTTCGTATTTTTGCATCTATTTCTATCGTTTTTGCAACCTGGTTCAAGGATATTCCGAGAATAATTACTCAGCCCGATGGTGAAGTTATTGATTGTTTTGTGACTGGCGATCAATATGGAAGAAGACTTCATGATGCCAATGATTTTACTATAATCATGAATCAGGAAGATGGCTATTATTATTATGCCAATTTAGATATTAATGGTGATTTAATCCCGTCTGCCCTGATTGTAGGTCAGGGACATCCAGATACTTATGGGCTGATTTCAGGATTGGCTATCAGTGATCAATTATATCAACGGAATAAAGCTTTTTATCACAATCCTGAATCTACCCGAGAATCTAGAGATGCCCCAACATCTGGGGAAATTGCCCAGGTCAACGTATTTATTCGATTTTCTGATGATCCAGAATTTGTTCAACCAAGGTCCTATTACGATGAAGTCTTTCAGACCGATGAAGATGAACCTTCCTTACGTCATTACTTCTGGGAAGTTTCATACAATACACTATTGGTGAATACGTATCATTACCCTGAAACATCAAATGATGTTAATACGTCATACCAGGATCTCCACTCCAGAAGCTATTATGAACCTTATT
>CAZYLQ010000056.1:0-11601 GCA_964648395.1 uncultured bacterium | reverse complement strand
GAAATCTGTGTTAGGAATGGGGTGAATCAGATGAGGAAGTTGTTTCAATAATTATATTTTAGATTCCATGATTTGAATCCCCAACTCATCCAACTGGTTAGCGCTAACATTGTTTGGACTTTCATCCATGAGAGATGTCGCTGATGTAGTTTTGGGGAAAGCGATTACATCACGAATATTTTCAGTTCCAGCCAAGAGCATAACTAACCGATCAAACCCAAAAGCGATGCCACCGTGGGGTGGTGCTCCATAGGTCAAGGCTTCCACTAAGAATCCAAATTTTTCTACCGCCTCCTCACGGCTTAATCCTAATAAAGAGAATACTTTTTCTTGAACTATTGGTGAATGAATTCGAATGGAGCCACCGGCAATCTCATATCCATTTAATGTTAAATCATAGCCACGACTCAAAGTTTTGGATGGATCAGAATCTAACATTTCAATATCTGACTCTCTTGGTGCTGTAAACGGATGATGCATAGCAATAAAACGATCAGCATCCTTATCATATTCAAACATAGGAAATTCTGTAACCCAAACTGGTTTAAAGTCATCTTTATTTACTAAGGCTTCACGTTTCGCTATTTCCACACGAAGATGTCCTAATGCATTAAGAGTAACCGAGGAATCATCACCAATCATAAATAAAATATCTCCATCGTTCACGCTCAATTTTTCAAACATGGTTTTCTGAAGGTTTTCCGAGAAAAATTTGGAAATTCCACCACTGAATGCGCCCTTTTCTCCTTTCATCCATGCCAAGCCTTTCGCCTTGTATTTTTTGACATAATCTGTTAATTCATCAATATTTTTTCGAGAATATTTGGCACCACCTTCTAAAATAATTCCTTTCACTTTTTCAACTGATTTAAATGCATTGAAATCAGAAGCATCAGTGAAATCTTTAACATCCTGGAGCTGCATCCCATAACGAAGATCCGGTTTGTCAGAGCCATAAGTTTCCATGGCGTCTGCATAAGTTAGTCTTGGGAAAGGATCCGGTAGATCAACACTACGTACTGATTTAAATACATGGCGAGTCAGCCCTTCCATATTAGCAAAAATATCTTCCTCATCAATGAATGACATTTCAATATCTATCTGAGTGAATTCAGGCTGGCGGTCAGCACGAAGGTCTTCATCCCGAAAACATTTTACAATTTGGAAATACCTGTCGTAGTTGGCAATCATAAGGATCTGTTTATAGATCTGGGGCGACTGGGGCAATGCATAAAATTTGCCTTGATGAATCCGGCTGGGGACTAAATAATCCCGTGCGCCTTCCGGTGTGGATTTCATTAAAACCGGCGTTTCAATTTCTACAAATTCCAATCCGGATAAATAGCTTCGGACAGCTTGATAGGTTTCATGGCGGATAAGTATATTTTGCTGGAGTTCTTCCATCCTGAGTTCAAGATAGCGATATTTCAGTCGAAGGTTTTCCTCCGCATTATCTCGGTCTGACAGGACGAATGGAAGCGGCGCTGCTTCATTCAGCATCACGTATTCTGAAACAAGAACTTCAATTTCGCCTGTATCCATATTTGGATTTACAGCAGATTCTGCACGATCTCTCACCGTTCCTCGAACGGAAAGTACGTCTTCCATGGATAATTTTTTTACAGCTTCAAAATCACCGGAGAATGAATCAGCATCAAAGATGATCTGTGTTTTGCCGAAACGGTCACGGAGATCTACAAAAACCACCTGTCCATGGAGCCGAACTGAATTAACCCAACCGTTTAGATTAATTGTTACACCAACATTGGATTTCCGAAGTTGTCCGCAGGTATGAGACCTTTTATACATATCTGAATTTATTAGATTTTTTTATATTTAGCTCATAAACAAAAAACTCGAAACAATAACCGTTTCGAGTTTCTCATTTCATTTTTCAAATATTAAAATGAACTATCTTTTGGAAACCCGTAAGCGATTTATGGCTCGCATTAAAGATGCTTCAATTCGAGCTTCATCCATTGCTGAATCTTTCTCAGATTTGCGTCGAGTAGCCCGCTCTAAAGAATTTTCTGCGCGATCCGCATCAATTTCGGATACCGTCTCCACCGATTCAACCAAGAGTTTCACCTTATTTTTCATGATCTCTGCAAATCCACCACTTGTTGCCAAAAATTCATCTTTACCTTTTCGCGTAACTTTGATTTCCCCAACAGTCAAGGCAATGATACCTTCGCGATGGTTTGCCATAACCCCAAATGAACCATCTAATCCAGAACAGCGTACATAACTCACTTGTCCTTGATCAAGTTCACGAATCGGTGTTACAATTTCGAGTTGGAATTCACTCATTAGGCAGCAGATTTCTTATGCTTTTCAAAAGCTTCATCCAAAGTACCAACATAGGCAAATGTATTTTCCGGTAATTTATCAGCATCACCATTCAGGATTGCTTCGAATCCTGAAACTGTATCTTCTAGACTCACATATCGACCGGGTGTTCCGGTGAATTGTTCCGCCACAAAGAAAGGTTGGGACATAAATTTTTGGATCTTACGTGCGCGTGCAACTATGGTCCTATCATCATCGGATAATTCGTCCATACCAAGAATAGCGATAATGTCTTGCAGGTCTTTGTACTGTTGGAGCACGGACTGTACATGACGTGCCACACCATAATGACGCTCGCCAATAATTCGAGGATCGAGAATTCTTGATGTTGAAGCTAGCGGATCCACAGCAGGATAAATTCCTAATTCTGCAATTTTACGTTCAAGAACCGATGTGGCATCCAAGTGGGCAAATGCTGTTGCCGGTGCCGGATCTGTCAAGTCATCCGCAGGCACATAAACAGCCTGAACTGATGTAATTGAACCTTTTTTTGTTGAAGTGATTCGTTCCTGTAAATCTCCCATTTCGGTAGACAATGTTGGCTGATATCCCACTGCAGAGGGCATACGACCCAGCAGTGCAGACACTTCCGAACCAGCCTGTGTGAAACGGAAAATATTATCAATAAATAAAAGGACATCACGGCCTTCTTCGTCCCGGAAATATTCTGCCATAGCCAAACCACTTAATCCTACACGAAGACGTGCTCCTGGCGGTTCATTCATTTGGCCAAAAACCATGGTTGTTTTATCAATCACACCGGATTCGGTCATTTCGTTGTAAAGGTCGTTCCCTTCCCGAGTTCGCTCACCTACACCGGCGAATACGGAAAAGCCACCATGTTCGGTAGCAATATTCCGGATCAATTCCTGAATCAACACTGTTTTACCAACACCGGCGCCACCGAATAATCCGGTTTTACCGCCTTTTGTATAAGGCTCCATGAGATCCACAACTTTGATACCTGTTACAAGTGGTTCCGTTGATGTTGCAAGATCTTCATGCTTCGGAGCTGATCGGTGAATTGGATATTTTTTTTCTGTGACACATTCACCTTTTTGGTCAATTGTATTTCCCAGAACGTCAAATAAACGACCTAATGTATTTTGGCCTACAGGTACTGAAATGGGCAATCCCGTATCTTCAGTAACATGACCGCGAACCAGTCCGTCTGTGGAATCCATGGCCACTGTACGAACAACACCGTCTCCGAGATGCTGAGCAACTTCCAGAACCAAGATCCCATCTTCTCCTCGATCCACATTTAATGCATTATAAATATCCGGGAGATGGCCGTCTTCAAAAACGACGTCAACCACCGCACCCATTACTTGTGATATTTTTCCATTCATTGACATAAAATGGTGTCCTTTTAAGGTTAAGCTAAAGCTTCCGCGCCACTAACAATCTCAAGCATTTCTGTCGTGATCGCTGCTTGGCGGGCTTTATTGAATTCTAATGTTAAGTCTTTAATCATATCCTGAGCATTTGTTGTGGCATTTTCCATGGAGAGCATCCGAGCTGCCTGCTCACTAGCATATGATTCAAGTAAATATTTCCACATCTGAACATTCAGATGTCGTGGAATCAATGATGATACCAACTCTTCTTTGGAAGGCTCATATAAGCGATCGTGAGTCACACCATTTTTTTCTTCATAGACAAGGGGAAGCAGCACTTCAGATTTAACTTCTTGTTGCCCTACATTAATGAAGTAATTGTACACCACATGGATCTCATCCACCTTACCACTGGTGAAATGCTCAATAATACTTCGGCCGATAGTTATGGCACTATTAAATTCCATATCGGCCCAGAAATCAACATGACTTTTAATAATATTGTATTCGCGACGCTTGAAATGGTCACGGGCCTTTTTCCCGATACAGAATAGATCCACTTTTTCTTTGCCAAAAGAATCAATTTCTTTTTGTGCAACTTTCAGCAAGTTGGTATTGAAAGCTCCAGCCAATCCACGATCCGCAGAAACAACCACATAAGCTTTTCGCTTTACATCCCGAACGTCGAGTAATGGAAGTGAATCTCGATCAATATCTGGTAATAAATGCTGGATTACCTCTGCCAATGAATTACTATAGGGGCGGGATTCTTCCATTCGTTCTTGAGCACGGCGCATCTTGGCCGCCGCCACCATTTTCATGGCTTTGGTCACCTTTTGTATGCTTTTCACCGATTTTATTCGGTCTCGAATGTCTTTCAGGTTAGCCATAAATTATTCGGTGTTGAATCCTGCTTTGTAGTCTACAATTGCTTTTTCAAGCGTACCTACATTTTCATCAGTAATCTTACCCTCATTCACAATTGAAGCAAGTGAATCTGCTGCATTAGCACCCAAGTATTCCAACAATCCTGTTTCAAAGTCTGAAACTTTCTCTGCTGGAACGTCATCCAGGTGTCCTTTGGAAGCAGCAAAAATAATAGCCACCTGTTTTTCAACATCCATGGGGACATACTGATTTTGTTTTAAGATTTCAACCATCCGTTCACCCCGGGTCAATTGAGCCAAGGTTGCTTTATCCAAATCAGATCCGAATTTTGCAAATGCTTCCAATTCACGGTATTGTGCCAAATCTAGACGGAGTGTTCCCGCAACAGATTTCATCGCTTTGATCTGTGCATTTCCCCCTACACGTGAAACAGAAAGGCCCACATCAATAGCCGGGCGAATTCCGGAATTGAATAAGTTTGTTTCCAAATAGATCTGTCCATCCGTAATAGAGATTACGTTAGTGGGAATGTAAGCAGAAACATCACCTTCTTGAGTTTCAATGATGGGTAATGCTGTCAGGGATCCACCACCCAAATCATCCGATAATTTGGATGCGCGTTCTAGCAAACGACTGTGGAGATAAAAAACGTCGCCCGGAAATGCTTCACGTCCCGGCGGCCGTCGAAGAACCAAAGACATCTGGCGATAGGCAACAGCCTGTTTTGAAAGATCATCATATATGATCAAGGCGTGTTTACCATTGTCACGAAAATATTCGCCCATGGCAGCACCAGAATAAGGAGCAATGTATTGTGTCGGTGCCGGATCAGATGCATTTGCTGCCACAACGGTTGTGTATTCCATGGCTCCATTTGCTTCCAACTCTTTAACGAGCGCAGCAACGGTGGATGCTTTTTGTCCAATCGCTACATAAAT
Source organism: uncultured bacterium (assembly GCA_964648395.1). Classification (GTDB taxonomy): domain Bacteria; phylum Fidelibacterota; class Marinisomatia; order Marinisomatales; family UBA1611. Next base: position 6,086 of record CAZYLQ010000056.1, on the reverse strand, counting down.
ACAGTAAACGGGCTTATCTGTTTTATGGGTATAAGCTTGGTTGATGATAGCATCAATGGCAACAGCCGTTTTTCCCGTTTGACGGTCACCAATTATCAACTCACGCTGGCCGCGACCAATGGGGATCATACTATCCACAGCTTTTATACCAGTTTGCAATGGTTCGGTCACAGGTTGACGGGCCATAACACCCAACGCTTTCCGTTCAATAGGAAGTGAATGTGGGGTATCAATCGGACCTTTACCATCAATGGGCTGCCCCAAGGGATTAACCACGCGACCAAGCATAGCTGGACCAACAGGAACCTCCACCACGCGGCCAGTCCGTTTTGCTAAATCACCTTCTTTCACCAATCGTGTTTCGCCAAAAAGCACGAGACCCACATTGTCTTCTTCAAGGTTCAATGCCATCCCGTACACGCTATTTGGTAACTCTACCAGTTCCGAACTCATTACATTTTCGAGACCGGAGACACGAGCAACACCGTCACCCACTTCAATCACTTCTCCGACCTCAGCTACATCAACCGCACCATCGAAATTCTCGATTTGTTCGCGAAGTAGGCGGGTTAATTGGTCAGTTTGTATATCCATAATTTCCTAATTATTTTACTATTGCAGCAGTTCCGCTCGGAGCGTTTGCAATTGATTTCGGACAGTTGCGTCCAAGAATGTATTTTCGATTCTAAGTCTGATCCCGCCAATTAAAGAAGCATCCACATTTAAAGACAGGTCAGTATCTTTACCAAGTATCTGATCCAGCGATGATTTCAAGGAAGATTTTTCATCTTCAGTGATATCACTAGCCACAGTGCCTTTCACGGAAATGATATTTTTCCCTTCTTTATATCGATGGTTAAACAGATTGATTACATCCTGCAAGATAGTGGTAGGCTGCCTCCCTTGTATATGGGACAGCAGTTCGCTTACCAACGGATGACTTGAATCACCAAGCACATTATTCAGGATGGTGGTTTTATCCTCGCCAGAGATTCGTTTTGATTGAATAAACACACGAAATTGAGAATCTGTTTTCACCAAGATGTTCAATGTGTTTAATCCACGATGAACTGAATCCAATATATTATTCTGTTCTGAGACCGAATATAGTGCATTGGCAAGACGTTTTGTGGTTTGTTTACGCGTCATTATCCTTTTAGATGCTGAATGGAGTCTTCAATTAAAGCTTGATTATCTTCTTTGGACAGATTCTTTTTAATGACCTTTTCAGCCACCATCATAGTCAAACTCACCACTTCCTGGCGAATTTCATGAATGGCTTTATCTTTTTCAACATTGATTTGTTTTTGAGCGTCTTCACGAATTTTATTCGCATCTTCACCCGCCTGAACCATAACATCAGCCTTAATCTTTTCAGCTGCTGATTTCGCTTCTACACGAATAGTTTGAGCTTCAGATCGGGCTTTAGCCATAATCTCTTCAGATTCAGCGTTGAGCCGTTCTAATTCTGTTTTGGCTTTTTCAGCATCTTCCAAGGAAGATTTGATGGTGTTTTCCCTGGATTCCAATGCAGTAAGCAGAGGCTTCCAGGCAAACTTTGCCAAAACATAGAACAGGATCAAAAAGGTCAGGATCGTCCAAATGAACAGACCCGGATCTAATTGGACTAACGGGTTCGGAGTACTCGCGCCCCCATGAGCCTCTGTGGACTCATGGAGATCATCGCCTCCGGGAATTCCCCAAATTTGATCCATAATTTCTTAACTAGGTGGCGGAAGAATAAGTTGCAAGAAAATGAACACTTCTGCCAGAATTGCAACACCTTCAAGAAGAAAGAGTGGCAAGTTCACGGCACCAGTGATCTTATCAGCGGCTTCCGGCTGACGGGCGATACCTTCTGCTGCTGCTGCTGCAAAACGGCCAATCCCAAGTCCTGCTCCAATGACTGTGAGCCCTAATCCTATGGGTACAAATACAGTTGCTTCCATTGTTTATATCCTTTTTTTATTAATGATGAACATTAATTGCCATCCCAACAAATACAGATGTAAGTAAGGTAAATACATATGCCTGTACAAGAACGACAATAATTTCGAGTGCTGAAATAGCGACAGAAATAGGGATGGCGACAAATGCCACACCAACTCCTGCTATTGTACTATTAAACATTTCGCCAAAAATGGCCATGAGAGATAAAAGTGCCAACAGTGCAATATGCCCACCTGTCATGTTGGCTGCCAAACGCATGGTTAGGGCAAATGGCTTTACAAAAAGACCCATTAATTCAATGGGGATCAGAATTATATATATGGGCCATGCCAACCCGTGTGGCGCCAAATTTTTCCAATGATTAATAAAACCGTGAGCCATCGTTCCCGCTACCATGATTGAAAAAAAGGTGATTGTTGCCAATCCGGCTGTTACATTGAAGTTTCCTGTGGCTGTAACACCACCATGAAGCAAACCATTAATAAAGTTATCACCATGTAATTCTGCGCTCCATAGTGGACTTGTTTCTGCAGGAATATTTAAAACAAATCTATTGACAGCACCAACTAAATCAAAAATGGGTATCATACCAATCCCATTTGCAAATAAAATGAAAAAGAAAAATGTAAGAACAAGCGGAGTCCAAGTCATGACCCATTTTGGTCCTACATTTGGCTTAACAATGGAATCTCGAATGAATTGGACAATGGCTTCAATACCATTCATCCATCCTGAGGGTGCAGCCTTGTTACTGGATAAAAATTTTCTAACAGGGATAATAACAGCAATCCCAACTAATAAAGCTACAATCCATAACATGAAAACATGTTTAGTTACAGACATGGAATACAAAATATTATACATACCATGGCCCTTTTCTATCCCAAATAAATCTGGAAAATAGATTATAGGATGAAATTCTTTTAGGATTGGGGTATAAGTATTTGAAACATGGTGGATAATGTTTGGTCCAACCTGTTCCATCACACTTTGAGAGGCATGCCCGGTTTCAACTGCACTCATACTGCTATTGATTCAATTCGGTTTAGATTTATTTTACTTCGAAATGTCTTTTACAATGACCGCTTCCAGTGCGTGTAGCCCTAGAAAAAAGCCCGCAAAACTACACATGAATGTTATAGGCTCAAAAGAATATAGTTTAAAAATAATGAAAATTGTTGCACCATAATAAACCATCTTAATCACAAATCCGATTGCGATGGTTTTTGTGACAAGTTTTGCATCTTTTTTGGATGCACCCAATACAAAATACATTGTTGCTGTCCCAGCCAATACTGGCAGTACCCATCCAAAAAATAATTCGATTTGATATTCTGGATAAAATCCCGCTGCCAGTCCAAGAATACCTCCAGAAATCATTAAACCATAAAGGAACAATTTCAATGTTTACGTATCCAAATCGTTTTTCCTAAGTGATAAAAACCGGTAATCAATCCAATGCCCAATCCCACTAAAATACCAATTGGTTTTGTTCCTCTTGATGAATCAATATACCAGCCCAATAATGTAAAAATCAGAACAGAAGCTAAAAGTGTATAAGATGCAGATGCGGCTGGTCCGGATTTTTTTACAATATTCTGAAAATATTCAAGTGACCGCCCCAAATCAAAACCAGATCGGGCTTTAGGATCGGTCATTGCTATGAGTTGGTATTTTCTGAATCATGACCCACAATATCGCACTTCCCTTCAAACTGTGCGCCATCTTCAATAAGCAATTTCCTATAAATAATATCCCCCTTCAGGATACATTTTTTGCCAAGAATTACCTGACCGCCAGCTGCTATATCACCTTCAACAGTACCACCGATTCGAATATGGCTTCCTGATATGTTGCCCCGAACCAAAGCGGTTTGTGCAATACGAACAGGCCCATCTGTTATTACATCACCATGAACTTGACCATAAATAATAATCCCTTCCCGGAGTTTCACCGGTCCATCAATCTTAGCATCAGCACCAATCATAGTTTGAACATTTTGAAAATTGATCTTACTCATAGAGAGAAGTTAAATCTGTTGCACGGTATTCTGGGAAATAGATCAATGGGTCCATAGCAACAAATTTCTGCCAGACTTCAAAATGTAAATGTGGACCAGAAGACACACCCGTATTTCCAACAAGACCGATTACTTCACCACGAGTTACAGTATCCGACTGATTTTTAAAATTTTGCTGATTGTGACCATAGTGCGTAAAATAATCATCACCATGATATAAAATGAGCATATTTCCGAATTCATAATTCCAACCTGAATAAACAACAACACCGGAGGCCGCAGCTAAAATAGGCTCCCCTTCCTTGGCTACAATATCTATACCATGGTGCGTTTCTGTGATAAATAACCCAGGTTTCCCAGATCGTTGTGTTACAAACCCCTGTATAGGCGCGACAGATGGAATATTTTCAATAAATGATACCAAATTTCCAACAGTAGAAACGGCATTTGTAATAGAATCAGCCACAATAGGACGGTCATCAAAATTCAATTTTGACCCAAGAGAATGACGAATTAATTTATCCATCTGTTTCATCCGTTCAAGATCCCGTGTGAGTTCCAATACTTTGAGCCGTTCTGTGGCAAACTGGTCATGCCGATTCCTGACCTCTGTATAATCTGCCATTTTCGGAACGTAATAGAATAGAATACCAAATACACATGTAACAAGGACTGCTGCTGAAAAGAGTACCACCTGAATAGTTGTTTTAGATAAATGATAAGATTTGGAGCTGGACTCATCATCCGGGATAAAAATGATAGTGTATTTTTCCGGTTTCATGGGATGGTCAAGAGATAGAATTGATCAGGTCAAGAATTCGTTCAAGATCGTCATCAGAAAAATATAGAATTTCAATAGCACCACCTTTTTTCCCTGGTTTCAGAGTCACTTTAGTACCCAAAACTTCTATTAATTGATTTTCAAGTGCCTGAATTTGACGGGACTTTTTGGAGAAAATAATCTTTTTCTTTTTTGGTAAACCAGTTGATGCCTTCACTAAAGCCTCTGCACCTCGTACACTCAGATCCTTATTCAAGATCGCCTTCCATATCTTATTCATAGTCGGTCCGGTTTTTGCCTGAAGAATGGCTCGGGCATGTCCCGCAGAAATATCACCTTTTCTTAAACTCTTTCTGATGTCTGGCGGTAATTTCAATAATCGAAGTGAATTAGAAATAGTAACTCGTTTCTTCCCAACGGCTTTTGCGATAGCTGTGTGAGACATTTCAAATTTGGAATTCAATACAGCATATGCTTCCGATTCTTCCAACGAATTCAAGTCTTCCCGCTGAATATTTTCAATCAATGCCATTTCCATCATTTCAGCATCATCTTTTACGATAATCACATATGCAGGGATGGTTCTTTTTCTGCATTTTTTCGATGCGCGCCAGCGACGCTCGCCAGCAACTAATTCATAACCATCTTCAGTATCCCGAACTGTAACGGGAGTTAATACACCTTTTTCCTTGATTGATGCAGCTAATTCTTCCAGGGCTGATTCATCAAAGTCCCTGCGGGGCTGGTTTGGGTTCGGACGGATTTCTTTTAATGGAATCTCCGTCACACCCGGTTTTGTAGATGCTGGCTTTTTACCAGGTTTTTTCTTCTGTTCCGCTTCCGGGCGAATCAGGGCTTCCAAGCCTTTTCCTAATCTATTAACTGACACGTTGGAGTATTTCCTCTGTCAAACTCATATAATTTCTGGCACCGGTTGAATTAGCATCATATAAAAGGGCTGGTTTTCCAAAACTCGGTGCTTCACTTAATCGGACATTACGATGAATGAATGTTTTAAACAATTTATCCTTAAAAAAACCATTTACTTCTTTCACCACCTGTTTGGATAAGTTTAATCGGCTATCATACATGGTCATTAAGATACCAGCGATCCCCAATTTTTTATTCAAATGACGTTGTACCAACCGAACTGTATTCAACAATTGGCCCAACCCTTCCAGGGCAAAATATTCGCATTGAATTGGGATTACCAGTGCATCGGATGCAGTAAGCGCATTGATCGTCAGTAGACCCAGTGATGGCGGACAATCAATAATAATAATTTCATAACTTTTCTTAATTTTTTTCAGCACTTTCTTGAGCTGGTATTCCCGG
>CAZYLQ010000055.1:6576-11629 GCA_964648395.1 uncultured bacterium | reverse complement strand
CGGTGGTGATGCACGGAAAATGCTCAATACTTTGGAAGTAGCTACCAATCTTATTAGCGGAAAAGGACAGATTACTCAAGAAATACTGAATGAAGCAATTCAGTCCAAAACATTGATTTATGATAAACAGGGCGAATACCATTATGATACGATCAGTGCCTTTATCAAATCAGTACGCGGATCCGATCCGGATGCGGCATTGTATTGGCTGGCTGTTATGCTGGAAGGAGGAGAAAAACCGGAGTTTATCGCTCGGCGGCTCATCATTCTAGCATCAGAAGATATTGGGAACGCCGATCCAAACGGACTTACGCTGGCCACATCAGGATTCCAAGCTGTCCATATGATTGGAATGCCAGAAGCATCATTAATTTTAGCGCAGGTAACAACCTATTTGGCTAGCGCCCCAAAATCCAATGCCAGTTATAAAGCTATTAAAGCAGCTTCGCAAGCAGTGAAAGAATCCGGAACTCCTTCTGTTCCATTGCATTTACGGAATGCGCCAACCGATTTAATGAAAGATATGGATTACGGCAAAGATTATCAATACCCTCATTCACAACCGGGTCATTTTATAAATACGAATTATTTCCCCAATGGTGAAACAAAAACCTTTTATAGTCCTACAAATCAGGGTCGCGAAGAATGGATCCGCAATAGACTGAAATCTCTATGGAAAGACCGTTATTCTGAAAAATGATTATAAAATCATCTATATTTTCTAAACCATCCCTTTCATACCCTGCCTGTAAAGGATGGAACAGAGACGTGGCTCTATACAAATCCTGGAAAGTTTTATTCTATACCTTATTATTTATTTCTCTTTCTTTTGCTGATGATAATCGTTTGCGTTTAAAAAAAGCAAATGTACTAGAAAATAAAACTATCAATGGGGAAGCAGTAAAATTCATTTCCGGTAATGTGATTTTCACCAAAGGATCATTAACCCTTAACTGCCAGGAAGGGCGGCATTATGAAAAAAATGATTTAGCTATTTTATATCGACGTGTTTCCGCAATTCAAAAAGGGCGTACGCTTACGTGCGATACACTTAAATTTTTCTCCGCCGAAGATCGTATCTTAAGTATAGGGAGTCCCCATGTTTGGGATCCTGATTACGACTTAAAAGCAGATACAATTACTGTTTTTACGGAACAGGACAGCGGTGTTGCATTGGGTAATGTCCTTCTTATGCAAAAGGGGCAAATTATTTCAGCGGATCGGATCGAGTACCAGAAAGACCCGGAAAAGGATGGCGTATCTTATACAGCAATTGGCCATGTGACTATCGAAGACTCATCTCGGGTTGCTACCTGCGGCAAAGCCAAATATGATCGCTCCAACGAAATTACAACTTTAGAGATTGAACCTGAGATTAAAGATAATGGCCGTATCCTTTCGGGTGAAAAAATTGTGCTGACTTATTTCGAAGAAGAATTAAAAAAACTCCATATTCCAAAAAAGGCCTTTGCTTTGACTCCCATAAATGGATATCAGCAATCAAAAGTGGATTCCCTAAGTTTTGGTGATACATTGGCATTTCAAGATGATATGAGAGGTTCCGTTCTTACCAGCTATTTCAAAAATGGAACGCTGGATTCGTTACGAATTGAAGGCATGGCGAAGACGCTCTATCACGTTTTTGAAGATTCCATTTATCAAGGGAAAAACAATGCCTCCGGCGATACTATCATTATGTCTTTTTTGGAGAATGAACTGGATCGGTTGCAAATTATTGGAGGATCCGAGGGAAAATATATCCCTGATACTGTTTCCACTGATATGGATTTTCCTGTTATTTATGAAGCAGACAAAATACAATATCGCCTAAAGGATGAAGAGACAGATTTTGAAGGCCAGGCCAATATCAAACATGAAAATTCAAATCTTGAAGCAGGGTTTATCACAGTAAACTGGCAAACCAATATGTTGAGTGCAATTCCGAAATTGGAAAATGATACCTTGAGTGAACCCATTTTTCCCGTTATTAAAGAAAAAGGGAAAGACCCCATGAGTGGTGATAGCATGACTTATAATCTGAATACAAAGAAGGGCCGGGTAAGCAAAGGTCACACCAAAGCAGATGACGGGTTTTATACTGGAAACCAGATCAGGAATGAGACTAAAAAAGTTTTCTATATTGAAAATTCTACCTACACGACTTGCGATCTGGATACAGCACATTTTCATTTTGAATCGACAAAAATGAAAGTTATACAGAATGATGTAGTGATCGCCCGACCCATCATTCTTCATTTGGGGCAAATACCCATTTTTGGTCTTCCCCTGGGGATATTTCCACATAAAGGTGGACAAAGGCATTCGGGCTGGATTATGCCTTCCTATGGGTATAGTAAAAATCGCGGACAATATATTCAGGGGCTTGGATTTTTTTGGGCACCCAGTGAGTATTGGGACTCAAAATTCTCCATGGGATTCGGAGACCAACAGGGTGCTATTTTCAATGTGCAAAATGCCTATCGAGTTAGATATAAATTCAATGGCCGTATCAATATTAGAAATACACAAGACCTATTGGGAACCAACAATATCTCGGATATAAAAGATTATCGAAAAAGCTCCACAGTATTTAATTGGAGTCACACTCAAAAACTCCGTTATGATCAATCTTTCAATGCCAAAGTAACATATTCTAGCAGCGGGGATTATAATAAAGTTCATGGCCAGAGCGAAGCAGAAAGAATGAATCAAAAATCTATTTCCAATGTGTCATACTCCAAGCGCTGGCCTAAAGCAAAAAATTCCATTAGTGCCAGTTATTATTCCAACCGCGACTTGCTTATTGATGATAAAATAAATCCAGCCAGTCTATATTACGTAACACCAACAAGGGCGGAAACTCAGCTTAATATTGTGAATCGTACCTTTCCAAAATTCTCTTTTCGCCATGGGCAGAGCAACTTGTTCCCTACAACTGCAAAAGATAAAAAATGGTTCAATACCATCGCATATAATTATGGCTTGAATTTTAATAACAAAGATCGTGATTATTACGAATCAGTTTTTATTGATAGCTCTGATTCTTTTGGCTGGCTGGATTCAACTAGCAATGAACAAAACAGCGGGTGGGTTCATACATCATCTATCAGTGCGCCCCAGAAGGTGTTTAAATATATTTCAGTGAATCCAAGCGTGAATTTGAAATCAGTGTGGGTTGATGAATCATTTAATGGGAGTTGGAATGATTCTACGCTTTCATTCACCAAAGTTGAAAAACAAGGATTTGCAGCCCGAACTACAGGTTCATTTTCAATAAATTCTAATACCCAGATCTATGGGCTTTTCCCTATACCATATGGCCCTATGCGGGCAATACGGCATACGATGTCACCTTCCATCGGCTATTCCTGGACACCTGATTTTTCTAAACCGCTTTTCGGCAAGGACTTGGGATATATAGTCACTGAAACAGATTCCACAGGAAAAGAATATTTTCACGATAGATTCGGTGGAACCATGGCTGGAAATACTCCGCGCGCTGAAAGAAAATCCATGAATTTTGGTCTTAACAATGTTTTCCAGGCAAAAATGATAAACGGCGATAAAGAAAAAAAGATAGATCTATTGAGCTGGCGAATGAGCAGTAGTTATAATTTTGCGGCAGACTCCATGCACCTGGCCAATCTACGGTCTACGGTTCGATCCAAAATCTCCGGAAAATTGAATTTGAATTTGAGTATGACGCATGATTTTTACAAATATGATACAGATAGAAATAAACGGATTGCTGAATACAGTAAAAATGAGAATGGATTTCCTGACCCTCGCCTCACTTCAGCCCGGCTTTCAACCGGCTTTAGGTTTTCCGGAAAAAGGTGGACAAAAAAAACAGATACCGAAATAGTTGAAGATACTACGGATATCGAGGAAGATTTAGCAGGCCCGGGGTTAATTAATCCATTAAAAAACAGGAAAAATACACTGGATAATTCAAACCTGTGGAGTACCAATGTGAGTTTGAGTTATTCCTACACTGCCACAAATCCTGAAGATCCGCGAAAAACATTTTGGGTTAATACAAATTCATCTATTAATGTGACTGAAAAATGGCGGGTTTCGTATAGAGCGCGCTTCGATATGATTATACAAGATTTAGTGAGCCATTCCTTTTCTGTGCATCGAGATCTCCATTGTTGGGAACTTTCTTTAAACTGGACGCCCAGTGGTATGGGCCAAGGAATCAACTTTAAATTGAATGTAAAATCACCAACTTTAAAAGATATAAAGATAGAAAAAAAATCCGGTGTATTTTCAGGCCCAAGATTTTAATTCTTCAATTGAACTCTCCAAAACTATGATGGAAATTCTAGTATCGAATTTTAATAAATCATGATCTGCCCCGAATGCCATGCCGACTATCTTAACCACATCAAGAAATGTGGAGATTGTAATATCTCTCTAGTTGATGCATGTGTTTTGGATTTACCTATCCCGGAGATGACTTGGTCTGCACTCCCACCTTTTTCAGGGAAAGTATATGCAGACATGGCTGGTGAAATATTAGATAATAATGACATCGCCTATTATTTAAAAATGAATTGGTCTTCTTCGGCATATTCTATTGAAGCAGCAAACCTTACCGGTGATATTGTAAGAATTTTTGTCCCAGAAACATCCTTTAAAAAAGCATTTGATCTTGTAGCATCTATTTCTGGAGAGTCTCAATGAATCCAATTCGAAGTATTAAAGGTACACATGATATTTTGCCGGTAGACTCCCATAACTGGCAAACCCTTGAATCTATTGTACGAAAAGTTTGCACACGATTTGGGTTCAACGAAATTAGGACTCCCGTTTTTGAGGAAACGCGGCTCTTTTCCAGAAGTGTGGGTGAAGAGACAGATATTGTATCCAAAGAAATGTACAGTTGGGAAGATAAGGATGGGACCGGTCTCACCCTTCGCCCAGAATTGACAGCATCTGTGGTCCGTTCTTTTATTCAACATAATTTGGGTGGCCAAGCGCCTCTCCAGAGACTTTATTATATTGGGCCGCTCTTTCGAAGAGAACGTCCGCAAAAAGGACGACAGCG
>CAZYLQ010000055.1:0-6476 GCA_964648395.1 uncultured bacterium | reverse complement strand
CTCCGTATTTTGGACACAAAGGCCGAGCACGAACAAAAATTGCTCTTAGGTGGACCTACCGTTTCGGATTACTATACAGACGAAGATAAAGTGCACTTTGAAGCACTGCAAAAATTTCTGGATGCAATGAATATTCCATTTAAGATTAATTCTAAATTAGTTCGTGGGTTAGACTATTATTCTCGAACTGTGTTTGAATTCACTTCGCCAACCTTAGGTGCCCAAGATGCATTGCTTGGTGGAGGTCGTTATGATAAACTTGTAGAAACTTTGGGCGGAAAAAGTACCCCTGGAATCGGGTTTGCTGCAGGTATGGAACGATTTCTCATTGCAATGAAAAATATGGATCAACAATCTGAAGAATCTAATATTGATGTTTATTTTGTTTGTCTTGATGAATCCGGGCTACCCACAGCACTTTCAATCTCAAATGAATTAAGACACGCGGGATACAGCCTTGTTTCCGATCCCTTACGACGGAGTATGAAAGCCCAAATGCGGGAAGCAAATAAATCCGGAGCAAAGTTTGCCATCATTCTGGGAGAAACAGAAATGGAAACAAATTCAGTTATGTTAAAGAATCTTAAAGATGGTAAACAAGAGATAATTCAACAGAAAAATGTGGAAGAGGAATTAAGAAAATTGACAAATTGATTTTTTTTCTATTATATTATATACGCGGGTGGGAGAAGCCCAAACTCGTTAAACAATATTAGGACAACTATAGAATGAGCCAAAGACCATTACTGATTGTGGAATCACCTACCAAGATCAAAACGATCCAACGGCACTTGGGAAATGATTATGAGGTTATTTCTTGTGTGGGACATGTGAAAGATCTTCCATCAAATGAATTGGGAATCGACCTTGAAAATGATTTTAAAATTAAATTAACGCCTTTGCCTGATAAGGAAAGGTTTTTAACTGACCTCAGAAAAAAGTCCAAAACTGCTGAGCGTGTTTTAATCGCAACTGATCCAGATCGAGAAGGTGAAGCCATTGCGGCTCATCTCGCCAGTGAGATTCCAAAAGAAAAACTCCAACGGGTTCAATTCACCGAGATCACAAAAACTGGTGTTTCAGAAGGCATGAGTAACGTACGGGAAATTGATCAAAACCTTGTAGATGCCCAAATGGCACGCCGCGTAATAGACCGGCTTGTGGGTTATAAAGTTTCTCCGGTTTTATGGGCTACGTTGCAAAGTAATATGAAATTTGTTACTACCTCATTATCAGCAGGTCGGGTTCAATCTGCCGCGTTGAAAATTATCATAGAACGGGATCGGTTGCGGGTAAAATTCCTGCGCTCTACTTATTTTGATCTTAAAGCCACATTAAATAAAAATGATGATGCAAATTCTTTTACAGCAACGTTAATCCGGGTTAATGGCGCCAAGATCGCTTCAAGCAATGTTTTTGAATCAACAACGGGACAATTAAAAAATAAAGATGCTCTTTTACTCACTGAATCCCAAGCTGATATGCTGGCAAAAGAATTAAAACCTGGCGATTGGGAAGTAACGAAAATTGAAGAAAAGCCACGAACATCAAACCCGAAACCACCCTTTATCACAAGCACACTTCAACAGGAAGCGGCACGAAAACTAAGGAGTTCGGCCCAGCAAACCATGCGTACTGCTCAACAACTTTATGAGAATGGTTTTATTACATATATGCGTACAGACTCAACTAATTTGTCGGAAGAAGCTATTGCCGGCTCTAGACAAGTTATCCAAGATTTATATGGTGATGATTATCTTCCCGGGAAAGCTATTCGATATGCCACCAAGGTTAAAAACGCCCAGGAAGCCCATGAAGCTATTCGCCCGGCACATCGTGTTTTTCGTGCTGTTGCTGAAGTAGAAAAAACACTGGGTAATGATGCTGCGAAATTATATGATTTGATCTGGAAACGAACGGTTGCCAGCCAAATGACGCCAGCAAAACTGAAGCAAACGGCAGTGACTATTCAGAATCAAAAAACTGAATTCCGTGCTAATGGACAAGTAATCTTATTCCCAGGGTATATGAGAGTTTATGTGGAAGGGCGCGATAATCCGGAAAAAGACTTAGCAAATAAAGAACGAATATTGCCAGCCTTAACAATTGGTGAAACGTTGAACTGTCAAGAATTGGACTCAGAATCCCACACCACCAAACCACCAGCGCGATACACAGAAGCGTCCCTGGTAAAAGCATTAGAAGAAAATGGGATAGGTCGGCCTTCTACTTTTGCATCCATTGTGGGAACCATCGTTCGCCGAGGATATGTGGATCGCTCTGGTGGGAAACTATCCCCTACCTTTCTTGGACTAGCAGTTACACAATTGCTTGAAAAGCATTTCACAAATTTGGTCAATAAAGAATTCACAGTAAAAATGGAGGATGGATTGGACGAAATTTCCCGAGGTGAATTGGAGTCACTTCCCTTCATGACAAATTTTTATAGCGGTGGTGGTCGCTTTGCAGGACTGGAAAAAATGCTGAATGAAAAGGTAGATATCCCTGCAGCCTGCACCATTGAAATGCCGGATGAGATTTCTGAATCTACAGAAGGTCGAATTGGCAGGTTTGGCCCCTACCTTCGCCGGGGGGGAGATACCAGGTCCATTCCTGATAAAATCTATTTTGGTGATTTGACTTTAGAAGCCATTGAAGAAATTTTTAACGAAGAAGTTAAAAATGATGAACCCCTGGGCAATGATCCAGAATCGGGTGAATCGATTTGGATCAAGAAAGGACCTTATGGTCATTATGTACAGTTAGGGGATTCCAAAACTCGAAAGGGAATTCCAAAAACATATCCTCTATCTGATGTGAATTTGGATTATGCATTAAAATTGCTGGCACTCCCAAGGACCGTGGGTGTTCATCCTGAAACCGAAGAACCTATTACAGCAGACTATGGACGCTTTGGGCCTTACATTCGATGTGGAAAACAAAATGCCAGTCTTCGCGGTGTAGAAACCCCTTTAGATATCACGGTTGAAAAATCAGTAGAACTGTTAGCTAATAGAAACAAGCGCAGTACAGAACTTAGAACCATTGGCGATCACCCTGAGACAGGTGAATCTTTGGTGGTAAAAGATGGACGTTTTGGGCCCTACATCACGGATGGAAAAGTGAATGTATCATTGAAAGGTGACTTAACACCTGATAGCATCACTATTGAACAAGCTGTAGAACTTATTAACCAAAAAAGATTAGCACCGGCACGACCAAAGCGAAAACGAAAAAAGAAGAAAAAATGAAAAATAGAGGCCATGTCATTTGCTACAACTTTTCCATAAAATCAGTTGGACTATTGATATTGTTTCTATCTACATTAATTGCTGAAACGGATCTGGCAACAGACATTAAAAGAAGCCTAATCTCCCCCTGTTGTTGGGCTGGAACAGTCTATGATTTAGATCATAACCCGGAAATGGAAGAGCTAATCAATCAGTTTATTTCTCAAGGAAAAACAAAGCAGGAAATTCTTGAATATTATATTGGGTTATATGGTGAAAGAATTTTGGCTGTCCCAATAGCAGAAGGATTTAATATTATGGTTTGGGTAACACCCATATTAGCCGGATTGATTGGAATAACATTTCTATTTTTCTTTTTAAGAACTCCCAATGACATACCTTCATCAGTAATTTCTGCACCATCGGAAGTTCCATTTAATGATGAAATTGAAAAAGAACTTCAAAAGATGGATTGATTTTTTAAAACATTTATAAAGGTCTCCTAAACTATCTAAGATTCCTTTTTAAAAAACGTTTCTACAGGCTCAATTTGCAAGTCTGTTTTTCAAAATATGGACAAAACAATAGAAAAAATAGTTTCCCTGTGCAAACGCCGGGGTTTCATTTTCCAGTCTTCAGATATTTATGGTGGGTTTTCTGCTGTGTACGATTACGGCCCAATGGGGATTGAGTTAAAAAATAATATTTCTCAACTCTGGTGGAAAGAGATGACACAAGTTCACGAGAATATTGTTGGACTGGATAGTGGTATTCTCATGCACCCGAAAATCTGGGAAGCTTCCGGTCATGTAGGTGCATTTAATGATCCCTTAGTGGATTGTAAACAATGTAAAGCACGCTACCGCGCTGATGAATTTTCTGAAGATTTCTCATCGTTGAATTGGGAAGAAACCCAGTGTCCAAAATGTGGTACCACAGGGAATCTCACAGAACCTCGCCAATTTAATCTCATGTTTAAAACCAATGTAGGGCCTGTGGAAGAAACGGGGACAGAAGCATTTCTCCGTCCGGAAACCGCTCAGGGAATATATGTAAACTACCTTTTAGTCCAGGGTGCTATGCGCATGAAAGTACCATTCGGAATCGCCCAGATCGGAAAAGCATTTCGGAATGAAATTGTGGCCAGGAATTTTATTTTCCGCACCCGGGAATTTGAGCAAATGGAAATGCAATATTTTGTAAAGCCTGATACCGATGATGAAATTATGCAGGAGTGGAAAGAAAAAAGATTCCGGTTTTATTCAGAAGCATTGGGAATCACAGAATCCAAATTAAGGTTCCATGAACATGGTGAAAATGAATTAGCTCATTATGCCAAGGAAGCCTGGGATATCGAATATGAATTTCCATTTGGCTGGTCTGAGATTGAGGGAATTCATAATAGAACTGATTTTGATTTGAGACAGCATGAGGAATTCTCTGGGAAAAATCTCACCTATTTTGATCAGCCTAATAATGAAAGGTTCCTTCCTTATATAATAGAAACATCTGCTGGATTAAATCGAATGCTCCTTACTATTATGGCGGATGCCTATTGGGAAGATAAAGAAAATAATCGTGTGGTGATGAAACTCCACCCAAGATTAGCACCGGTAAAAGCTGTAATCTGCCCATTGGTTAAAAAAGATGGATTACCAGAAAAAGCACGGGAAATAATGGACATATTGAAACCCCATTTCAAAGTCTTGTATGACCAACAGGGCTCCATCGGAAAGCGGTATTACCGTCAAGATGAAGCAGGAACACCCTTTGGCATTACTGTGGATCACCAATCTACGGAGGACAACACCGTCACGCTTCGATATCGGGATACTATGGTTCAGGACAGAGTGTCTATCGATCAATTACAGTCAGCCATTCAGGATAAAATGTAATGGATTTTAAAACCAAGGTCACACTTGGGTTAATGGGCATAATAGGTCTCGCAATTCTATTGGGACCAAATGAAACTCAATCGAATTTTGCCATTGCAATTCATGGTGGCGCCGGTACCATCACCAGAAAAAATATGACATCGGAAAAGGAATTGGCCTACCGTTCCAAACTTGAAGAAGTGCTAAATATAGGCTATTCTATTTTAGAGAAAGGTGGTTCATCCCTTGATGCTGTTGAAGCAACAGTCCGGATCATGGAAAATTCAGAATTATTTAATGCGGGGAAGGGAGCAGTTTTTACAAATGCAGGAACCAACGAACTAGATGCCAGCATTATGGATGGAAGTAATTTAAAAGCAGGAGCTGTCGCTGGTGTAAAAATAGTGAAAAATCCTATTTCTGCTGCACGGAAGGTTATGGAAGAAACGTGGCATGTGATGCTTTCCGGAGATGGTGCTGATCTATTTGCAAAAAATCAGAATCTGGAAATCGTTGACCCCAGTTATTTTCATACTCAGCGACGATGGGATAGTTTGAAAAAAATCCAATCCGAAAAACATGGCACTGTTGGCTGTGTTGCCCTGGATAAAAAAGGAAATCTGGCCGCAGGAACTTCAACAGGAGGACTCACCAACAAACAATGGGGACGTATTGGTGATAGTCCAATCATTGGCGCTGGTACCTATGCCAATAATCAAACTTGTGCTGTTTCCGGAACCGGACAAGGTGAATATTTTATTCGTGGCAATGTGGCTCATGATATTTCTGCAATCATGGAATACGAAAATGTTTCCGTTGGAAAGGCGGCACGCAAAGTCATTGGTAAATTATCCGAACGTGGAGGAGAAGGTGGCGTGATTGCTATGGATTCAAACGGAATTATCTCCATGCCCTTCAATACGGCAGGAATGTATCGAGGTTTTAGAATCGCTGGTTCGCCTGCAAAAATATTTATTTATAAAAACTAGTCAAATTTAGTTTTGCAAAAAAACCTGATTTTTTGGTTTAATTAAATTTCTTTTATATATCATTCTGGTAATTATATATTCTCCATGTTAACATATGTTAATACATTCCACAAAACAAAACCAAAGGAGCAAACTATGAAGAAATCCATTGGGATCTTCTCAATTCTTAATCTCTCATTCGCCTTAGCGCAATCCATCTCTGGAACTGTTACCGATGAAAATGGTAATGGTCTGGCAGGGGCGAATGTCACTGTCGATGGTACAAACTTGGGTGCAGCAGCTAATGCATCTGGCTCGTACTCAATTAATGGTGTATCACCCGGGTCATATACAGTTTCAGCTTCCTTCATCGGTTACAATACTGCGAGCAAATCAGTTACAGT
>CAZYLQ010000054.1:0-11717 GCA_964648395.1 uncultured bacterium | reverse complement strand
ATATACAATACAGGAATAAACAATCCTGATAGATTAGATTGCAGCAAGAAAAGGGAAACTGAAAACAGGGCTCCTGAAATGGAAATCACGAAAATCTGATCCTGTCCGGCTGTAAGTTTTTTATAAAGTGCGATTACACCAGCCATTACCACAGCTATGGTAATAAACATCACAGGGAGGTAAGATTTGTCAAATTGGGTAAGAAAAACCGCATCCCTGACAGACGCTCCCGTAATGGTTGCAGATACGATGGAAAAGAACATGAAAAATAGCAAGGCAGCCGGTTTCCGTTCTTTGGATTTGATGTTAATAATTGCCATGAATGGAGAGGAAAAGTTAATCTAAACTAGTAAACTATAAAATGTGGATTATGTTACTGGAAGTGATATGCGAGAACCTTTAATTTTCAGTCTGATTTTATTCAATATTAATTTTATAAAAGGAAAATTATGGCACATATTACTATTGTAAATAATTCAAATGATTCATGGGATAATACAAATGCGGGCCTAATCGCAGTTGGAGTTTTTGAAGATAAAAGTTTTACCCCAATGGCAGAGGCAATCGACGGAGCATCAAATGGTGTATTTACAGATGCTATTAACCTGAATGATGTAAAAGGAAAAACAGGTGAATCGCATTTTTTCTATGTAGATGGGAAACGGATTCTGCTTTTAGGACTTGGTAAAAAAGATAAATTTGGTTCAGATGCTGTTCGGTTGATTGCGGGTAAAGTATCTCGTACGGCCATCAGAAAAAAGATTGATTCCGTGGCAATGGAATGTTTTTGTGAAAATTGTGAATATTGTCAATCCTGTGGAGAAGGCCTGGTGCTAGGCAGCTATCAGTTTTTAAATTATAAAACAGGAAAGGATGACGGCTTTGAGCTGAAATCTGCTACCGTTCTTGGTTGTGACAGTCCTGATGTTGCGAAAGGGGCAGCAATTGGAAATGCTGTTTGTTTTGCACGTGACCTTGGCAATCATCCTGGGAATATTACAACGCCTTCTCGTTTAGCTGAAGCAGCTAAAGAGATTGCGGATGAAGGTGGAATGCAACTCACTGTATTTGATCGCGAAGAATTCACAGAGATGGGTATGGGTGCTTTAGCAGGTGTGGCACTGGGGACGGACGAGCCACCAAAATTCATCATTTTAGAATACATGAATGGCGGCGATGAAAAACCAAAAGTATTAGTAGGGAAAGGGCTCACATTTGATGCCGGTGGAATTTCCATCAAACCTGCGGGAAAAATGGATGAAATGAAATACGATATGTGTGGATCAGCTACCGTTTTAGGGACAATGAAAGCCATTGCTGCCTTAAAACCAAAAATTAATGTTGTATGCATTGTGCCATCTACAGAAAACCTACTGGGAGCAAAAGCTTATAAACCAGGTGACATTCTCAAAGCATACAATGGAAAGACGATTGAAGTCTTAAATACGGATGCTGAGGGACGATTAATTCTTGCAGATGCATTGTCCTATGCATCTAAACACTACAAACCTGAATTTATTTTAGATTTTGCAACCTTGACTGGCGCAGTTTTAGTGACTCTTGGTCATATTGCTGCAGGAGTTATGGGCACCCATGATGATCTAATGAAGCAAGTTAAATTGTCATCAAAGAATATTGGTGAAAAAGTCTGGGAACTCCCTTTGTGGCCAGAATTCTGTAAGCAGGTGAAGTCTGAGATTGCTGATGTGAAAAACACAGGAGCTCCTATGCAGGCTGGAAGCATTGCCGGTGGTGCATTTTTGAAAGAATTTGTGGACAAAGATATTCCATGGGTTCATTTTGATATTGCAGGTACAGCCTGGGGTAGTAAGACAACCAGCATTGATCCGAAAGGTAGTGCTACCGGCTGGGGAATTCGGCTTGTGTTGGATATGCTTAATGCCTAAATCAACGCAAAACATATTATCTTCTTTGGGGCTTATTCGCATGGCGATCAGCTCTTTTTTAATATCATTTCTTATGGCAGGGCACCCCATTACTATTGATGGGCAGTTCCAGGACTGGGAAAACGTTCCTGTAGCATATTCTGATATGGAAGGGGACGGAATGGGTGCTGACTTTTCTGATATAAAAATCACCTATGATATGGAATTCCTGTTTATCTATTTTTCATTTCACAATGGCGAGTATTTAATGCAAGATTGGAATGATTTTCATCTTTATATCGACACTGACAATGATTCTACAACAGGTCTCGAATATCAAGGTATAGGCGCTGAGTTGGATTGGACTTTCGGGCAACGGCAAGGCGTATTTTATTTTAATGGAGGAGGTTCGGATGTTTGGCAAAATGATTTAACATTACGAATTGGCCCCACTATCACATCATCTGAATTTGAAATCGCTATCGCAAGAAATTCTAATTTAATGACCTTGAATGGCATCCAGGTGTTAGTTGAAGGCCGAATCGTTATCGCAGAAGCACCGCCTAATTCGGATATTGTTCCAAACGAATCAGGAGGGATTTTCTTTAGTATTGGTGAAGACGCAGTTCCACTACCGGAACCCATTTCTTTAGAGAGACGACACGAAGATGATATTCGCATTGTAACTTATAATAATTTAAACGAAGGTATGATCGACCCGGAACGAGAACCCCATTTCAGGCGAATTTTGCAGGCGCTTGACCCGGATGTGATTGCGATCCAGGAACACTGGGAATGGAATGAAATAGACGATGTGGTTCAGTCCTGGTTTCCACAAGAACAATGGCACGCAAGTTGGACTTATCGGGATTTGGTTGTGTTATCGCGATTCCCAATTTTGAACGATGCAAATTTGATCAGCTCTGAACGAACCATGTGTGCCCTATTAGATACAGAAAATGAAATAGGGAAAAAATTATTGATAATCAATTCTCATCTATCTTGCTGTGCAAGCAATGATAGTCGCCAAGAACAAGTGGATGAATTTGCTTCTATTTGGCGGAATTGGATTTCGAATAGTGATGGTCCTTTTAATTTGGAATTTGAAACACCTTTTGTTCATGTTGGGGATTTTAATTTTGTAGGCTATCGTCAACAGGTGGAAACATTACGTATTGGCGATATAGAAGATGAAAATGAATATGGTGATGATTTTCTACCGGATTGGGATGCGTCAAATATTGTTGATCTTTTTTCCCGTCATACACACAAGCGTATGGGCTATACGTGGCGAAAGGATTGGAGCTCATACAATCCCGGGAAATTGGATTATATTTTTTATTCTGATGCTACAATCGACACAGGAAAACATTATATTCTAAATACATTAGCCTTGGATGATGAAACGTTGGCAGAATACGGGTTATTGTGGGACGATACCCAGGAAGCATCTGATCACCTACCAAGGGTTTTTGATATTTCATTAGATCCAAGTGTGAATATAATAAATGAAAACCCTGTCCCAACAAAATTCGCTATTGTGAACAATTATCCCAACCCATTCAATCCAATTACAACCATTACCGTTCATTTTGAGACAAATTGTAACACATCATTACAAGTATTTGACATAAATGGTCGTCTGATTGACTCGCTATTCGATGGGGAAATTGAATCCGGAATCCATGAATTTCATTGGAATGGAAGCAACCAACCCAGTGGTGTATATTTTATAAAACTGTCATCTAGCTATTATAATCAAACAAGGAAAATGGTTTTGTTAAAATAGTTCTTAGGAACTCCTAGTTTATTCACTAGCTTGATCTTATATCTGTTCTAAAGCGCTATCATACCTGGGTGCCATGTATTCCCAATCGTAGGGCTTGGCAATTGAATGGAAATGAAGGGACTGAATCTGTTCGTAATTCTCAATAGCCCAATTTATTTTATTAAAAAGATCCTGACCATTTAAGTATAAATGATCTCCATGGTGTTTTGAAGGCAGCAACTCCGGATATGTTAATCTATTGGGTAAAAGGGGCCATGTGTCACAATACATAGCTTCCATGACACTCGCACCGAAAAATTCCTGATTGGATGTTACAGGCAAAATATCAGCCTTCCAGAGCCATTGCGCATACTCTGTGAATGATTCGGTATAGCCCCATTGAACTATCTGATCTTCAAATGATTTATGGGCTTCAATAAAAATATCTGGGTATTGATGAAAATTCTCTCCTAGAACCGCCAATTTAAAATTATGACCATATTCCCGGACTTTTCCCAAAACGTTAAAAAATTCAGTAGGATTTTTGTCATACTCCCAGCGATGATTCCAGAGAATGAGCGGTTCATCCCCACGGCTCTTGCGATGGTTGTCAAATTGCCGAAGATCCATTCCTAAGTGAAGAATACGGCTTTTTCCACGGACCACATTTACAGAATCTAATTCACGATAATCTGGGAATTTCCGTAGGAAACGGGGGAGAGCATCTAGGAAAGAAGCCATGTGAAATTCAGAATTGAAGAATACCTGATCCGCAGCCAACGCTGATGCGAAATTGATAAACCCGTAGTGGGTGTCACGATTATTTTGAACATCTCGATCTTTCGGCGACCATGGATAAGACAATTGATTTTCATGAAAATAGATAGCAGTAGGAATACCATAGGATTTGGATTTTGTAAGGGCAAGAAATGTGGACAAATCCAGCATATCCGTAGCAAGAATGAGATCCGGGCGCCAGGTGAGATTATTGAATTCCCTTGCCATGGTTACTGCCCCACCATGCATGCGCCATTTCCAGAATTGGCCTTTCATTGTTAAAAATTGAACATCATGCTTGCTGTGTTTGGCAAATCCTACCGCCCACTGTTTATGAGATCCAGTGAAATAAGGTTCAATGAGGAGAATATTCACGATGGAATCTACAAAAATATTAAATTAATGATGTTTGAAACTTGATAATGAAGTAACTGAAGTTTGAATTTATAACTTAAAAAAAAGTGCCCGAGACTGGAGTCGAACCAGCACGTCTGTAAAGACACACGGACCTGAACCGTGCGCGTCTACCAATTCCGCCACCCGGGCAATAATTCAAAAAACATGTAAACCATTAAAATAGATCGGGAATTTTATTAAATCCCGACGGAAAATCACAGGGAATAAACTTGGAGAAAGGTAATGGATTCCCGTATTTTTCACCCGCTTTTTTATCATGGAAATCAAAACAGTCGCCACCAATCGAAAAGCCTTTCATGAATACCATATTCTTGAAACCCACGAAGCAGGAATTCAATTAATGGGTAGTGAAGTGAAGAGCATTCGTGAAGGGAATGTTAGTTTAAAAGAATCTTATGTCTTAATACGTAAAGGTGAAGCATGGCTAAAAGGGGCTCATATCGCATCCTATAGTCACACAGGGATTGAAGGTCACGAGTTCATTCGAGACCGAAAATTACTTCTTCATAAAAAGGAAATATCGCGCATCGGTTCAAAATTGGCAGAAAAAGGATTAACTGCAGTTCCTACTAAATTGTATTTTAAGGGTGGACTAATCAAATTGGAAGTCGGATTAGCAAAAGGGAAAAAGCTTCATGATAAACGAGACAGTAAAAAGAAACGTGACGTTGAAAGAGATATACAAAGAGCATTGAGCCAAAAATGAGTTTTCTACCTATAGATGAGCAATTAGTCCTTATCCGACGAGGTGCAGAAGAGATTATCCCCGAGGATATTCTTAAAAAGAAACTGGAGAGATCCAAGGAAACTGATACACCACTAATTATCAAACTCGGATGTGATCCTAGCCGGCCAGATTTACATATAGGCCACGGAGTTGTTTTAAGAAAACTTCGCCACTTTCAGGATCTAGGCCATCAAGCAGTCCTCGTTATTGGCGATTTTACTGCTATGATTGGCGATCCATCCGGTCGTAATAAAACTCGACCACAATTGACATTAGAGGAGGCTCGATCCAATGCTGAATCTTATGTGGAACAATCTAAAGTTATACTTGATATAGATAAACTTAAGATTGTTTATAATTCAGATTGGCTAAATAATATGAACTTCAATGATGTGGTAAAATTGGCAAGTTCCTATACTGTGGCTCGTATGTTGGAACGGGATGATTTTACTAAACGATTCCAATCCGAAACTCCCATTCTTCTCCATGAATTCTTATATCCATTGGCACAAGGTCAGGATTCTGTGGAATTGAATGCAGATGTGGAATTAGGTGGCACAGATCAAAAATTTAATTTATTAGTTGGGCGTGATCTCCAAAAAGCTAATGGACAAAATCCACAATGTATTATTACGCTTCCATTATTGGAAGGGACTGATGGGATTGATAAAATGTCCAAGTCTTATGGAAATGATATTGGGCTCTATGATAAACCTGAAGATATGTATGGTAAAACGCTTTCTATTTCTGATGATATGATAGTAAAATGGTTCACTTTGGCTGCAGATGCAAATGAAGCGGTAGTCAAGTCCGCAGAGTCTCGATTGGCTGATTCTTCTATTAATCCAATGGAAGTTAAAAGAGAACTAGCACGTGCTGTGGTAGAATTATATTATGATACGGAAACCGCAAATAATGCTGAAAACCATTTTAATACTGTGGTGGTTGGAAAAGGAATACCTGATGATATTCCAGAATATACTTTGTCTTCAGAAGATCAGATTACAAATGTGATCTTTGACGCAGGAATACTGCAAAGTAAGGGAGAAGCCCGACGAATGATAAAGCAAGGTGCTGTTAAATTAGATGGTGAGCCTATTACAGATATTCAAGCGACAATAACACCCTCTGGTGAACAAATACTAAAAATTGGAAAACGACGATTTCTAAAGGTCATTGAATGATACGTAGTTATTTCTGGCTGCCAATAATTGCAGCCTTTTTTTCTTTATCTTGTAACAATTCTCAACCCCAAATACCAAAACTGGTTATTACCCTTGTGGTAGATCAGATGCGACCAGACCTACTTACCCGGTTTGACGATCTATACACCGGTGGTTTTCGTTGGCTCATGGATCATGGTATTTGGTTTACAGATGCACACCATGAACATAGCTATACAGCTACAGGTCCGGGTCATTTCGCCATTGGGTCTGGCCAATACCCGGGACGTGTTGGTGTTATCGGAAATAGTTTTTATGATCGCGATTTACAAAAAAAAGTAAATTGTGTAGAAGACCCCGATGCACATGTGGTGGGTGCCGAGGAAGGAAAAGCAAGATCCTATTCCCGTTATAATACGACTGGACTAGGGGATTGGGTGAAATCTTCTTTTTCAAATTCTAAAGTGATATCAATAGGGGGAAAAGACAGGACAGCGGTGTTGCTAGGTGGACAAAAACCAGATCTAGCTCTGTATTTTAATTATGCAGGGCATTTTATCTCATCAGACTATTATGTGGAATCGCTTCCGGATTGGGCGAACCAATTTAACACTACACTGCATGCTGAGGCTTACAAAGATTCACTGTGGACAAAATCATTATCAGATGATGTATACTTGAAATATGCTCGGGAAGATTTTTACCAAGGCGAGCTAGATGATTATTTAAACGATGACTATTCTCCAGTTTTCCCCATTGGCATTGATCCAAAGAATAACCCCAAAGAATATTTTATGGCTCGTCCATGGTTTGAAAGAGAGATTCTCAATTTAGCTAAGGAAGCTGTCGTAAATGAAAACCTTGGAGTAGACTCAAGTCCCGACCTTTTATTTATTGGATTTTCTGCCATGGACTGGATGATTCATGATTATGGACCCTTTTCCCAGGAGATTATGGATGCATTCATCAAATTAGATAAATATTTAGGTAACTTTATTGAATTTCTAGATAAATCTGTGGGATTAAACAATGTTCAATTTGTACTTACGGGTGACCATGGTGGTTTACCACTTCCTGAATATGTTATTGAGCAGGGAGGAATTGCCGGACGAATCAATAGAGAGCATTTAAAAGAAGCATTTGAATGGATCGATGAAGAAGTTGAAGAAAAAATTGGTAAGAATTTCTTTGATCGTTCTGGTGGGAATTTCTTTTTAGACTTGGATCGATTGAAAAAAGCAGATATTGATCCACGGGTAATCTATGATATTGTACAAAATTATCTTCCAAAAGTGGAAGGAATTGAACGTATGATTTATAAGGAAGATATTATTACCAGCTCAGCTACAGACAAGATTACAAATCGTTTACAGAATATGATACACCCGTATAAAACACCAGAGATATTTCCCATTGTGACGAAGGGGTATATATACAAAAGCCCTTATGGAACTGGGCATGGTTCACCTTATGATTATGACACACATGTCCCTCTCATATTTTCCCATATCCATTCTCAACGGTTTTTAAATGCAACTCCACGGGCCACGGTAGATATTGCTCCAACAATCGCTCAAATACTCGGTGTTCAAATTCCGGAGTATTGTGATGGTACAGCCGTCCAATTCTAAAATGTTAAATCTTTCAAATCTCATAAAGCAATACGATGGCGTTCGCGCAGTAGATGATGTTTCATTCACGGTTGAAAAAGGAGATATTTTTGGATTTCTTGGTCCAAATGGCGCTGGAAAAACCACTACAATTCGTATGATTATGGGCATTATTCACCAGGATTCGGGCCTCATCGAATTGAATGGAAAAGATGTTAACACGCTAGATCGTGACAACTTTGGTTACCTTCCCGAAGATCGAGGTTTATATCAAAAACAAAAATTAGAAGAAACTATTATCTATTTTGGAATTCTTCGTGGATTAGAAAAATCTATCGCTAAAACAAAAGCGAATGAATGGCTTGAGCGATTCGGTTTGGGAGATCAAGGTAATCGAAAAATAGAAGAGCTTTCCAAAGGGAATCAGCAAAAAATTCAATTTATTTTATCCTTAATTCACGATCCAGATTTATTAATTCTAGATGAGCCTTTTACAGGATTAGATCCACTTAATCAGCTATTATTAAAAGAGATTATTCAAGAAAAAAGGAGTGATGGCAAAACGATTCTTTTCTCTACTCATCAGATGGAACAAGTGGAACGACTTTGCACAAACATTTGTCTTATTAATAAAGGGAAAATAATTATTGAAGGATCTTTGGCAAGTGTAAAACAATCCCACCGCAGCAATGCAGTGGATGTTCGTTTTTCGGGTGAATTAAATTCGGAAAAAGCGAAAACTTATTTTTCAGATGTAAAGATTGGAGGAGCGTCCTTATCTGGTGTTTTATCCTGTGACCCCCGAGATTTTTTATCTTGGATTAATACATGTGTTACTGTTGAATCATTTCAGATTCAAATACCAAGTTTAGAACAAATCTTTATAGAAGAAGTGAAAAAAACATCATGACCCAAATCTGGAAAATCTTTCAATGGGAATACATGAATCGCGTAAAGTCAAAACTCTTTTTGATTACGACATTTTTACTTCCATTCTTTATGGGTGGAATGATGTATCTGCCATCTATGCTCATGGATCTTGAACCTGAAGAAACTTCTGAAATTGGCTTAGTTTATCAAGACGATATTCTTGATCTGGTACATCGATTTGAAGCTCAAATCGGTGTAACGCATCAACTTAAGAATGGAAAACCACAATTTATTTTTAGCCGGTTTGATTCAGATCAATTTGCGCTAGATAGTGTAGTTTCAAAGTCAATTGATGGATTTATGATCATTCCATCATCTGTAACGGATACGGGGGAAGTGGAGTATTATAGTCTATCCCTGAGTAATATTAAGATTTACACCCAATTGAGACGAGTCTTAAATCAAGTTGTAATTGAACAAAGAATGATTGATCAAAATATCGATATGTCGTTGGTTGGACAATTAAGCAGAAGAATTTCATTTGAAACTTTTAAAATAGATGAAGATGGTAAAACTTCTGAAGGAGATGGGTTTACAAGTTTTATAATTCCATACTTGTTTTTGATGATTCTTTTTATGACCGTTTTTATGAGTGGCCAATTGTTACTTCGATCTGTTATGGAAGAGCGAACCAGTCGAACAATTGAAATTCTATTATCATCTGTAACGCCAGACGAATTAATGCGTGGGAAAATTTTAGGTCTAGGTGCATTGGGTTTAACACAAATGTGTTTCTATCTTATTGTGGGATTAGCCGTAACAGAATACAAAGAATTAGCCACTATCGAATTTTCTCAAATTCCAATTTTCTTGATCTATTTTATCACTGGATATTTATTTTACGCTGCGATATTTGCAGCCATGGGGACATTTTTTACATCGGAACAAGAAGCACAACAATCCAGTGGGATTATTAGTATAGTTGCGGTTCTACCTATCGTATTTGCATCTTATTTCATTAGCAATCCAAGTTCAGCGTTTACGATTGGTGCTACTTATATTCCTCCTTTAACACCCTTTATGATGATAATTCGTTTTGGAACAGGAAGTGTGGAAATGCCAGAAATAATTTATACCATGATCCTAATGATCATTTCCTGCTGGTTTATGTTGAAAATATCCGGGAAAATCTTTCGAACTGCCGTTTTGCTCTATGGAAAAAAAGTCACAATAAAAGAAGTGGTACGTTGGATTCGTGCTTGATTCTTATACCACTTTCATATTTTTTCCCTAAATTCATTCGTCAATGACAGCTCTCATCACCTATTTTGTGACGGCACTCGTTGTGTCGTTCTTATGTTCACTTCTTGAATCAGTGCTATTAAGTATTTCCATTACCCACGTATCTGTCCTTGAAAAAAATGGAAGCCATTCGGGAAAGATAATGGCTGAGCTCAAGGAAAACATAAATCGTCCTCTTGCTGCAATACTTACAATCAATACCGTTGCAAACACAGTGGGTGCAGCAGGTGTTGGTGCTCAAACGATGGTCCTTTATGGCAACGAATGGGTAGCCGTTGCATCTGGGATTTTAACCTTATCCATTTTGATCTTTTCGGAAATTATCCCAAAAACAATTGGCGCTGTATATAATAAATCTCTGTCATCTTTTACGGCCTATACTGTTAGGTCTCTTATGGTAATTGCATATCCGTTTGTGGTTCTATCTGAATCCATGGCTGGCTTGATTCATTCTGGAGAAAATGGTGGAGAATCCAAGGCCTCTCGAGAAGAGTTACTCGCTATGGCAGAGATTAGTGAAGACGAAGGATCTATAGATGAACAAGAAGGGGATATCATTGAAAACCTGATGAAATTGGACGATATTGCAATTGAAGAAGTGATGACGCCCCGATCAGTCGTTTTTGCACTCAATCAGAATCGCACTGTCGGTGAGGTAGTTGAAAAACATTCACCCATTGCCTTTTCTAGGATTCCCGTTTTTGATGAGGATTTAGATAATGTAATAGGATTAGTTAATCGATACACCTTGGTAAATGAGCAAGCTGAAGATCGGTTTCATATTAAAATGAGTGAATTGATGAAACCAATTCATACAGTGAAAGAAAGGGAATCTGTGTCCGATGTACTGGATCAATTTGTCAAACGTCGTCAACAGATATTCATGGTGATTGATGATTTTGGAACGACTACGGGGTTGATATCATTGGAAGATGCAATTGAAACATTATTGGGTGTAGAAATAGTGGATGAACATGACAATGTGGTAGATATGAGAAAATTGGCTACTGCTAAAATGATGGAAAAAGAGAAGGGTGAATCACCTCATAACCATTGAGTTTAAACTGATTGGTATATAAATTCGCCGGCTTAATTCCCAGGAGATTTTAAAAAATGGCAAAAAAACAAAAAAGTTTCGCAGATAAAGCTGCAGGATCTAAAGAAAAAGAAGCTGTTTATGTTAAATACGTAAAAAGT
>CAZYLQ010000053.1:0-11838 GCA_964648395.1 uncultured bacterium | reverse complement strand
AAAATCTGCAAAAAGGATAGTTGCAGATGAATAATAATCACCATTCACAGCTAATTTATCATCATTATTTACTGATGGCGCTTCAACCTGTCGTGTGTCCAGTAATTCCACAAACTGGTCAGCTAACAGCCTTAATCCTTCCAACTGTTCATGAGATATAGATCGAGGCTCTTCGTCCATTACACAAAAAGTACCTAATATAAATCCATTCTTACTCACAATAGGACTGCCAGCATAAAACCTTGGGAACCCTCCACCGCTGGCTTCTGCAACTAACTTGGTACGCTCATCAACAGTACAATCTTCAATCACAAGGGGTTCGCAATTATTATTTACCACATGCTGACATGCAGTAAGTCCGCGGGGTATTTCACGGCTCATATAAGACAATACAGAATTTTGACCGTAATCAATTTTACAATGTTGAGTATCTTTATCAATGATATTGATCCAGGCTTGAGGGCATGATGTAAGATAGGACGCCAATCTTGGTAACGATGAAAAACGCTGATCCTTTCTTATGTCTTCCTTGACAATCCCAAGCGAATCTAAATCTTGGAGCCGTTCTTGCTCGTTTTCTAAAATGGGCGCAGGCTGGTGACCAAGACCTTCTGCCTTTTTGGTCATATAATCCCATATTTTTCTTTGAATGATATTCATTTATATTATTTCAAATCCTGCACTACTCGTATTTTAGATAATTATAGCAGCTAATTTTCTTTCTTCTGATGACATAATATTATTTACTCAAGATTCCCAATCAGAACGAAGTCAAGAATAAAACCTATTTCCAATTAAAAATCCAACTTGAAACATAACTCTATTTTAAAACCATTATCTTTCGGGTTTTTATTTTATCTCCGGAGATGAGTTTCACAAAATAGACACCAGTTGCAACTTCAGATGCATTCCAGGTCATATTATGAAAACCTGGGTTAATTTTATCCTGCACCAGTGTTTCAATTAGTCGGCCCTGAATATCATAAATTCGCAATGATGTATGCTGAAGGGATCCAATATTAAAACTAAATGTAGTTTCCGGATTAAATGGATTTGGATAATTCGGAAATAACAGTATTTCGTTTGGCACTGCAGCAACCGGTTCAATTCCAACAAAAGCATCGCTAGATACTTTTGCTCGAATATTCGCATCACCGTAAGCGGATAGCATGTTATCATAGTTTACTCCATCACCGGAAAGATAGGATCTTCCAGAAAGTTCACCAGTATTATCAAAACAAAATGCATATGTTTCATTAATAAATTTAATAGACACAAAAAAATCCTGCCCAACTGCTACAGCAACTGAATCAATTGATACTGTTATCCAACCACTACTATACGTAGAACCGCTTACATTATCCATTAGGTTTCCTGGCGAAGTCCCATCGAAAGAATCATAAACATAGACTACATAATCCATTACATCATCATTCCACCAGCCACTATAAATGACACCAAAATCTATTTCTGTTATATATCCTGATTCATCTGCTGTAAATAATACTCCAGACCATTGATCTTCCGTTCCAATACCGAATGTCGTAGGTGCAATTCCATTTTCGTCATAGACAATAGCATAACCATACTTCGGTCGGTTCTCGATATCAACCGTCATTATAGAATCAGGATCACTAATATTTGAAAAAGAAATTCCTGTTTCATAACCATCATTGCGTGTTGCGCTTGGGTTAGAATTATCATCAAATGTTCTATTTCCAGATGTCCCCGGAAAAGGGTCACCATTGTCTCCACGGTTAACCTCATTATCCAGGTCATTATCACCATCAGCTTCTTCTAAATCTACCAGTTTATTTTGTTCGTCATCATTCACCGCACCAAAGCTCCATCCATTAACACCCCATCCCCTGTTTTCATCTACGTGGTATACAATCAAACCGGGGCCATGTAATTCAGAATCGAAACCCACTGCTTGTCGATTTTCAATTAAAAAATAACGATTCCAATGGTAATCATCTTCCCATACTTTCAATGCAAATGGAGATGTTACCAGTTGCGGTATTTCTACAGCAGTTGTACTATTATTTAATACAGTAGCTTCCATCCATCCCATCTGGATTTTACACCATGATGACATATGTGATGGAGTATCTCCATACCAACCCATCCAGCTTCCACTAGCCATTAAACACCACTCACCAACACCTTCTGAATCACCATCACTGGCATCCCTATCATAAAGATCCGGTAATCCCAACACATGGCCAAATTCATGTGCATAAACACCCATGGGGCATATTTCGCTTGTGACACAACTGCCACTGCCTGGTAGTTCAGGACATACCATGTAGGTACTAATAGTAATATTTCCACCATTGGCTGATACATCATTCGTTACATATTCACTAGATAAAGAACTTTGATGAGGCCATATATTATCATTACCAGACATACAGCCAGGATAAACAACAATTATTCCATCCACATACCCATCATCATCACCAGAATTAGGAACATTATCTGGACCATCATTATCATACTGTGCATAATCAAAATCAGGATCTGCCAGTGCTGCTATTTCTGCTACATATTGCTTGACATTTTCAACAGCTTGTGACATAGTAAGAGATGATTGATACCACCCACCTGTTGAACCATCAACTTGAAAATTTCCATATGATATTTCGTTATAATATGTTTTCATCGAACCTGTAGGATTAGTTCCAAAAAGCATATTTTGATAATCTGAAGCACTAAAATACGTATTTGATGCATCCGCATATTTTCCTAAAAGTACCGGTATATTAAATTCCAATTGTGTATCACGGGATGGATCATTTAATTGTTTAGATATTTTATTAACCCAGCCAGGATCACCATAATTTAGACCAATATCTTGCTGTTTCATTTTTTCCCAAAAACCATCTGGGAAATTTCCTTTCTGAGGTGGATTAATCCCGTAAATAATATTTACTATTAAAAATATTGAAATGATAATTCTATTCATATTTTCTATTCTCCTTCTGGATGAATTTAGGAAAGATGGCATGTTGAAATCATAAATAAAAAAAGCACAATCTATGATTGAGCTTTTTTTTACATTAGACTTTCATTGTAAATCATGTAATAATATCATGTTGATTCAATTAGAATTAATATTGCCACGATTTAGTTATGACATAATTAATTATGATAGGTCTGCGTTAGGATCGCCCT
Organism: uncultured bacterium; assembly: GCA_964648395.1. Taxonomy (GTDB): domain Bacteria; phylum Fidelibacterota; class Marinisomatia; order Marinisomatales; family UBA1611. Next base: position 8,661 of record CAZYLQ010000053.1, on the reverse strand, counting down.
TATCAGTAAATGCAGAATACCCTAATAATGCTACCATGGTTAGCAAAACCCAAATACTGGCATGATGGTACTGGGCACCAGCATAGGTTATTAATTCTACAAAACGGCCTATAAGCAATGAGATTCGTCCCATAACAGCAAATCCAAATGACGCACCAAAAGAAATCATTAGGAAATAAATTCCCACGCGAGTGACTTTTCCAAAATTTCCTGTATGGTCCTTGGAAAAGAAGAAATACAGTAATCCTGTTACTGTCCCAACTAAAATCACAAGATTATTAAAATGGGATGCACCCATTAGATTAAAGAATGGTAAATCAGGGTCTGCAAGTGGAATGATAGTTCCCTTAATCTGTCCTAATACATTGGAATTGAGATAGCCATAAGCACGAAGTCCTGCTGCCATTCCAACTGTATAAGCGATTCCCCACCTTGCGAACCAATTCAGTTTTTCAAATAAACTCAATAACATCATGACTCCCAATGCAAATGGAATCAAATAAATAAAATGGATATCGTGCCCTTTATCAATCCCGCCATCGGGAAATATAGAAGATGATATCATTCCAAAAATATTATAGATCCCATACCAAAAACCATCTGAATAATGGGTTGCCGGCCATAATCTTCCGAATAGGTTTGGCTGGATTTGTGTCCAAAAGAACATGGACATCCAATAGCCAGCAGACACACCAACGAAAATATGTTCTGCAATTTTGTAGAATGGGTTATCCTTATAGAGAAATGAAAAAATTGCAAGCGTTAAAAATGCTGCAATCCATGCGCCAAAAATTTCACCAAACATGATTCACTCCTTAATACTTTTTTGAACGGTGTCGTTCAATGAAATAACCAATATTCCCCAGAACGATGAATAGCACAATTACCAGGTGGGCGACGGACTGGGCATCCATTCCACTGGTGCCAATTCCGGGGACACCAATCAGCGCTTCATATTCAGCAGCACCTGGCATTCCAGCCAAAATACCATTCACCTGTCCTGCTGCAACATAAGGCATTACTTCATTTACCTGTATTGATGTGGTGCCTGTACTCATGGGTACGTCCGTGGGATCCACCGCATATTGAACCCATTCAATTGTACCCGGATATCCAGCAGAAGCAGAAAAAAGAAAATCAAAATCTTCAAATCTGTGAATGCCATCCATCATAGGAATTTCTGTCACTTTCGTTCCTCTGGAGTCAATGGTATATACTTTACGTAAGTTACTGACAATACCTTTTACAACAGCCTCATTCCCCGGTCGAAAGCCTAGTAGAACATAATCTTCGCCATATTTTAGGCCATACTCTTCACCCCCTACTTGATCTAATGCTTCTTCTGCAAGGAATTGTCCATCGGGCCACAGGCACGTCACATATACCTTATGTTTATTTTTAAATAAATGGCGCATCACGGCTAAAGTCATGGGGTGTATTTCTGGCTTCGTACTGGGGCCGTATTCACAAGAAACTAAAACTTTGGACCCATGAGGCAAGGCATCGATTGTATCATAAACCTGTTGAGTAGTCGCTGTAGCTCGAATAGGCAAACCCAATGGAAAAAATAAAGGAATAATAACAACAATACCTATAACCAAGAAAATCCAACGACGATCGACAGTACCCAATTTTAAAATTAAATCTATTAAATAGTTCATTATTACTCCCCGATATAAGATTTTTCAATTCCGAGGATATACCGAATTGATGTTGCAAAAATGCCCAAACCGATTCCTATCATAATTGAACGAGCGCCAGCCACATTTGGGAAAAAATAAATCCATTCTTGGAGATAAGGAAGATAGAATAGTCCCGGCTGATCTAAGGGCCAACCCATGGAATTTCCTGCTAAAGTCACTAGGGCAATCCCACCCATTACAACGCCCAAAGTATATTGTTTATTCTTGAAAATTGCATTCACAGCAATGCCGCTGATGAGAACCAATAAATACAAAATAAACCAACTGGAAATATTGCTCCCTAAAGGCACGCGACCAATCATAATAATGATTCCTGATACTAACAGGAGCGTAGCTTCAAAATTCCGTATTCGAAATGCGCGATAAGATGCAGATGCAACAAAGAAAGCCAGAAGGGCAAACATGGTTGCCTGCATAGGTGCAAACATGTAAGTGAACATCCATTTAAATAATGTGCCCTTTGCGGTAACATGTGTCCCCCAAGCCACATCTGGATTGCCTTTATAAAAAAAGCCTGCAATGATTGCAAAAAAGAAACCACCAATTGCAAATAGGCTATACTGCCAGCCATGCTGTTTCCGAAGCACCTTTTGGAGTTGCAATTTGAGTAAATTGAAACCCCCAAGAAAAATAGCGAAACTGGCCAAAATATCGTACCATTGTGTCGCATCATCATCTACAAAAGATTTAATGTTTGGTTCATCTACGAACCACCCAAACAAAGTGAGAGAACCTATCACGGCTACAATCAAAATTGGGATTTGTCTTTTCCAAAGCATAAATATTTTCCTTATCGCACTGCCAGAAATTCAAGAATACTAAAATCGATCATCCCCATATCATGAAATAATCGAAGAATTACACCACCCAGTATTAAGGTAATCACAATTACTTTAATCATATCCTGTCCTTTGACGCCGCCAATTAGTTCAGGACGTTGGGACAAATAAGCACTGGCAGCAAAAAATTCTTCGCCAATCAAGGTATAATCGCAAGCAGTAACAAAAAAGGGAATTTGTGCTTGGGAAGCTGTACCAGCAATCTGGATAGCTCCAATCGAATTTCCTGTTTCAGCCAGAATCAAAGATTCGGCGTAAAATTTGCCCATATATAGGCAAGCGGCAGGTTTTTCTCTAACCATGATTCCATTCACACCTGCTGCATAGGCAAACTGTTCATCCGTTACGTAATGAACCATATCTTCATGGAACATATCGGGACGCCCTTCTATAAGGTACGATTCCTTACAAGCTTCACGAGCGGCCTTCATTACAATGGCACGAGAAACAGGAACATTCAGTGTTGTCTCGTAACGTGCAGTCATTTTAGATACATGGCCTAAAACAATAACGCCGGCAACTGTTTCAACCTGATCCATATCCATAATGCCAGGGACATAAAGAACAGGCTTCCCCATTTCTGTTGAGCGACCTACCGCTTCTTCAACAGCTTTAAGTCCTGGAATTTCTCTTAAAAATATCTCTTCTCCACGACGTGCCTTGCGGATGAAAAACATCAGGGTACCTGAGAAGGACATTATGGCAAGGAACATTACTAGGCGTTCTTCAATAAAGAATGGATGTCCCATAAACCAATAGATCAGAAATGCTAGTGTTATTCCACCAGCTCCAATCATAAAATCACGATCATTCATGAATATCTCCATTATTGACCTTTGCATCGTTTTCCAATGCTTCGATCATTTGCAGCAATAATTCTATATTTGCAGATTCTTCAAAAACCTGCACCGTACGGTAATAATTTTCTGATTGAATAAATGCGTTCAGGATAGGACCAAAAAAAACCAATGCATGGCTCCCTAATAATGCTAAAGGTTTATTCATTTCCAAAAAGAAGACCGCAGGAGTAACAAAACCTGATTTATGTATTTTTTCAGCCAATCGCTGGAGGAATGCAGTATCCTGTTCTCGCAGAGGTAGAGAATTAGGGATTACGTCAGGGATTATTATTTCTTTTAATCTATTTAGCATAATAAAATCAATCAATCTCCACCATTTCAAGATTAGCTCGTGGAATATTCAGAACATCACCATCAACTTTTACTTCCGCAACGCGAACCATCGTTTCAGACTCCATTTGTTCAAGTTCCGGTGGGAGACTCACAACTTCTCCCATTTTACCGAAATAAGGTGCTCTAATTATACGAACTAGACTGCCTTCACCAATCCCTCTATCAACAGATTTATGAACTGCTGTTTCAGGTATTTCTCTTTCTTGAAGTGGAATAACGATTTCTGGTCGTATCACGCCAGCTCGAATTTGTGTGGCGCCATTGATAGATACAAATTTTCCATTTTCCTTCTTTAATAGCTCAAATGTCCTGCTCCCCATTCTTATATTTCCAAATCCTTCTGTCACGATAAGGGAAGTTACTAAATCTTCGGATCCGGTAATGGCTACACCCAAGGTATAACCTAATATTTCTTCAAGATCAAAATAATTGAAACCTCCCACAACTACACCAGCTACACCCAATGACAATGCTTTTTTATATGTATCCAGACTGATGAATGAACCTCCAACAACAATTTTTCCTTCATGAGACTCATCCAATAATTCTGGTGTCAATTCTGCTTCACGATCGTCAACTAAGACCATCATATCGCCTCGACTCTCCCCACCAATTCCAAAAATGCCTTGAATAAAAGCTGCGTCGGCTTCAACAATAACACCTTCATCGGGAATGATTTCTTTAACTATTCCAGACATATAAGCATCCACTTCAACCGGAATTGGCGCTTCTCTCATTACAATTTGCCCAGTAACATCTGAAATAGATTCAACTGTACCATCAATAGGTGATTTTACATTCGACTTAAAAAATCCAAATAATCCTTCTGTTTCCGCAATCATTTGCCCTTTATTAACTCTGTCACCTTCACCAACAAGCATCACGTCTGGTACATCCGTCGGACCAATATTTAGCACATTAGCAACCTTTAACATCTGAACATTACCCGGGAGATCAGTTTTTGCAACCACATCTTCTGGTTTAAGAAGATCCCCCACCTGTTTTGTAATTTCCCCCTTAATAGGTAGTCGCCTATTTTTTTCAACTTTCGTATGATGTAAAACTTTAAGTCCGGGTGTGTATGCGTGTGCCATTAATTAGTTTATAATTATTAATTATGATTTTGATTTGGATATTCATTAACTGCTTCAGACCAATTCTTGAGAGCAGCTAATCTATCATCAGAAGACGTAGGAATTGAGATTGGTCTAGAACGACCATCCAAAATCAATCCAACCACACCTCCATGTACTGTAGTTTCAATCGGCTCTCCTTTTCCGGAACCTATATCCATTTTTTTATCGGGTTTTAATACGGCAGATACTGGTTCATAAGGTGCTTCAAATCGAAATAGTTCGTCTTTTTTCAATTCATGATGGACTTTTTTTCCATCAGGGAAGGTAAACTCTGCTGTAAGAACTATTGCACCATTTTTTGCATTTCCAATTGGTGCAATACAAGTTCCAAGATGAATAAGACAATCTTTATGAAAAACTTCAAGCGCAGCAACTCGCGCATCGGCAGCTAATTCTTCCTTTTCAATATTGGCAAGTACCCCTAATTGTGGCATCATAAAAATAGAATCAACCGCCAATTGAGTAATTCCCTCGGGCATAAATGAGTCAATAAGCATTCTTGCAGACTGTTCACGGCGTGGAGCATGGCTCAAAACACCCCCAGAGCCCACAAGTAGATCCAATTCCATCATATTTACAAGGGATTCACCCGAACTGGATTGATCAAATGCATCAGAAATAGTTCGTTCTTTTTGCACCCCTTTTAAACTCGTGGCAAATTCCTTATGCTGTTTAAACGACAGGCGTAATGCTTCTCGAGCAATGGCTTGTTCAATAAATAATTCTTCGAGAGACTGGGGGACTGTTGTAGGGCGAATCATTTTATTACCGATTCGGTTTGTTAATTCTTTTCGATCAATATCAAATGGAACCCAGCGTAAAACATTATCTAATCCAGACTCTGCCAATACATTGCAAATGGAATAACTCATTCCCAGGTTTGCACTAACAGTTCTATTGAATTTCCCTTGAAACACAGAAAATATATCTGTTGTAGCGCCACCAATATCCACGCCAACAACGGTGATTTTTTCCTTTTCAGCAATCATCTCTATTAATGATCCAACAGCACCCGGTGTTGGCATAATCGGTGCATCTGTCCAGGACATAAGTTTTTTATAACCAGGCGCCTGTTGCATGACATGCTCCATAAAAAGATCATGTATCTTATCTCTTGAAGGTTCTAAGTTTTCTCTCTCAAGAACAGGGCGAATATTTTCTGTAATATCCAGATCTACCATTTCTCCCAGTGTATCTCGAATCTGATCTTGGGCCTTATTGTTACCGGCATAAATCACCGGCAATTTATAATTTTGTCCCAACCGTGGTTTAGGGTTTGCAGCATGGAGGATTTCAGCTAATTCAACCACATGGGAAACCGTTCCACCATCAATCCCACCTGATAAAAGAATCATATCAGGTCGAAGATCACGAATTCTTTTGATTTTTTCGTGAGGGAGACGCCCATCATTTGAAGCCATAACATCCATAACAATTGAACCTGCCCCCAACGCAGCACGTTCTGCACTTTCACCAGACATGGATTTAACAACACCTGCAACCATCATTTGAAGCCCGCCACCGGCTGAACTGGTGGATATATAAATATCCACGCCTTCTTCCCCATTTTGGGGCGTCATTATTTCATCCCCTTTTAAGATCTTACGGCTGGCTAGTTCTTCCACTTCCATCACAGCATTCAATACGCCGCGAGTCACATCTTCAAATGGGGCTTCTACAGTAGTGGGCGCTTCACCACGATAACTTAACCGGTATTCTCCATCAATTTTTTGTATAAGGATGGCTTTGGTTGTGGTAGAACCACAATCCGTAGCCAAGATTGATCTGAGTTCCATGGGGTGTTATATAAAGATTATAAATGCATTAAAAAATGGATGTAAAGATAAGTAAGCGGTGTTGCGAATATCAAGGAGTCAAAACGATCTAAAACGCCGCCATGCCCTTGTAGAAGAGTTCCACTATCTTTCACATCCGCATCTCGTTTCAAGAGCGATTCTGCAAAATCTCCTATTTGTCCAAAAATACCAGTGATAATACCAAATACAATTGCATCTTTCATGGAAAAATAATCACCCAGCCATCCCTGGTGATAAAAAAGATGAAACACGCTTAATGATGCAATCAATCCTGCAATAGACCCTACCCAAGATTTATTTGGACTGACCCGAGGGAATATCTTTTTATCGCCAAATTTCGTGCCAAAAATGAAAGCAGCTGAATCGCATGCCCAAACAGATAAAACCAAAGCTAAAGTCAACTGAGTTCCCATTAATGAATCAAATTGGCGAATATCTATGGCTGTACCAAGGAGGATGGGAACAAATAGAATCCCCGCCATAGTCGCAGAAATATTTTGACCGGAATTTTCTTTATCTGAAAACAATTCCCATATCACAGTAAGTAGAACAATGAATATAATTCCACCCAAAATTTGATGAGCTGTGATGTCCGGCTGAACGAAGTAATAATCAGCGATAAATACTGAAGTGCACATTCCCATCCACCGCAATGGTTTTGCACCTTTTTTCTCCATGATGGTATAGAATTCACCCAAAGCAAAAGCTATACAAATTAAAATAAATACGCTGTAATAAAGATCACCTTTCCATATAAGAAATAACCAGCCGGGAATTCCCAATGCATTTATCAGATTTCGTCCTTTGAACATACCCATACTTTTTTCCTTATTTAAACCAGTACGTCGATCAATCCTTGTTCTACTGTCACATGGATGGGGGTACTTCCAATCATTTCACCGTCAATATTAAGTATATTGTCTTCCTGAGGAATGATTGAGAATTCCTTCACCTGATGATAGTCTACTAATGGATCACCTACGTGGCCACCACTGAACAATTTAGGAAATAACCGCAATAATTTGAATCGACCGGCTTTCCGTGCAATGATTAAATCGATTAACCCATCATTAAGTTGAGCTAAGGGAGCCATCATCATTCCTTTTCCCGTATGAATTGTGTTACACCCAAGAATGAACCCATAATCTCCAACAACGGTATTTCCATCGATAATAAGCTTCGCCAAGCGTTGCTTCCCTTTCATCACTTCAATAATCGATGCTACATTATATCGTTGTTCGCCGAGCCAACGCATTTTTTCTGCTAAAAAGTTAATATCGGTGGGCATTCCCCAACCAACAATATTAAATCCGTAAATAGTTTCTCCATCTGCGTCAACTTTTGCAATATCAATGGGACGTAGACGTCCAGTGAGAATTCGCTTGGCTGCATTTTCAGGGTCAAGGCAATCCAAGTCATGCATGAATGAATTTCCAGTTCCACCGGTGACTAATCCGATAGGTATTTTCCGTTCATCGGGGCGTTTCAGCATGCCATTGATAACTTCATGCATTGTACCATCACCGCCGATGGCACAAAAACCATCATACCCAGTAAAATCTTTTTCCCGAGCCATTTCCCGAGCATGACCGGCATATTCAGTTTCTAATATTGTCAATTCAGCATCGCCTTCATCAAAAATAGGTTTTACTCTATCAAGGATGCCAATACCTTTTTTCAATCCACCATGCGGATTAACTACCATATAATATTTCTTCATTATTTATTCTTCCTATGTTGCATGTATGCACCATCTCCCCATTCGATGACTTCAATTTTAACCTTCGTTGTTCCCTGATTAATAAAGTCTAATTTTTTTGCAGCACCATAAGAACAATCAAGAATTCGTCCTTTAATATAGGGGCCACGATCATTAATCCTCAAGATTAGAGACTTGCTGTTAGCAAGGTTGGTTACTCGGCAAACAGTACCCAATGGTAATGTTTTATGTGCTGCAGTGACGCCATACATGT
>CAZYLQ010000052.1:0-12146 GCA_964648395.1 uncultured bacterium | reverse complement strand
CATCCGGGTTTTGCAGGTGTACTTATACAGGATTCACTTCAGGTTTACATTGAAGATCCTTCCTTCCAGTCCTGTGCGTTTATGGAGATACCTTCATCAATACCTGGACATATTGTTGTTAGAGATGGTGGTGGACTTGAATCAACTTTTATCAGGGCTGAGGTGTATGATGATAATGGTACTTTAATAAATACTCCGACACCGGTCGTTTTTACCATGGAACCATTGGTAGGTGATGCTTACTTAGAAGTGCCAGGACAAACAACTGCTACCATTTATACTGTTAACGGTATTGCTACGGTTTCCATTAACAGTGGTACAATGCCTGGCCCGGTAAGAATCGTCGCGACCTGTGACTGTGACCCAAATGAAGATCCTCTTACCGTTATAGCTGTGCCTGTGATTATAGCATCTGGAGCACCATATCACATTGAAGCGGAATATGATCCTCTTTCTACAGAGCCAATTGGAGGAGGATTCTATCAGACAGAATGTGCTGCAGTTGTTTCGGATATTCATGGAAACCCAGTTGAAGACACTACATATGTATATTGGGGTATGCAGCCAATTCTTCCAGACACAACAATTGATGGTGTAGTTGAAGGTGTTAGTTTTACTAATAATGAAGGAATCTTAAGTGGTAACGCTACGTCAGGCGTAGCTCGGTCTAATATTGTTTATTCAACAGATGCAATCGGTGCTATTGCTTCAGTGTGGGCATTAACAATTGGTGGCGATAATAACAATGATGGAGTCAGCGGTGATTCGGTATTAACCTATATTAATGAAGATGAAGGGGATGCGCCGTTGTTTTTCTTACCTGGTCAAGTTTCCCTAATGGCGAGTGCAACATACTGGGACTTTACTCTAAATGGTAACCCTGCCTTGGTTCAGATTACGGCGATCGTAATTGATTACTATGGGAATGCCGTGGTTAATGCGCCAATAGCGTTCAATGGCACCGGCATTAATAACTTCCATGAAGTACAGTTTGAAAGCGTCATTGAACCTTATGATGATTGGGGCTCGGATGGAGAAGTAGGTGACCCCACTGATGAAGACCAAGATGGCAATACTACAGAACCTAGTGAAGGTGAAGGTAATGGTTACTATGATTTTGGTGAGCCTTATGACGATGTTGATCAAAATGGTGTTTGGACAGGCTGGGAAGATGAAGGTGTTAATGGTGCAGGTGTAGGTGACGGATGTTTTACCTGGCGGGATTATGGGCTGGATGATGACCCTTCAACTCCGGATTGGGGCAATTATAATGATAACCATGATAGTTTTGATACTGATGGCGATTACGAATGGGATTCTCAAGAAATTTCTGAGATTTTTAGTGATTGGGGGCTTGATGGCACACCACATACTTCAGATGAAGGTGAAGGGAATGGTGAGTGGGATGGCTACTCCATGATCGGTTGTGAGCCCATTGTCAGGACCGATGAAGATGGCTTTGCGAGAATTATTGTTGAGTTCGATCAGGCTCTGTGTACATTTGCAAATGCAGATGATGAAACAAACATTTGTACCTGGGATGATTTCACTGCTAGTATTTCAGCCACTCTTTTGATACCAGAGATTACCACGAGTGAACCCATAGACATCTTACTGGTTCGTTCAGATGCCGATTGTGGTCAGGTTAATTAAAAAAGAAAAACGGAATACAAAACTATGAGCCCAGATTTTAATCCGCAATTTTCCAAGCTTGGTGAAATCTTAGTATACAATGGTAAGGCCACAGAAGGTGGAATAAATGAAGCCTTGGCCCAGCAAAAAACGACAAACGATAAGATCGGTGTGACCCTTATTGAAATGGGAATGATCGAAGAAGATGATTTTGCCACTGCATACAGCCAGCAATTAGGCTACAGAAAAGCTGATAATTTCATACTTCTTGAAGCTGACTCTACTGTTGCTGCTTTGATTCCTGAAGATTTTGCAAGAGAGAATCGTGTTCTTGCAGTGAATAGAAACGAGACTACTATTATAGTCGCTATGGAAGACCCTGAAGATGTTGTTGCCATAGATTCCATAAAAAGACTAACCAACTTAAGCCCTGATATTCTTGTCACGGGACCGACACTACTAGAGAAATCGCTTGATAAGGTTTATGGAGAAATCCAGAAAACAGCAGAAGTTGCTGAAACAATAGACAGTATTACAGTTATATCGGGAGATGAAGGGTCCCAAGAGACCATAGATTTATCGCCAGATAAGGCATCTAAGGAAGATGCACCAATTGTTAAGCTGGTAAATTTGATTTTTCAGGAGTCTATTAAAGAACGTGCGACTGATATCCATATTGAGCCTATGGAAAAGCAGGTATATGTTCGAATTAGAATTGATGGTGTTTTACAGGTTATTATGACCCCTCCTGTATCTTCATTGAGTGGTCTGGTAACTCGTATAAAGATTCTCTCTAATCTTAATATAGCAGAAAAACGTCTTCCACAAGACGGACGATTTTCTATTAAATCACCCGGTAAGGATATTGATATTCGTGTTTCGATCCTGCCTACTGTTTATGGCGAAAAGATTGTGATGAGGCTCCTTGATAAGATAGGTTTTGATTTTAATCTGACCTCCCTAGGATTTCCAAAACAGAACCTAGGAGTATTTAAAAAGGTGATTAATCAGCCCTATGGTTTGGTTGTTGTATCTGGGCCAACTGGTTCAGGTAAATCAACTTCTTTGTATGCTGCTCTGAAAGAAATAAAGAATGAAAAAACTAATATCACGACCGTAGAAGATCCTGTGGAATATCAGTTAGATGGAGTGAATCAGGTACAGGTATTTGAAGATATTGGCCTGACTTTCGGATCCACTCTTCGCTCGATCCTGAGACAGGACCCTGACGTTTTATTGATTGGTGAGATCAGAGATGGAGAGACCGCTGATATTGCTGTTAAATTTTCTTTGACGGGTCACTTGGTATTCTCGACAGTCCACGCAAATGATGCGCCGGGTACTATTACACGTCTTTTAGATATTGGTATTCCTCCGTTTCTTGTTGGCTCATGTTTAAACCTTGTTATGGCGCAACGTTTAGTCAGGCGTATATGTAATAATTGTAAAGAAGAATATTCTGCAACTCCGAAAGAGCTAGCAATGATTGGGCTTGATCCAGCTCGTGTGACTAATTCATTATATCACGGAAAAGGATGTACTGAATGTCGTAATACTGGGTACAAGGGCAGGCTCGCTATTTTTGAAATGATACCTATGGCACGAGAGCTGAGAAAACTAGTTTATGAAAGTGCAAATGAAGATGATATTCGCCAGGCAGCATTAAATCACGGTATGGTTACTCTTCGTGAAGCAGGTCTAGCTCGTGTTCTTGATGGTACGACTACTCCGGAAGAAATTTTAAGGTCTACTGTAGAAGATTTATAATGGCCGTTTATACCTATTTAACAAAAAATATGGAAGGCAATCGAAAAGAGGGAGAAATCCGTGCAGACTCTTTAGATACAGCGATTCAAAAATTATCTGCAAATGGACAGTTGGTCATCTCTATGAAAGAAGTGGATGACACCTTTGACTTTCTTGGACCTTTCCTAGATGAAATCCAATTATCAATTGAGAAAGCTAAGAATCGTATACCTTTATCCAATATTGTATTTTTTACGCGTCAGTTAGCCACAATGTTTTCTGCAGGTCTTACACTTGAAAGAGCAATACAGAGCCTTGGTGCTGAAGAGAAACATAGAAAATTTCAAAAGATATTAAACTCTGTTAGTGATAATATAAGAAAAGGGCTCAACATGTCAGAGTCTCTTTCCAGACACCCAGGTGTCTTTAATACTCTTTTTGTTGCAATGGTCAAGGCTGGAGAGGTAAGCGGTAATCTTAATGAGATCTTGGAGGAGTTATCATCTTATCTTGAAAATCTGGATGATACGCGGCGAAAAGTTAAATCTGCCATGAACTACCCTATCTTTATGATTGTCTTTCTTATTTGTATGCTGATGGTCATGTTGTTAGTTATAATCCCAAAATTTTCTGAGGTATATGCACAGCTAGGAGCGGGTCTACCTGCTGCCACAAGGCAAATGATTGACTTTAGTAACTGGTTTGGTAATAATATAGGATTTTTATCTTTTGTTGTATTCATGGTCTTTTCTATAATATGGCTTATCTCTAAGACACAAAGAGGTGGCTTTGCAATTGACTCTATCAAGCTAAAGCTTCCTGTTTTTGGATCATTAATGGAGCAATCTATTTTAAATAAATTTTGTAAAACATTTGGAATCCTTATTGGTGCAGGTGTTCCCGTTCTAGAGACAACAGCGTTGTTACGAAAAGTTGTTGATAATAGAGTCTATGAAAAAGCAATAGATGATGCATCTGATTTAATACGTGATGGATATAATATTTCTACTGCACTTAGACGTACAGAAGTGTTCCCTTCTATTTTATTACAGCTAGCATCTACTGGGGAGGATACTGGTGAATTGGACGACCTATTAGATAGAGCAGCTGACTATTATCGAAAGCAGGTTGATGCTCTTGTAGATAGAATGACCACGTTGATTGAGCCACTGCTTATTCTTCTTGTTGGTGCCGTCATAGCCCTGATGGTGGTTCTGACTTATCTTCCTGTATTCCATTTGGGTTCAGCATTACAATCTGGATTATGATTTTATGAGTATTTTAGTACCAATTTTTGTAGGTATAGTAGCAGGCTTTGCTACAAAGAGTATCATCAATTGGCTATCTATTGATGGTTTTAAGCTAAATAATAATAATTTTTTTCTTGAGCTTACATCTATCTTTGGTTCGCTCTGGGCATTTAACCATTTAGCAAACATTGAAGCTCTTATATTCTCAGGAATCTATACGATACTTATTGGAATTGCGTTAGTAGACTATAGGACATTCCAGATACCCCTTGTGTTTATTCTTGTTGGTATAGTTTTATCCATGGCCGGAGTGATATTTAATACTGTATTTTTAGTGTCTGCTTTGTGGGGTGTTTTTGTTGGTGCTATTATTCCCTTAATTATAATGGGAATTTTATGGATTATTACAAAACGGCAAGGTATGGGATTTGGCGATATCCAGCTTGGGATAGTACTCGGTGCATGGTTAGGTCCAATGAGAATGGCTTTAACATTGTTTTCTGCATCTGTTTTGAGTTTATTAGCATGGATAGTCGTTTCATTAGTAAAAGATTTTGATAAGAATCGGGCTATGCCTATGGCGCCATTTTTAGCGGTAGCTGGAATAGGTGTTTACATAGGTAGTTTTTATTACCCCGAATTCTTCCACTTATTAATCATACAATAGAGACTCTTATGATAAAATTACATTTTCAACTTGTTTTCATTGCGGCCGTATCATTAGGGTTAGCTGCAGAGAATCCAAATCCTGTAACTCTTGGTGGATTTCAAGCAGTCTCATTGAATTCTTCTATGAAAATTCAGTATGAGATATCCGAATTCGAATTACAGCAAATTGATCAGGATGGAAAAAGTTATGTTAAACTGAATATGGAAAATGCCGGTTCCATGAGTGACCCTGGTGACCCATATTTGCCCACTGTATCAACCTATTATGCTGTAGAACCCGGTAAGTCTTTTTCTGTGATTGTGAATGTCCAGGAAAAAGAAATAATCCCAAATGTTGATATTCTACCCTTCGAGAGTTGGGACGCTAACCTTACAGGAAAACTTGTAAAAGGTGATTCCTATGTACGGAATTCTCTTTATCCGGAAACTATTGCAACTGTCTCCGATCCCATTGTATTGCGCGGTTTAACCATGGTTCAGGTATCAGTTACTCCTTTTCAATACAATCCAGTTACAGAAGAATTAACAGTTATCCAAAGTGTCGAAGTAGAATTGGTGGAAAACGGTGTAGTTGAGATGCCATTTATCCCTGCCAAACGATCCCGTGCATTTGAACCTTTGTATGAAGCGCTGGTAGTGAATTATGCATCATTGAGCCGAGATGAAATAGAATACCAGCAACCTGCCATACTTTATGTTCTTCCCAGTAATCTTACAACAACTATGATGAATTATGTTGAAGAATTAATGGATTGGAAACATCGGGTTGGCTACGAAGTAAATTATGTTAATTCGTCCAATGTGGTGAACAATAGGAATAACTTGAAGAATTACATTGATAATGCCTATGAAAACTGGGATAATCCACCCGTTCATGTGACCATTATTGGTGATGCAGAAGGATCTTATGATATTCCCACATGGACAGATTCCTGGAGTAGTTATAACGGTGATGGGGATCATCCTTATTCAACCTTGGAAGGGAACGATCAATTTCCGGACCTATTTCTAGGACGCCTTTCATTTGATACCAGCTCCGATTTGCAAACCATCATAGGTAAAACCTTGAATTATGAGTCCAGTCCCTATTTGGGTGAAAATTGGTTTCAGAGAGCTTGTCTTGTTGGTGACCCATCATCATCTGGAATTTCTTGTATAATTACCAATGAACATATTCATGAATTACTAGATATTGCTGGATTTGAAGAAGTGAATACAGTTTATAATTCTCCTTGGGCAAGCCAAATGCAGGCTGGAATCTCTGCAGGCGTCTCCTTTTTCAATTACCGAGGGTATTGGGGTGTAAGTGGGTTTTCTTCTAGTAATGTGAATAATACAAGTAATGGATTCATGCTCCCTGTTGCAACTGTTATTACGTGTGGTACTGGGTCGTTTGGGAGTGGAGAAGCACTCAGTGAATCCTTTATTCGTGCCGGTACGTCTTCAAATCCAAAGGGATCTGTAGCTTGTATTGGAACAGCGACCTTAGGGACACATACTATGTTCAATAATATAGTTGATATGGGATTTTATTATGGCGCATTGATTGAAGGTATTGAATCTGCCGGTGCGGCTCTCATGTATGGAAAAATGATGCTTTATAAAACTTATCCGAGTAATCCGAGCAACTACTGCCATATTTTTGCACATTGGAATAATCTCATGGGTGAATCATCTTTATCTATGTGGAGTGCATATCCTGAGCAAATAACAGTGGATCATCCATATGCACTGTCAAAAGGAACAAATTATATAGATATTACTGTGGCAAAAGCGTCCGGTGCATTGGAAGAAGCCTGGGTAACAATTCTAATGGATGATGAGATCTTTGAATCAGGATATACCAACGCTAATGGTTTTATTCGTCTACCTATTCCATCATCACAAACTGGTGTTGCATTGGTAACAGTTACAAAGAAAAATCATTATCCTTATCAAAGTTCATTCCAGATTTACGATCCAGGTGTATCTGTGAATGTTTCAGAATCAACACTTACAATTGATGATGATAATTTTGGTGAATCCGTTGGAGATGGGAATGGTATTGCTAATGGTGGAGAAACATTGGAGATTTCTATTAGTGCAACCAATTTTGGTAGTGAAGATGCTGAAAATGTTTACGGTGTCGTTGCCAGTGAAAGTGGATATGTTACAATTCAATCTGCTACGGTAAACTATGGTGCAATACCTTCTGGAAATACTGTAGGTGCACCGATACCTTATGTTATTACACTAGCAGAAGGATTACCAGAAGGTGCAAATCTTGATCTAATTATTTATTTTAACAACAATGGCGGTTCAACTTCATCAGGCATGTTAAACGTGAGTGTATCGGGAAATAATTTGTTTGCAACTAGTGTAGATGTCATTGGATCATCCAGTGATATTTTATCACCTGGAGAATCTTCTCATTTTAAAATTGAATTGAATAATTCAGGATCCGTGAATGCTTCTGTTGTTACCGGAACAATCACGTGCGCATCACCTTTAATTGAAATTTTAGATAATACAGGGACTTGGTCTTCAGTCATGAGTGACGGTTCATCTATGAATGGGAGTGATTATTTTGAAGTTTTTGTATTGGAGGAAACTCTCCCAGGTGCCGTTGTTCATTTTATTTTAAATGTCGAAACTGCTCAAGGATATGAATCCAATTCAATTGTTGAGATTCAAATAGGTGAACCAACCATCACTGACCCAGTTGGTCCGGATGCTCACGGTTATTACATTTACGATAGTGGTGACATAGGCTATACGCTGGCACCTACATATAACTGGGTTGAAATTGATAATAGGTATGGTGGTATTGGAAGTCACCTGTCATCTTTAAATGATAGCGGAAATAACAATGATGATGTTGAGACCGTAGATTTACCATTTACCTTTAAGTTTTATGGTCAAGAATACGATCAGATCAGTATTTGTTCCAATGGATGGGCAGCCATGGGTGAATCAACCCTTCAGTCTTTTCGAAATTATCAAATTCCTGGGGTTGGTGGTCCATCAAAAATGATAGCTGTTTTCTGGGATGATTTAAAAGTCTCTAGCCAGGGCAGGGTTTACACTTGGTACGATGAGGAAGAAAAAAGATTTTATATTCAATGGTCCAGGGTGAGAACGTATCAAAATAATTCGACTGAAACTTTTCAGCTTATTCTATTGGACCCTGATTATTATACAACACCCACCGGTGATGGAGAATTCATGATGCATTACATGGATTTTAATAATACATCATACACCTCCGGGGCAACAAATCATGGAAATTATTGTACCATAGGTACAGAAGACCACACCATGACAATGGGACTTCAATACACATTTAATAATTTATATCATCCTGCTGCCATGGAATTGAGTGATGGTACATCGCTTCTATTTACAACCAGAGGCAGTAATATTCGTCTGGAGGGAGACCTGAATTACGATGAAAAAGTTGATATTTATGACATTCTATTATTAGTTGATTACAATCTGGGCTTTGAAGATTATGTTAATCCATTCTTTGGTGATATCAATAGCGATGGATTGGTGAATGTAATGGATATGGTCGCATTAATCAGGATTGTATTAGGATACTCAAACTCCTAAACCTAGTAAAAATCCCTGTATAATTATGTCTATCACACCTCTAATTGTACTGGGTTCACTGGGACTGGCATTATGTATTGCTGGTATTCTTGAATATCAATTTCATATGCGGTCCTTGGCTGCAATTTCACTCCGTATCCATGTGAATGGAACACGGGGAAAATCAAGTGTAACACGTTTGATAGCTGCCGGACTTCGAGAAGCAGGAATTCGCACTTTTGCCAAAACAACTGGCACTGCACCACGTGTGATTGATTCAGAAGGGAAAGACAGAATTATTCATCGTTTAAGGCTACCTTCTATTGGAGAACAAACTCGTCTATTAAGTTATTTCGTCGATGAAAAACCGGATGCTGTAGTTATGGAGTGCATGGCAGTGCAACCACAATATCAATGGATCGCAGAGCATCAGATGGTCCAATCTCATATTGGAGTTATTACCAATGTTCGTCCTGATCATTTAGATGAAATGGGTCCCACTAAAGATGATGTGGCTTATTCTTTGTGCAATACAATTCCAGTTGATGGAACACTAATTACAGGCGAAGATGAAAAGTCGGATATCCTTCAGAGAGTAGCTGAACAAAATGGTACAGCATTCATTCAATCTGATGAAACATTGATTGCTCAAGAAGAATTAGACAATTTTTCCTATATGGAGCATCCTGCGAATGTGGCAGTAGCGTTGGATGTATGTAAAAAAGCGGGTGTTGATAGAAAAATTGCACTAGCGGGAATGCATAAGGTCCAACCGGACTTGGGCGCGTTAATTGCATGGAATTTAGACAATGGCGAAAAACGGATCCAATTTGTGAATGGAATGGCAGCCAATGATCCTGTCTCTACACTGCAGATTTGGAAATTTGTCATTGACCGGTATCCCGGTGACGGAGGAACCTGTGTCTTCTTTAATTCAAGGGATGATCGTCCAGTCCGAACCCGTCAAATGATTGAACTCACCTTGAAAGAGATCAGACCGGATCATTTTATCATTCGAGGAGATAAATTACAGTCAACGCTTGGTAGGCTCGCCAATCATTCGCCTACAACTAAAATTCAAACAATAGGATTAAACGATGATATAGGATTCACTGTAGAAATGCTTGTGAGTCTGCCTCATGATACTTTGATTTATGCCATTGGAAACCAAGTTGGTGCTGGACAAGAGATATTAACACAAATTTCAAAATACAGGCATTATGGTTGAGATTAGTATTGGCCTGGGCATTATTTTAAGTTTGGTTCTTTCAGAGACTTTGGGAGTTACCGCTGGTGGTATCATTGTTCCAGGATATATTTCACTCTATCTCCACCACCCAATCCAAGTTTTGGTCACGTTCGGTGTAGCAATCCTAGTTTGGGCTATTATTCAGGGGATGGGAAAGGTCATGTTCCTATATGGAAAAAGACGAATAGTTTTAGCTTTAATCCTGGGTTTCTTTTTTGGGTATATTTCCAGGAATTTTATTTTTATGCCTGAAGAAATTGGTTCCGTCGCTGTTATTGGAAATATTATTCCGGGACTTATAGCAAATTGGATGGATCGACAGGGTGTTGTCCGAACCATGTCTGTGGTGGTCTTGACAGCAGTTTTGGTAAAGTTGGCTATTATGCTGATATTTGGTGGGGTACTTTTTGAATAACTATAAAAAACAGCCATTTATCCCGGCTATCCAAAAAACTTCAACCTTGGTTGGTTTGGCTACATTTTCCTTGGTGTGTTTCATTATTTCTATCAATATGAAAACCACGGATGTGTCACCTTCATATGAAAGCAAAGTCATGGCAGCACAATTAATGAAAAAATCCATGATTGTTTTAAAAGATTCTAGGATGGAGCAAGGTATTTTTATAGATATCGAAAATGACCCCAATGAAACAGGTTTGGTCGGCAGTCCTTTTAGCCTTATCACAACAGATGAAGGTGATCTGGACGCAAAGCTAACTACTCTAGATCCCAATTTTTCTGCAGCAGTAGTTGACCTTATGCATCAAATCAATCTGCAAAGTGGAGATACAGTTGCCATACTAATGACAGGATCCATGCCAGGTGCAAATATAGGGGTTCTTACAGCGTGTAAAGCCTTGGGAGTTTATCCTGTGACTATTACAAGTATTGGTGCATCTCAATGGGGTGCAAATCAAGTTGATTTTACTTGGCTGGACATGGAATTAATTCTATTTGATCATGAATTGATCCAGGCAAGGAGTATAGCTGCATCCATTGGTGGGAGAAATGATATGGGTCGTCTATTGTCACCCGCTGGAAGAATGATCATTGTGGATAACATTGCTTCCCATAATCTGAATCTGATTAAAAAAAGTCAATTGGCAAAAAATATTGAACAAAGAATGGAAACATTCGAATCAATTCAACCACTGAAAAATTATAAAGCCATTATCAATGTAGGTGGAGGTGTCGCCAGTCTTGGAACCAGTTTTAATTTGAAATTCTTACCACCGGGAGTGGTTAATCGATCGGATATTACTAATATTGGACGCCCAGGTGGTATAGAAGGCGTCTTTGCTAAATTTATTAAAGAGAGTATACCAGGGCTCCACATTCTCAATATTAAACCCTTGACCGAGCAATTTAATATGCCATTTGCACCTATTCCAAATCCCGAGATTGGTACAGGGAATTTATATGCCAAGGAAAGATATAACCTGACTATTGCCGGAATTTGTTTGATGCTAGTAGGTGGAAGTGTATTTGCTATAGGGTTCGATAGTAAACAAAAGATTAAAGAACATTTAAAGCAACATGAACCAGATAGTATACTCTAAATCATTAATATTACTTTTGGCGGTAATTCTTATATCGCCATTGGAAGCTAAACTTCTAAAACCTACGAGAAATGGGGAAGAAAAGGAGGTGCTTATCGTTAATGCGAAACGACGTCTCTATTACCCCATCAAGAATGATGGTTTACTTTATGCCATGGAGGGCCCCATGAGACTGGAGTTCATCTCTCGTTACCCAGTACTACGGAAGAAAAAGAAAAGCCATTCTTTCCACTATCGGATTGTGCTTGATGGCCGGGACACAGTTCAGGTCAATCATGGTTATAAAGTCCAAAAAACCATTAAATCTATCCAACATCCTAAACATAAGTATACTCATTCAGGAAATTATTTCATCAATCTGGGAAAAGGATCCCATACTGTGGAGGTATTAGCAGGGGCAAACCTAAAATTTCCGGTTTTAATACGAGTTTTAGCTAAAGAATTTGAATCCATAGGGAAGAATAAAGAAGT
>CAZYLQ010000051.1:0-12278 GCA_964648395.1 uncultured bacterium | reverse complement strand
CTTTTCTATTTATTTCATCTTCGTTATGTAAGGTTGCATTTGAAACTACAACACCGCCTATGTTTACAGGCTCAATTTTTGCAACAGGTGTTAATGCGCCTGTTCTACCAACTTGTATATCGATATTTAAAATTTTTGAAATAGAGCTATTTGCAGAAAACTTGTGAGCTGTAGCCCATCTGGGTGCATTAGCTACAAACCCTAGTCTTTTTTGTAAATCAAAATTATTTACTTTATAAACAAGTCCATCAACATCATATTCTAAATTATATCTTTTTTCTTCAAATTTTTTGTGATGTAAATTTAAATTTTTTATTCCTTTAATTGTTTTATTATATTGACTAATTTTAAAATTCCAATTTTTCAGATTAAATAAAAAATCTGATTGAGTTTTAATTTTGTTGTTATCTATGTGTCCAAAAGTATATGCTATAAATTTAAGAGGTATTTTTTTAGTTCCTTCAGGATTCTTTTGTCTTAAAGATCCAGACGCAGCATTTCTAGCATTTGCAAACTTTTCATGCATTTTTTTAAAATCATTTTTTGTAATAAATACTTCTCCCCTAATATCAATTTCATCTGGAAAATTTTTAGATATTATTTTTTTTGGAATATCATTTATGGTTTTAAGATTTTCAGTAATGTCTTCTCCTTCTAGGCCATTACCTCTGGAAAGACCTGTTACCAATATTCCTTTTTTATAAGTTAATGAAGCTGAAATTCCATCAATTTTAGGTTCAGTACTATATTCTATTTCATCATTTTTTTTTAAACTTAAAAAATTTAATATTTTTTTTTCAAAATTTTTTAAATCTTCTTCATCAAATGCATTAGATAAAGAAAGCATTGGAACTTTATGTTTAATTTTTTTAAAATTTTTTGAAGGTTTAAATCCAACTTTTAAAGATGGAGATTCTTTGCTTATTAAATTTGGATAATTTTTTTCAATTTTAAGTATATCCAGTTTTAAATCATCATATTCTTTATCGCTTACAACTGGACTACTTTTCTTATAGTAAAATTTGTTATATTTATTTAGTAATCTTATTTTGTTTAAGTAATCTTTTTTTTTTGAAATACCGTTCATTATAATTCAAAAAGTGATTTAAATTTTCTAATAATAAAATTTCCCTTTTTTTTATTTTTATTAATTTTTCTTATTGGGCTATCATAATCTTTGTTAAAAATAATGTAACTAGCTTCGTACCACTTGCTAGACTGATAATTATAGCCAAGTAATTTTGCATATTTTTTTGCTTCATCTATAAGTCCTATTCTATAATGTAGCTCAACAAGTCTGTGTAATGCTTCTTCAATGTAGATGGTTGTATCATAAAGCTGAACAACTTGTTTAAATCTATTAATTGCAGCAATCCATTTTTCTTTTTTCATATAATATCTTCCGAGAAATATTTCCTTTGAAGCTAAAAAATCATTTATTAAATCTAATTTAAACTTTGAATCTAAAGCAAAATCTGAGTTCGAGTAATTTTTTATAATAAATTTGAATTCTTTCTGCGCACTTAATATAGGTCCAATATCCTTTTTTTCATCAACTATCTGTTCATAATAACAAATTGCTAAAAGAAAATGAGCATAATTTAATCTTTCGTGTTTAGGGTATTTTTGTATAAATCTTTCTAGTTCTGAAATTGCATCATAATAATAATCTTGAGAATAATAAGAGTATGCTGCCATCAAAATAGATTTTGGTGCCCATTCTGACTGGGGGAACAATATTTCTGCTTCATTAAATTTTTGTGCAGCAAATATAACATCTCCTAGTTCGAAAGCCTTGATACCCTCCTTGTAGGCATCAATCATTTGAAGATTTATTTCCTTTTTTTGAATAATCGAAATTTTTTCTTCTTTTTTTGAGCAAGAGTTTGTAAAGATAATTAAAATTATAAATAGTAATCTTAGAAACATTTTTATTAAAGATTTTTAACAGAATTTTCTAAAAACTCTAAACTTTTATGCTATTGATCTAAGATACTTTCGATTTATCAATGAATGTGGGATATTTTTTTCTTTTATTTCAATTAATGTAAAATTGTCTTTATTTTGAAAAACTTCTCTTAATAATTGATTTGTAAGTTTGTGCCCTCCCTGAGAGCAACGAACTTTGCCAATAATTTTATAACCAGATAAATAGAGGTCTCCAATACAATCCAAAATTTTATGATTTACAAATTCTTTATCGTTTCTTAGTCCGCCTTCATTTAAAACTTTATTGTCCTTTACAACCAGTGCATTTTCAAGACTTCCACCTTTTGCAAGATTCATTTTTTTGAGTTTTTCTATATCTTCATATATACAAAAAGTTCTTGAATTATATATTTCTGACAAATCTGATTCAAAAACATTAACTAAATTTGTTTGAGTGCCAATTAATTGGTTAATATATTTAATCTCAAAATCAATATCCAAACTAATTTTGTTTGGTTCAATAGACATAGTTTTTTCGCCATTATTTATAGAAATTTTTTTTTCAATTTTTATAATTTTTATTGGAATATCACTTGACTTAATTCCAACTAAATTTATTTTCCCAACAAATTCTTTTGCTGATCCATCCAAAATCGGTACTTCTTGTGAGTCAATTTCTATTAAAGCATTATCAACTCCCAAGCCAAATAATGCCCCCATTAAATGCTCTACCGTTGAAACTTTTGCGCCAAATTCATTTGATACTGTTGTACAAAAATTTGTGTTGGTAACATTAAATACACCAGGAATAACATAATTATTATTTTTTAAGTCTGTTCTTTTAAAAACAATACCTGTATTTGGTTCGGCTGGATTAATTTTCATGTTAACTGGTTCGCCAGTGTGTAAACCTATGCCTTTAATGGATATTGGATTTTTAACTGTTTTTTGACTAAGAGCTGACATAGAGATTTTATAATGTTCTTTTTTAACTGTTAAAAAACAAGAAATGTTACGAGAAAATACAGTTTTCACTTAAAAAAATGGAATAATTTCTCAAAAAAACCTTTTTTCTCAAGCTCTTTCGGAATTGATACAACCTCTTGTTTATTTATTCCTTGAACTATATCCTTTGCGTATTCACAAATATTTTTTTCTTTATCTACATCTACAAACTCAAATTTTTTTATATAGTTTGAGCATACAAATTGAATTATATCTATTTGTTGTTTTAAAAATAGTCTTTCAAAGCTTTTTAATAAATCTTTTGGAAAACAGATAAATTTTATATCAATTGAAAACTTGGTGCATTTTTTTTCTAACGGTAAAAATTTATATTTAACATCATCTAAAACATAATTTTCAACAATGATGTGTATTATTCCTAAATCTTGATTTGATTTCATTAATTGTTGTTTCGCATCTTGAACAAGATACATAGCATCTTCTTTAATTATTTTATTTCCTTCATTATTTTTTGTTACCGACAATTTTATTGATATTGATTGAGGAGTTTCAACTATTAAGTAAATATCTCTCACAAACTCTCCTGTTGATTTTTCTATTGCAAGAATATTTTCTTCTAAAAATTTTTCTAATTTTTCAAAATTTAGTTCTTTGTAATTATCAAAATAAGATTTGTAAGTTTGTTCTTTGTAATATTCCAATTTATCGCTAGTTTTGCTAAAAGCTGCTAAATTTAGTCTTGAATAATTAAATTCCAAATATATAGCAAATTTTCTTTCACTCATTTGACAAAATAATATTATTAGAAATTCTTAAATCTATAATCTTTTTATTTTTAAATTTTTTGCTTGTTTTAATTAATTCTGCAAATTTTAAATATTTTGCTATATTTTTCTCCGGTAATTTAATTAAAAAGCCATCTTTTGTTTTAATGTCCCATCTATTGCTAGGAAAATAATAAAAAGATTCTACTTCTTCAAATTTAAATTCAGATTTGTCTATAATTTTCTTTAATTTAACAAAATCGATATAGTTACTTTTGCTATATACAAATGGTAATTTATTATCAACGTTTTTAATTTGATTTATTGGAATTAATCTACCATTTGAACCAATATAAAATTTTTTGTTTTTTTTATTTGTTATTGCCAATAAGTCAGTTTGTTTTATTTTGACTTTTATTAAATTTGGATAAATTTTCTTTACATAAAAAGAATCGATTAAATTGTTTTTTGTTAAAATATTTTGAAAATCTTTTCTATTTATAAAAAAAATATTTTCAGTTAATAAGAATTTTAAACTTTCATGAACTTTAAGATTATTTTCATCAGAAAGACCTATCACCTCAATGTTGTTTAATTTAGTAGTAATATTGCTTTTTATATTTTTGTTTTTTGTAATTTGAGTGCTTAATAAAAGAAATAATATTAAATAAAAAAATAATCTTAATTTTCTATCTATTGATTGAAGCATCATTAATGATCCATTCTACTAGGCTAATAAAACTCATGCCTGTATATGCAGCTATTTCTGGTACCAAAGAAAGATTTGTCATCCCTGGCTGAGTGTTAGTTTCTAATAAATAAAATTTTTTTTTATAAAACTTAAAATCAGATCTTGTCACACCTCTGCAACCAATCAAATTATGCGCCTTAAGCGCAATATTTAATACATTTTTTAAATCTCTCTTACTTAGATTTACTGGAATTATATGCTTAGTTTTTGCTTTTGAATTGTATTTTGCTTCATAATCGTAAAATTTTCTTTTGGGCACAAGCTCAATCGCACCTAATTTTTTTTTTCCTAAAATTGCAACTTGTATTTCTTTTCCTCCAATAAATTCCTCTATTAATATCTCTCTATATATAGATAATTTTTTTAGGTTTCGTAAAAAATTTTTTTCATTACAAATATAGACATCTACGCTGGATCCCTCATTAATAGGTTTAATTACTGCTGGAAACTTTAACTTATTTTTAACTTTAAATAATATTTTTTTATTTATTACATTATCTTTGTTAAATATATATTTAATATATTTTGGCGTAGTTATCCCATTTTTTAGAAAAAGTTTTTTTGAGACTTCTTTATCCATTGCAATACAAGAAGCCAGAACACCAGAATGAGTATATTTTACTTTTGTAGTTTCTAATATTGCCTGAATGTATCCGTCTTCGCCAAATCGACCATGTAAAGCGTTAAAGACAACATTTGGTTTAAAACTTTTAATTTTTCCTATTAATTTACCATTTGGTTCACAAATAATTGTTTTATATCTTTTTTTTTTAAGGGCTTTTAATACACTTTTTGCTGTAACTAAACTTATAGCTCGTTCTTTAGAAAAGCCTCCTCCTAATATTAAAATTTTTTTCATTTTTATCCAACTATCTCTATCTCAAGATCTAAATTTATACCTGTTTTTTCTCTTACGCTATTTCTAACAAAATTTATTAATTTTTTCATATCTTCATAGGTTGCATTATTTTTATTTACAAAAAAATTTGAATGTTTTTCTGAAATGGCTGCATCACCAAATGAAGTATTTGCCTGCACTGAAGATTTAATTAATTTCCAAACTTTTTCTTTTGTTTGAGTTATTGGATTTTTAAAAGTGCTGCCTCCAGTTTTTACTCTTGTCGGTTGTGTTTTTTCTTTTTTGTTCTTTAAAATTTCCATATCTTTTTTTGCTATATCTTTATTTTTAAAGTTTCCTTTAAATGATGCACTCAAAAATATTAAATCTCTTGGTAAATCATTTGTTCTATATTCAAATTTGATTCTAGAAGAAGGAATTGTTAAAACTTTGCCTTCTCTATCAACGGCTTGTACAGATAATAAAATATCCTTGAATTCTTCACCAAAGCAGCCTGAATTCATTCTAATTCCGCCGCCTATACTCCCAGGAATACAAGATAAAAATTCTAGACCACCTATATTATTTTCTGATGCAAACTCGGCAACTTTTTTATCTATTGATGCGCTTCCAGCTATAATAGTTTTATTTGGTAGTATCGATATATTTGAAAAATCTTTTCCTAATTTAACTACAACTCCATCAAATCCTTGGTCCTTTATCAAAACATTTGAACCAGCGCCTAATATAAAAATTTTTTCTTTATTTCCAAAATTTTTTAAAAAATTGACTAAATCTTTTAAATTTTCAGGTTTAAAAAAAACTTTTGCATTTCCCCCGATATTAAACCAATTAGTTTTTTTTAAATCATAATCAAAAATTAGTTTCCCATTGGTTTGCTCTGAAAACTTTTTTAAATTATCAACTAGCATTATATCAATTTTTGTAAATTTCTTATCCAACTTGATATTGAGCCTGCACCCATTCCAATTACAATTTTTTCTCCATAAATATTTTGTTTTACATATCTTGCTAATTGAATTTCATTTTTTACCAAAAAAACTTTTACTCTAGAATTTTTTGCTATTGTTTTAGCAAAATTAAAATAATTAAAGCCTAATTTTAATTTTTCTCCTGCTGCATAAACTGGGCAAAGGATAACGCAATTTGCTTTCTTAAAAGATAAACTGAATTCTTTTTTTAAATTTTTAAGCCTAGATATTCTGTGTGGCTGAAATACACAAACAACTTCTTCTTTACTATAAACTTTTTTAACTCCATTTAATAATTCTTTTATCTCAGTTGGGTGATGGGCGTAATCGTCAAAAAATATTGCCTTTTTAAATGTAAAGATTTTATTAAATCTTCTTTGGACGCCATTAAATTCTTTTAAAGCTTGCTTAATTATTTTTGAAGGGATTCCAATAGCCGTAGCAACTGCAACAGCAGCTGTTGCATTTCTAATATTATGAAGGCCTAAAAGAGGAACTTTGACATTGTAAATACTATAATTTTTTTTTCCTGGAAGGTTAATATTGATATCAAATTTTGAAAATTCTTTTGATTGTAAAACATTTTTTATACTAAATTGTGAATTTTTATCTGTACCATATGTGTGAAAATTTTTAATTTTTATTTTTTTAATTATTTCTTTGTTAATTTTATCATCTAAGCAAATAAAAGATTTTCCAAAAGAAGGTGTTTTTTCAATAAATTTTATAAATAACTTTTTTAAGGCATCTATATTCTTATAATAATCCATATGTTCTTGATCAACATTCGTTATGATTGAGTATGTGGGAGATACTTTAACAAAACTACCGTCAGATTCATCTGACTCCAAAATACACCAATCGCCTTTTCCAAGCCTTGCGGAATTATTAAATGAATTTAATACACCTCCATTAATTATTGTGGGGTCAAGTTTTGTTTTACTAAAAATTGCAGATATAAGTGATGTTGTTGTTGTTTTGCCGTGAGATCCAGCAACTACAATATTTCTTTTTAGTAAAGAAACTATGTGAGCAAGCATATCTCCTCTCTTGTAAATAGGAAGATATTTTTTTTTTGCAAATAATATTTCTGGGTTAGACTGTTTTATTGCGGATGAAATTACTAATATAGTTGAATTGCTAATATTTTTTTTGCTATGTCCAATGTAAATTTTGATTTTATTTTTTTTTAATCTTTCAATATTTTTATTTGAATTTATATCGCTCCCTTGAACCTTAAAACCTAAACCTTTCATAATATTTGCTAGGCCACTCATGCCTATTCCTCCTATACCAACGAAATGTATTGTTTCAGTTCTTGCTAGCTCAATTTTCATTTAAACAAGTTATTAATTTTTCATTTATATCATTCCAATTATTTTGATAACAAAAATTTTCTAAACTCTTTTTTTTTCTTAAATAATCTTCTTTATTTTGAATAATGTTAAGTAAAAGTGTCGTTAATTTGTTCTGACTAAATTCTTCTTCTTTTAATATCCAACAACATCCATATTTTTCATAATACAAGGCATTTTCTAATTGATGATTGTCTGTAGCAAACTTATACGGAATAGCAACAAATGGCACTTTTAAAAATGCTAGCTCAGATAATGTTGAAGCACCCGCTCTTGTTATGGCTAGGTTTGATTCGTTTATATAATTAAAAATATTGTCCTCAAAATTAAACAATACATTTTCTATACCATGTTCTTTATAAAAAAATTCCAAATCTACAGAATTAGACGAGCTAATTTGGTGATAAATCTTTAACCTATATTTCTTAGATATGTTAATTATAGAATTTTTTAAATTTTGATCAAAAAATTTAGCTCCTTGACTGCCTCCTGCAATTAAAAGGTTTGTACTATTGTTAGTTTCTTCTTTATCAAAATTATTAAAATTATAGATTTCTTTTCTTAGTACATGATTAATAACAAACATTTTGCCCTTATACTCTTTTGGAAAATTTATAATTTTATCTGAATAACAAAATAGCTTTGTGCAAAATTTCACTAAAAATTTGTTAGCCCTTCCAATAATCATATTTGGTTCAAAAAGATAAATTTTAATGTTAAGAATCTTGGCTGCCAGACAAATCGGAACAGACATATAGCCTCCTGTTCCCAGCAAAATATCTACTTTATTCTTTCTTAGAAAAAAAAATGATCTTATAACAGAAATAATTAAATTTATTAAAGTTATAGGTAACTTTAAAAAGTTTAAAGTTAAGCGTGGAGATTGAATAATTTTATATTCATATTTTTTTTCATTAATAAAACTAGAACCCCGTTTATCAAGTACTAAAAAAACATCAAAATTTTCTTTCAAATGATCATAAAATGCCATAGCTGGAATTACATGACCACCCGAACCACCTGCACTTATCAAAATTTTCTTTTTCATTTAATTAACTCTTCTTTTTGTTAAATTTAAAATAATCCCTGATAAAATTGATGTACTAACAATAGAAGAGCCTCCATAGCTTATAAAAGGAAGGGTCATTCCAGTCGTCGGAAGTAATCTAATATTCACCCCTATATGAATAAATGCTTGCAACAATATAATTGACATGGAGCCCACAAGAATCAGCTTTGTTTGATTGTTATCTTCAGCGTATAATTTCTTAAATACTTGATAAACAAAAAACAAAAAAATAATCATCAAAATAATTATAAATAAAACTCCAAACTCTTCAGAAATTACTGAAACTATATAATCAGTATGAGCTTCTGGAACATGATTTTTTAGCGTTCCTTCTCCAATTCCCTTTCCAAAAAAACCTCCACTAATAATTGCCTCTGAAGCTTTTTCTGATTGATAATTATTTCCTGAAGTAGGATCAAAAAAAGATTGTAACCTAGTAAGAATATATCCATATTTATTTGGAAAAAGATATACTGATCCTAACAACAAAAAACAAAGTAAAACAATAAATGCAAAAAAGATTATTAAATTTATCCCAGAAACAAAAATTAAACTTAACCATGTAAGAAAGGTTAGTAGGGTTTGGCCAACATCTGGTTGAGCTATTAATAACAAAACAACTGGAGTTAATATTAAAAAACTTAAAAAAAATTTGTAATAAATATTTTTATTATTTTCATAACTTAAAACTGAAGCAAGAGTAACAATTAAAAAAGGCTTTAAAAGTTCTATTGGCTGGAACCTTGGCAACAAAGGAAGATCCATCCATCTTCTTGATCCTTTTATCTCCACTCCCAAAAAATGGACTAGAATTAAAAAAAATAAAAATAATATAAATAATAATCTAGAAACTTTAATTAAATCATCATGTTTCAGTGAGGAAAAAAAAATTATAAAAAATACTCCAACGACTATAAACAACAAATGCCTAATAAAAAAATAATAACTATTCGTATTTAGTTTATCAGAAGCAATTAGTGATGTAGATACAAGTGAAAAAAATAGACCTAAGCCAAATAAAACTGCAACTAAAATTAAAACTGTTTTATTAATATTTTTCCACCAATTATAATAAGATTTGTAAATTAAATTACCTGATAGCATTGAAAGTTTCTTTAACTTTATACTTTTTTAATAAAAAATTGAAGTATTCGCCACGTTTTTCAAAATTTTTAAAACTATCAAAAGAAGCAGCAGATGGACTAAATAAAACAGTTTTATGTAAATTATGATTATTGTTATTCGTATCCTTCAAAACTTGTTTAACGGCACTTCTAAGATCCTTAAAACAACGATATGATAATTTATTTCTAAATTGTTTAATAAAAAAATTTTTGTTTTTTCCAAAAATATAAGCTCTTATATCCTTACATTCGTTTTTTTTTAAAGTAAATTTATCCCCTAATTTTCCAATTCCTCCAACAAGCCAAAAAACTTTTTTCAAAGATTTAAGAATATTAATAGTTGGTGCAAAACTTGTAGCTTTTGAATCATTTATAAATGTAATTTTATTGTTATTATAAATAATTTCTTGTCTGTATTTTAAGCCTTTAAATTTATTAATTTTTTTAATAATTTTTTTGTTTTGCAAGTTTAATTTTCTACTTATAGAAAAAATAAAAGATAAGTTTTCTTGGTTACCTTGTGATAAAAAATAAGGATTTGTAATTTTCTTTTTAAAATTGTGAATTGCTTTAGAGTTTACGTTAATTATTTTTGAAAAAACTTTACTGTTTTTTATTTTTTTTTTTAAATATCTGTCGTTAACATTCATATAAGCAAAATCTTTTCTTGACTGTGTTGTAACTAACTTAAATTTTGCGCCAACATAATTTTCTATTGAACCGTGTCTTTCTAAATGGTCTGGAGAAATGTTCAAAATTACCGCATAATTTGTCTTAAATAATTTGCTATAGGCAATTTGATAAGAAGAAGCTTCAATAACAAATAAAGTTTTTTTTGATATTTTTTCTTCCTCCAAAATTGGTTTTCCTATATTGCCGCATAACCTAGAGTCTTTTTTGTGATCTTTTAATATTAGATTTAGGAGTTTCGCCGTTGTTGATTTTCCATTCGTACCTGTAATTGTTATAATTTTGTTTTTTGAATGATGACTATAAAATATATCTAAATCAGTAATAATTTTTCTAGAATTTTTTTTAAGATATTTTTTTAAATTGCACTTATGTACATTTATGCCAGGGCTAACAACAATATAATCAAAAATTTTTTGATTTATCTTACTTTTTTCTAATAAAAGTTTCTTTAAATACTTTTTTTTAATAATTTTTTTGCTGTCATCGTATAAAGAAATTTGATTGTTTTTTTTTAGATAGTTATAACTAGAAAGGCCAGTTTTTCCCATTCCATAGATTAAAAAATTTTTTTTTTGAAAAATATTTTTAGAAAGATCCATTATCTTAATTTTAAAGTAGCAAGACCAATCATTGCCAAAATAATTGCCATTATCCAAAATCTAACAACGACTGTGGACTCGGCCCAACCTTTTTTTTCAAAATGATGGTGGATAGGTGCCATTTTAAAAACTCTTTTACCTGTTAGCTTGTATGAAAAAACTTGCACAATAACAGACACTGCTTCAAGAACAAAAAGGCCCCCAGTAATTGCCAAAACTATTTCGTGTTTTGTAACAATTCCTACTGCTCCTAAAGACCCTCCAAGTGCCAAGGAACCTGTGTCGCCCATAAATATCTTTGCAGGTGGTGCATTAAACCAAAGAAACCCTAAACAAGCTCCTGTGACCGAACCTAAAAAAACAGCAACCTCTCCAACTCCTTCAATATATGGGATCTGAAGATATTCTGAAAAAACCATGTTTCCAGTGACATAACTTATAATGACAAAACATGATGCTACTAGAATTACTGGGACAGTAGCTAAACCATCTAGTCCGTCCGTTAGATTGACTGCATTAGAAGATCCCACAATTATAAATACTGAAAATGGAATAAAAAACCAACCTAGATTTATTAATAAATTTTTAAAAAATGGAAAATACAAATTTTTTAAATAAGAATGATCTGCAAAATTAGTTAGTATTAATATTCCTAAAATAGCAATTATAATTTGGATGCTTATTTTGAATTTAAACGAAACACCAGATGAATTATTAAGTTTAATTTTTTTATAATCATCGTATGCACCCAATAATCCAAAACTAGCAGCAAAAAATATTAATGTCCAAATATATGGATTGGATAAATTACACCACAATAAAACACTAAAGAACAATCCTAAAAGAATTAAAACACCACCCATAGTTGGTGTTCCAATTTTCTTAATTACATGTTCATCTGGACCATCTTCTCTAATCGGATTTGTTATTTGTTTTGTTGAAAAAAAATTTATAAAAGGAGTTCCTATCAATAATACTACAAATAAAGATGTAAACATAGCAAGTCCAGTTCTCACTGTTAAATATTTAAAAACATTAAGAAAAGAAAAAATGTCTACATAATTTAAAATAAATTTATAAAGCATTAAGATTTCCTTTTTTCAAATTGTTTGCTAGGCTATGAAGTCCAGTTAAATTAGAACCTTTAATCATTAAATAATCATTATTATTAATATTATTTTTAATCAAACTAATAATT
>CAZYLQ010000050.1:0-12328 GCA_964648395.1 uncultured bacterium | reverse complement strand
ATCCCGATAAAGGATCTTTTTCGGTACAGTCAAACTTGAAAAAGAATCCGTAAAATATTTTTTTGAACCCGAAATTGAGATGGTGTGAGACCCTTCTTCAGGTGTTAAGAGCTTTAGTTCTGTACCATCAATTCGAATAGAGTAAAATCGTTTCTCAAACACAGATTCTTTATTAGCTGTAAAATAAATTTTCTGTGCATCTTCATCAATGTACTTGATGGCTGATACCTCCCACTCACCTTTGGTAATAGGCCAGAAGTTGGAACCTGAATGTTTTGCAATCCAAATATGCTTATATCCTGAATTTTCTGATATCCAGAGAATTTTACCATCTTTCATAAATTTTATCTGTTCATGATTTTCTAGCCAGCCATCCGGGTCAGATTCCGATAATACTTTCAAGGATCTTCCTGTTTGGCGATCGGCAATAAAAATATCCCAGTTCTTCTGTTTCCGATCCATTTTCATAAAGGCCACTTTTTCATTATTAACCCATTCCATCCAAGGTAAATAATCATTGTCTACTTGAGCATATTGAATCCATTTTCGCCCACCACCTTTAATTCGAAGAATCCCAATTCTTAAGGTTGGATTTGTTTCTCCAGCTTTAGGATATCGTATTTTTTGTATTTTTGGATATAATCCCATTTCATCAAATAAAATAAACTCAGGAACCTTGGCTTCATTTTCTTCCCAAAAAGCAATGGATTCACTATCCGGTGACCAACGATAGCCATCATACCCAGTTAATTCTTCTTCGTAAAGCCAGCCGAAATGACCATTAAGAACTGTTTTAGATCCTGATGATGTAAGCCTTCGTTCGCGCTTCCTTTTAAATTCATAAATGTAAAGGTTATTATCTTCCCGTACATATGCACACAGTTTGCCATCGGGGGAAATTTTTACATTTCGTAGATTCTTATTGTTCTCACTAACCGGGGTCAGAGTTCCCAAACTCAGATTATAAATAAAATAGGTACCGCTATTTGAATGACGCCATATTTTTCGTGAAGCAGTTTTTAGTAAAAGTTTGTCTCCAGATTTCGCAAATGATAAACTACTCACATGAAGATCATCACCCTTCAAAGTGAAAGCAGTGCTATCTATAAATAGTGTTGTATCCATGCTAGGCAACGATACTTTATACCATGATTTCCAATTATCACCTTTACCACGATACACATAGGCATCTTCATTGGGAACTGAAATTGTCCATCCCAACGATGCCACCTCAAAAGGCGAATTTAATACTGCTTCTTCATAACTCAACCATACACCTAAAACAGGTTTAATCATCACAATTAAAAGACTAATTTTAATCAATTTCATTATTAAAGTTCTCCTTTAACTATCTCTAGGAAATCAACCATCATTTCGAAAGTTAACCTTTTTGTATTTACATTTCTTGGGCTGGGATGGAATGCACCATACAGGATGAGCCCATTTGGTAATACATATCGCACACCATGCCCAAATTTAAAATCCTTCATTTTTAATGGAAATGTTTTACGAACAAATTTCAAACAGGAATCAAATCCTATCTTTCCCAATCCTAGAACAATTTTTAGATCAGGTAATAATTCAAATTCCCGAGCCAAATAAGGCTCACAATTCTCTTTTTCTTCAGCAGTAGGTTTATCTCCAGGAGGAACACATTTCACAGCCGCCGTAATATATCCATTCAATTCTAGTCCATCATCTCGATGGTCCGAATTCGGTTGATTAGCTAAACCAGCATGATACAGGCATTTAAATAGGAAATCCGCAGATTTATCACCTGTAAAGACACGCCCCGTTCTATTGCCGCCATGAGCAGCCGGCGCCAGTCCTAAAATCAAAAGTTTCGCATCAGGCTTTCCATACCCCGGGACAGCCTTCCCCCAATAGTCCCAATCCATATAGGATTTTCGTTTTTCTTTAGCAATTTTCTCTCGGAAGACCGTTAATCTGTCACATTTACAGCAGGCTGTGATCTCTTTTTCTAAATGAACCAAGTTCATTCATCTGCCATTAATAAAACTTTTCCAAAATTCTTTCTGTCAGAGATATATTGGTGCGCTTCTGCTGCTTTTTCTAATGGAAAAACCGCATCCACTTTCGGTGAAATGATACCATCATCTAACCATTTCAATAATAAACTCCCATACTTTTTCACAAGATCTTGTCTTTTTTGAATCAATCCCAAATGAAAACCAAATACACCTTTATTTTTCGACATAAGATGCATAGGATTGAATTTTGGCATACCTATATATTCTGGGAGGATCTTTAAAATATTCTTTTTTGTTCCTGGGGCAGCCTTACTGAAACCATAAGAGATTAATCGACCAAATTCTGCCAAACATCCAAAGCTATCTTTCAATGCTTTACCTCCCAGCGAATCAATGATAACATCTGCGCCATTTCCATCAGTAATCTCTAATACACACTCCTTAAAATTTTCCGACCTATAATCGATCAAATGTTCTACACCCATTTCACGAATTTGATCATGCTTCCATCCGGAAGAAGTTCCAATGATCTTTACATCCAAATGTTGTGCAATCTGTAACGCAGCTATACCGACACCTCCACCAATCCCATGAATTAGGAACCATTCATTTTTCCGGATGGCAGCCTGGTGAACCATCATGAAATAAGCAGTAAGATAATTAACCGGAATAGCCGCTGCCACATCCAGCCACTTTTCATTAATGAAAAATAATTGATTTAACGGCACATTCGTATGGGTCGAGTAACCATGAAATCGAGATAAACCCACAACGGCACGTCCAACAAGGCTATTGGTTGAATCATCTCCGGTCTTCTCAATTATTCCTGCAATTTCGAAGCCTGGGACGTAAGGCGGATTTGGAGCAGTAGGGTATAGCCCCATTCTGCCCATAATATCGGCAAAATTGATTCCGGAATACTTTATTTTTACACAAACTTGACCATTTATTGGTTCTTTGAGAGAATCAGGTTTTAATTTTAAAACATCGGGCACGCCGTGTTTTGTTACAAATATTGATTGGCATTCGGTCATAATGAAGCCTTGAAGTTAAATCCGTCTTGCTCATTGTTTCATCAATTACCATACTTTAAATTTGCCTCCCGTTTTCCACGGTATATTTTCCACTTTTATCAATTTATAATTATGAAAGGTATTTTATGGGACTGATGACATCCATGCGTGAAAAGATGCATGTTGTTTTATGGGCATTGCTCGCAATGTTCATTTTAAGTATGACTATCGGCGGACTTGTAGGTGGTGCTAATGTTTTGGACATCCTTGCAGGCAACGTTGACCCCAGAACAACCATTGCACAAATCAACGGGGAAGATATTTCACCAAATTACTTTAACCAACTAGTAAGTCAACAGCTAGAGCAAGCCCGATCGAACGGGCAACAATTAAATGATTTCCAGATCCGCCGTGCACGAGATACGGCTTGGGATAATATGCTTCAGGATGTATTGGTTTCACAGGAAGTTAAACGATTAAATATTTCTGCATCTGATGAAGAAGTTATGTACCACCTTGAAAATAATCCACCTCCTTTCCTGCAACAAAACCCAAACTTCCAAACGGATGGAGTTTTTGATTGGGATAAATACCGTACTGCTTTGGCAAATCCCCAGGGTGATGAATGGCTTCCAATTGAAACGTTTATGAAAAATACTTATGTTCCAAATTTTAAACTTCAAAAATTGCTCGATGAAAGTATTATCATTACGGAAAGAAATGTAAAGAATGAATTTATTAAGCGAAATGTCAATTATACAATTTCAGGAATTCATATTACATCTGGGAAAGTTCCCGTGGAGGAATCCGAACCCAGTGATAGTGAAATTCACGAAGAATATAATAACAGTAAATCTGATTTTAAACATGATGAACTTCGTTCCGTATCCTATGTTTCATGGAAAAAAGAGCCAGCTAAGGATGACTCTATTTTGGTCCAAAAACTCGCAACTGCAATATATGAACGCGCAAAGGAAGGTGAAGAATTCGCAACCCTGGCTAATGAATACTCAGTAGATCCAGGAAATCAAGGTACGAAAGGTGGCGACTTGGGATGGTTTGGAAAAGGCCAAATGGTCAAGGAATTTGAAAAAGCTGCTTTTACTGCGAAAAAAGGTGAAATTATTGAACCTGTAAAATCCAATTTTGGATATCACATTATCTATGTAAGAGATAAAAAAGTAGAAAATGACGAAGAAAAAGTTTTAGCATCTCATATTTTACTAAAAATTGAAATCAGTTCGACAACCCTATCTAATCTGAAAAGGGATGCCACTCTATTTAGTTATGATGCACAAGATAATGGATTTTCATTAGCTGTATCAGAGCATAACCTTGATATTGGAAACCATAAGAAAATGAATGAAGAAGGTTTTTCAATAAAAGGACTTGGAGGTCTTCGTGCAGGTGTTCGTTTTGCATTCAACAGTAAAGTGGGTGATGTATCTGATATTTTGGAGAATGATCAGTATTTTTCAGTATTTACACTGGACACAATTATTGCACCTGGATTCAAATCATACGATGAAGTCCAGGCTCAAATAAAAAGCACCCTGAAGAAAACAAAGGTCATGACAGCCACCCTGGAGCAAGCAAATAAATTGTTACTCACTATCTCAGGAAAAGATATGAAACTGGATGATGCCATCGATGAGGACTCCGAATTAGACGCCATAAAAAATGAATCAAAACAACTGGTTCAGGGTTTTACATCCATTGGACGAAGTAATTACGTAACCGGGGCACTTCTTGCTGCGAAACCAGGTGAAATCCTTGGCCCCTTGGAGACCGCTCGTGGCCATGCTATCATTGAGCTAAAAGAAATCAGTGTATTTGATTCAACTGAATATGGAGTTCAAAAAGAATCACTTCGAAAAACAATTTTTAATCAGAAACAGAATCAATTTTTCCAAGCATGGTTAGATGATTTGAAAGAGGATGCCGAAATAGTTGATAACCGGAAATTCTATTTTTAAACTTTTTTGTAATATTTTCTGCAACCCCGCTTTCATCGTGTGTAACAAAATTTAGATGGAGTGGGGTTTTTTGTTTTTTAAATAATCCTAACCTTGAAATTTCATAAATTGAACCACGCATAAAATCCTAATCAAATGACCTACACAACCATCAACCTAAATACTGAATCTCGCATTGCAACTATTTCCCTAAATCGGCCTGATGTACGAAACGCTATGAATGAGATCATGATACAAGAAATCACTACAGCATTTCATTCTGTAGGGAAAGATTCAAACATTCGCATCGTGGTTTTAAATGGACAAGGTGAATCTTTTTGCTCGGGAGCTGATGTAAATATGATGAAAAATTCTATAGAAAAAACTTCCGATGAGAATAAAGCTGAAACTGTTTTATTGGCCAAGATGTACAAAACGATTGATGAATGCAATAAGGCCATTGTTGGTATAGTTCATGGACATGCTTTTGGTGGAGGTTTTGGGCTTTGCACCGTTTGTGATATAGTTATTGCAGAAGAAAAGACCCTGTTTTCATTAAGTGAAGTTTTAATAGGATTAATCCCGGCAGTAATCGGTCTCTATACTGAAAAGAAAATCGGTAAATCTTGGTTCCGTGCTCTGGGAATATCCGGTGAAAGATTTGATGCTCAATTTGCAGAAAAAATTGGTCTCATTCATTATTGTGTAAAGAATGATGAATTAGAAATAATGACCGATCAAGTTGTGGATCAACTGTTAAAAGGTGGTCCTGTTTCCCAAGCCAAATTCAAAGAATATATTAGAGATATGGATTCAATCGACTCGACAGATGTAATCTCAGAAATTCGATCAAGTGAAGAAGGCCAGGAAGGATTGTCGGCTTTTCTCGAAAAAAGAAAACCCAATTGGATCAAAAACTGATGACTTCATATCCATCTTTTGTAAAAATTGTTGAAGTAGGCCCCAGAGATGGACTCCAAAGTTTAAAACAAACCATTCCTACAGAAGATAAAATTAAATATATTGATTTATTGTCTGAGTGTAGTTTCCCGGAAATAGAAGTTACCAGTTTTGTCTCTCCCAAATGGATTCCGCAATTGGCTGATGCCGATGAAGTTTCTCGTTCAATCCTTCATGCTCCACACACCGTTTACACAGCACTCATTCCCAATCTACCCGGACTTGAAAATGCCCTGGAGGCAGGGTATAATTCTGTTGCTGTATTTACAACTGTAAGTGAAACATTTTCCCAAAATAATACCAATTGTTCTATAAATGAAAGTATGAAACGATTTTCTGAAATGCAATTGGTCTGGAAAGAAATAAATCTCCGGATTCGTGGATATATTTCCACGGTTTGGCATTGCCCTTATGAAGGCAAGATTAATCATAAAATAGTTATTGATATGATTTCAAAACTCATTGACCTAGGAATAACGGAAATCTCATTAGGAGACACAATCGGACAAGCCAAACCAGATGAAGTTCGAAAATTGTTAGAGATTATTTTATCAAAATGGTCTCCCTCATTATTTGCACTCCACATGCATGACACATTTGGATTTGCTGAAGAAAATATCCGCGCAAGCCTTGAATTCGGAGTATACAAATTTGACAGTTCCACCGGTGGAATGGGCGGTTGTCCATATGCGGAAGGTTCTTCTGGAAACATTGCCACAGAAACCCTCCATTTATTATGTCAATCTCTTGGGATTGAAACTGGAATTCAATCTAATAATTTAATCCAAGCGGCTAAATTCATCCAAAATGTCGTAGAAAAGGAACCAGTCACTCATGCCTAAGATTGAGACAAAGATCGATACATCATCTGTAAAATTCAAAGCGAATTATGAGTACCATAATGGATTATCGGACGAGTTGGTTACCATCTTGGAAAAAATTCGTGAAATGGGTCCATCTCATCGAATTGAAAAACATCACAAACGTGGGAAACTCACAGCTCGGGAACGAATAGAAAGACTGAAAGATGCCAATACAGACTTTCTTGAATTTTCTGAATTAGCTGCTTATGAAATTTATGATCATCCTGTTCCAGCCGCCGGAATCGTTACTGGAATCATTGAAATACATGGGCATTCTTGTGTCGTTATTGCAAACGATGCGACAGTCAAGGGCGGTACCTATTATCCATTGACTGTAAAAAAGCATCTTCGAGCACAAGAAATTGCATCAGAAAATCGACTTCCTTGCATCTATCTCGTTGATAGTGGTGGTGCATTTCTCCCAAAACAGGACGCAGTTTTCCCTGATCGAGATCATTTTGGACGAATATTTTATAACCAGGCGCGAATGAGTGCAGCAGGTATTCCCCAAATCGCAGCAGTCATGGGTTCTTGTACAGCCGGTGGAGCCTATGTACCCGCCATTAGCGATGAAGCTATAATTGTCAACAAAACAGGAACCATATTCCTTGCCGGTCCACCCTTGGTGAAAGCTGCCATCGGTGAAACAGCCACACCGGAAGAACTAGGTGGCGCAAAACTTCATACACGAATGAGTGGAGTGGCTGATCATTTTGCTGAGAATGATGATGAAGCCATTGAAAAGATCCGAGCGATTATTAACCATATGCCTAAATCATTACCTGAAATAAGTCGCTATAATGAACCAGTTTACGATTCAAATGAACTTTATGGGATTGTATCTCAAAATCATCGTATTCCCTTTGATGTACGTGAAGTAATCGCTCGAATCGTTGATGGCTCAAACTTTGAAGAATTCAAAGCCGATTATGGAAAAACACTCGTAACGGGATTCTGTAAGATCGGTGGAGAAGCCGTTGGGATTGTAGCCAATAATGGTGTTCTCTTTAGTGAAACAGCCCTAAAGGGTGCCCACTTTGTTGAGATTTGCTGCCAAAGAAAGATTCCCCTTCTGTTTCTTCAAAATATTACTGGATTTATGGTGGGTAAGAAAGCTGAAGCTGGCGGCATCGCAAAAGATGGTGCAAAAATGGTCCAAGCGGTCTCAACAGCCAATGTACCGAAATTAACAGTTATTATTGGTGGAAGTTTTGGTGCCGGAAATTATGCTATGAGCGGACGAGCCTATCAACCTCGATTCCTTTGGATGTGGCCTAATGCACGTATCTCTGTCATGGGTGGTGATCAAGCTGCGAATGTGCTGGCTACAATAAAAAGTGACCAACTCAAAAATGAAGGTAAAGAAATGACCGCTGAACAGTTGGATTTGGTTCGAAAACCAATTCTGGAAAAATATGAAAAAGAAGGTCACCCTTATTTTGCCAGTGCCAGACTTTGGGATGATGGTGTCATTCAACCTACAAATACGCGTAAGGTATTGATTCAAGCGCTGAGAGCATTGAAATATAGTCCGGTGCCAGATCCAAATTTTCCCGTATTTCGGATGTAAGTTTTTATAATTCCGAAATTGTAGGTTGAATTATTCGGAATTCAGTCAAAACATCATGGTGAAAATTAAACCCAAGGAATTGCGCATCACTATCCTCATGCTCCTGGCTATGATTACTTGGGGATTATCATGGACAAATGCAAAAATCGTAGGGAATTATGGAAGTGCACCCCTAATGATGTTTTGGCGTTTTTTTATTGCAACTCTTTCTTTCGCTCCAATAGTTTGGTGGCACGGCCATTCATTGAGAATCACCAAAGATGCAATTCGTATTATTATTCTTAACTCCATTTTCATGGTATCCTACAACTTTTTCTTTTTCAAAGGAACCCAAGTTGGATTAGCTGGTGCAGGAGGTGTTTTGGTCACAACGTTGAATCCAATTCTTACAGCTCTTTTTTCAGCACTTTTCTTTGGTGGTTATTTATTAATAAAAGACATTGTTGGACTTATCCTTGGCTTTATTGGTGGAGCATTTATCATCAAAATATGGGATGTAAATTTTGTACAGTTATTTCAATCAGGAAATTTCCATTTTATCATGTCGTCCTTGTCTTGGGTATCTGTAACGATCGTAACAGCAAGATCAAAGGAGGTGATCCATTTTTTACCCTATAGTTTTTGGTGTTTCGGAATTTCAGCAATATTGAGCTTATTCCTTGTATGGAATGAACCATTGGTGAGCGTCTTTCGATTTGATTGGATCTTTTGGTTAAATATGATGAGTATGGCTGTAGCCGCCATGGCATTTGGTACATCCATTTATTTTCAGGCTTCTGTAGAATTGGGGGCAAAAAAAGCCAGTGCTTATATTTTCACTGTCCCATTAGCATCTATGGGGTTTGCTATGCTCTTCCTGAATGAGCCTCTCATTTTCACCACATTTATTGGTGGAACTTTTGGTATTGCTGCGGTTTATTTGATTAATAAATAAAAAGGTTAGAATTTTGTTTAACTATTCAATGATTTTTTGAATTTTTCCAACTGTTCATTATAATAGGTGTCTTCAGGCTTATAGGTGACACATTTTTCAATTTCTGAAATAGCATCATCTACCATACCCATTTTCCAAAGTAATTCCGCTTTTGTGTCAATAAACATGTAT
The DNA here is from genome assembly GCA_964648395.1 of uncultured bacterium. Classification (GTDB taxonomy): domain Bacteria; phylum Fidelibacterota; class Marinisomatia; order Marinisomatales; family UBA1611. The sequence continues at coordinate 2,871 of CAZYLQ010000050.1, read as the reverse complement.
TTTTGTTCTTCGTCAGTTACGTGGTCGATTGCCCAAATTATTTTTTCTAGGGCTAAATCCATATTCTTCTCTAGTTCACTCATGCGCCATGCAAATCCATTCAATCTGCTAGGATTGGGATCTTTCATACCTTTGACAATCCTAATATAAAGATCAGCTTCGAGATCAGAGTTTTCTCCGGCTCTTCGGACAAACCACATAGCTTCTCCCAAAGCAACTGTTGAATTCTCACTGTTGGGATTTTTGTCCGCATAAGCAATCAGCGGTATCGGATCTTTTGTTTCTCTTGCATCATACAAAATAGAAAAGAAAGCTGCAGTTCCTGCGGAATCTGTCCCAGCATCAAGGATAGCATTCACCATTCGTTTGGCAGAAGATGGATCATTCATAGATTCATATTTTTTGGCCAATTTAAAGAGTGTATTAAACTTGGTTGGATTTTGTTGAAAATCTTCCAACATATCTGGCAACGTATTTTTACCAGAGTAAATCCTTTTTAACTCTTTCAAGAAGGATTCTGGAGGCCTATAACCAATAATACGGTCAACCTCTACACCTTTGTCATTGGCAAAAATGATAGTAGGAAAACCACGCACACCATACTGTTTAGCCAGGTCAATCCCTTCACCTTTTTCCGCATCAATTTTCATGCTGATCAAATATTTATTTGCGAATGCTTTGACTTTACTGTCAGAATATGTATCGACATCCAGCCGATCACACCAACTTCACCATTCAGTTTCAAAATCCATCAGGATCAATTTTCCGGAAGATTTAGCTAATATATCCTGAAAGGGCACATCCTTATTCCAGGCAAAGGGCTCATCTTTGGCACACCCAAAGATTACAAATCCAATTATTAATATTGAGTAGATATTTTTCATAAGTTATCCAATTTATCTTGAAGAATTTTACTTATATACTTTGGCATTTTAACGGGTTTACCTTCTAAATTTGTACAAGCATGGACCGTATACCCAGTTAAAAGAATTTCATCTGAATCTGCCAGACAAATTTTATATTCAAATTTTATTTTAACTTTTGGTAATTCACGAATATATGTCTTCACAATTATATCCTGGCTAAACGTTGCACCCTTTTTATACTCACAATGAGCCTCAATAACGGGTAGCATGGCTCCATTTTCTTCGACATTACTATAATCTAAACCAATTGAAGATAACATTTCTGTTCTAGCCTCTTCAAAAAAGTCAAAATAACGGGAGTAATAAACGATTCCCATTTGATCGATATCTTTATAGTAGACTTTAATCGGATGATCGTATCGAATCATATGGATTCTTGAAAATAACCTAGTTTATCATATTTGTCAATTCGGTTATCCAGAAAATCATCAGGATTGATTTTGCTTAATTCATTTAGTTCTTCTTGGAGTGCTATTTTTAACTCGTTGGCAGATGCATTAAAATCCCGATGGGCACCTCCATTGGGTTCATTAATAATCCGATTACAGATTCCAATTTCCACAAGATCATTTGGTGTAGGTTTCAATGCTTCGGCAGCATCTTCAGCTCTTTTCGCATCTCGGAATAAAATGGAAGCACATCCTTCTGGACTAATCACTGAATACCATGTGTTTTCCAACATGAGCATCCGGTCGCAAACCCCAATACCTAATGCTCCGCCACTGGCTCCTTCTCCTATGACCACACTGATTATAGGTACACGAAGCCCTGACATTTCCAACAGATTTCTTGCAATAGCTTCTCCCTGTCCCCTTTCTTCAGCACCAATACCGGGATATGCACCAATTGTATCCAAAAATGTGATTACTGGGAGTCCAAATTTTTCAGCAAGTTTCATAACGCGTCGTGCTTTTCGATAGCCTTCAGGGCGCATCATGCCAAAATTCCGATAAAGATTTTCTTTAGTATTTCTTCCTTTTTGTTGTCCGACCCATGCAACTTTTTGATCTCCAAAATGGCCCAACCCTGCCACCACTGCAGGGTCATCCATAAAATGTCGATCCCCGTGGAGTTCAATGAAATCCGAGGAGAAATAATTGATATAATCCAATGAATAAGGTCTATTGGGATGGCGAGCCAATTGAACACGCTGCCATCGTGAGAGTCCCGAGTAGATATTTTCTATTTCGACGATTCGTTTTGCCTTCAACTTATTCAGTTTCTTCATATTTACTTGATTTGGCTCTTTAGATGATTCCAATTCAAGAATCTGGGTATCCAAATCTTTAATAGGTTGTTCAAAATCGAGATAATAGCTAATCATAATAATATAATTTATTCGTTATTGATAATTCTGATCTAATATTGTGAAAGCACCTAACCCTAGCAAAATGATGAGACCAAAAATAATATTTGCATACAAGACTGGTAAATTTAAACATAAAAATCCTATCATACTTAACAAGAGTGATGTACCATGCATGATCAAAACCGAATGATGGATGGGAATCCCCCGTTGTGCCAATCGATGGTAGGTATGATCACGTGATGCCTTATGAATCTTCTTATGCCTTTTTATTCGGGAAAATACCACAAGCATCATATCAAATAAAGGAACTGCAAATATTAAGATTGGCACAAACCAGGAAGATGCCTGAGACCCGATTTTCGGCTGATAAATAATTGCAACTGAAGCTAATAAAAACCCCAAAGATTGAGCACCTGAATCACCCAGAAAAAGACTTGCTGGTCGTGAATTAAAAAAATAAAGGGCAATACAAATTCCCAAAATTACAGTACATAGGAAAATTAAAGACATTTGGCCCGTCACAAATGCTAGTAAAAGAAAGAATCCTGCTGAAACTCCACTCAAGCCTACTGCCAGTCCATCACTACTATCAATAAAGTTAAACGAATTCGTGACAGTCAATAACCAAAGAAAAGT
>CAZYLQ010000049.1:0-12544 GCA_964648395.1 uncultured bacterium | reverse complement strand
CACGGCCAATGGCTTAAAAGGCCACTGCTCTACCAACTGAGCTACCGGATCAAAAAATATTGATTATTACTTAAAAAGCGGTGGGAAAATTACATTTTTTGTAATGGGATACGAAAGAAAAACGGAAAAATATTCAATGAATTAATATGTATTTATCAAGTAGTATCATTTGACCTTGACTATTTCAAGTGGATGAATTTAGGTTACTTAAATAATATTTATCAAAGGCAGCCAACAGGCTTTCCTGCCCGGAATAAGGTGCAGGGGAATATTTTTTTGATTGGATACCCAATTGTGATAATTCTGAAATATACCAGTCCTGTTTATTGGTCATATCCCAAAAATCAATGGCGTCCTGAGTTTGATGTTTGCCCGATTTCACTACATCATTTTCAAAAAGCCATGAACAAGTAACTTTGCATTTGTCCACACCATCAGGCCAGACCGTATGGTACATAACATATTCCGGGTGCAGGCTCAATAGCATGTTAGGGGAAATTGAATAATAATAAACCCGCTTCAAATCACCATCTTTCACATTTTTTAAGGGTGGGCAGCACAATTCTCCACTGGCAGTGATACTATCCTTATCTTTATTGAATTCCATAAACCCACCCAGGAATGGTCCTTCATGGAGATCGTTTTGCCCTCCCATATAATTATGGATAGCCGCAAGATCTGGATGAAGAATAGGGCAATGGTAGCATTCGCAATAGTTCTGAATTACCAATTTCCAATTTCCTTTTACAACATATTCCTTAGTTTCCTGGACCACGAGTTCAGATATGTTCCAGTTAGAAAACCGGCCAACCAAAGGCGCAAACTCAGTTTCAAAATTTTCCGGGTTATCGGATATATTAATAAAGATGAACCCTTCCCATTCTGCAAGAGCTACCGAATGGAGCGGATAATCATCTTTTTTGAATCCTTCCACAGTATCCATATGGGGTGCGCCGATCAGTTTGCCATCCAATCCATAGGTCCAACCGTGGTAGCCGCATTGAATTGATTTTGAAAGTTGACCAGCCGCGTTTTTGCAGATTCGAGTTCCACGATGCCGACATACATTAAAGTAGGCTTTCAAATCTCCATTATTTTCCCGTAGCACAATAACGCTTTCCGTATCAATATTGATCAGCTTGTACTGGCCAACTTCAGTCAGTTCCGATGAACGGCCTGCGCAAATCCAGTTCCTATAAAAGATATTATTATACTCTCTTTGCAGAATGCTTGGGTTCACATAATAGTCCCTCTCCAACGTGTGGGCACCTTTGGGAAGAGTTTCGGCTGTTTTCTTAAAGGTCATCTTTTCAGAATCTCCTGTGCTGCGTTAAACCCATTAGCTCCATGGAGCCCACCACCGGGATGGGTTCCCGACCCGCAAAGATATAGATTCCCAATGGGCGATTTATATTGAGCTGTACTCATGGTTGGCCGCATGAAGAAGAACTGATCCAAGGTCATTTCACCATGATTTAAATTCCCTTCCGTTAGCCCGAATTCGTCTTCTAAATCTTTAGGTGAAAAAACTGATGTTGCTTCAATTAACGATGAAAAATCAGGAATGTAATTATCTAAAACTCGAACCACATTATTTTTTAATTGTTCATTCAGTTCAGATGACCATACTTGATCTCTCAAATGATAAGGCGCGTATTGAATTGTTGCAGATAAAACATGTTTTCCATCTGGAGCAAATTCGTGATTAATCAAGGATGGAATGGTGAACTCAACGGTTGGGTTATCGGCAATGGTGCCGTATTTCACTGCATCAGATGCCCGTTCTTGGTATTCGATGGATGGTCCAATTGAAAATACGGTTTTCATTTGATCTTTCAATATGCCATTGATCTCGGGAAGTTTATTAAGGGCAAAATGAACTCGAGCTGTACTGCCCCGATAACGAATATTATTTAACTGAGTATGAAAATTTGGATTCAGATTTGATGTGCCTACTAAATTCATAAATGTATTTTTCGGATCAAGTCCAGACACAACCTGGTCTGCTTGAATGAGTTCTCCATCAGTTAATAAGATACCACTGCAACGCCCATTTTCCACATCAATGGATTTTACTTTTAAACCTGTACGGATCCCAACATTGTTTGATTCAGCAACTGATGCCAGCACTTTTGCTAATTCCCCCGTACCACCATTCACAAATTGGGAATTATGGAAAACACCGTTTCCATGAACATGCTGATGCAACAAGTTATACCCTGTTCCTGCGGCAAAGGGGCCGAATGACAAATGATTTATTCCTGCCATGGATATTGCACTTCGGATTAATTCATTCTCGAACCATTCATCCACCAGTTCCGGCATCATCATGGGTGCCACCCGCATGAGGTCTACCAATCCTCGAGTCCCATGTTTGAATACAGGGCCCAGCATTAAGCGCATGGGCAATATTTCAGATAACCCAATATTTGGTAGTTCCGGAGGTGTAAGTTGGTAAAGACTTTCCAGGAATTGGGCAAGTTTTTCAATGTATTCTATGAATGCCTGCCAGGATTTTGCATCTTTTTGTGAAAAATTTGCAATGGACGCAGCGGTCAGTTTCGGATCGCGATTAAAAGAAATATGCTCACCGTTTTCACTAAGGGCGACCCGCACTACTTCAGGTTGGATTAATGCTAATCCATTCGCTTCCAGATTTAAATCTTTCATAACTCGTGGATCAATCCATTTAACCATATCGTTGATTATATTGCACCGAAAACCCGGTGAAAATTCATCAGTGGATGCCAATCCTCCAATCTGATCTCTGGCTTCAATCACAACCACCTTCTTCCCGGCTTTACCAAGCAGGGATGCGGTGACCAAACTGTTTATACCGCCGCCGATAACAATAATATCGAACCGTTCCATTACCATACTCCCAAGATCTTTTTCGCTGCCATTTCACCAGGTGAACCTGTGATTCCACCACCGGGATGAGTTCCCGATCCGCATTGATAATAATTTTTGATAGGCGTTGTATAGTCTGCCCATTTCACGGCTGGGCGCATGGCGAACAATTGCTGAAGCGTTAATTCACCATGAAAGATGTTTCCTTCTGTAAGTCCGAATGTGGATTCTAAGTCTGCTGGCGTAAGCACCTGCCGATGCAAAATGATATCCCTGATATTGGGTGCAAATCTGGCGATAGTGTTTACTACAGCATCACCAAAGGCCTCACGTTTCTGGTCATTCCACCCGCCATTAATATTGTACGGGGCATACTGGACAAAACAGGACATAACATGTTTCCCCGGAGGTGCCATATCCGGATCAAGGACAGACGGAAGAATAATATCCATGTAAGGCTCTTGAGAGAAATTACCATACTTGGCATCATCGTAGGCTTTTTCTAAATGGTCATAACTTGGGCTGATCGAAATGGCTCCACGGAGATGATGCCCTTGGCCAGGGAGACAGGTAAAATTTGGCAATCCATCCAGTGCAAGATTCACTTTTCCTGAAGAGCCGCGAATACGGAAGTTTTTAATATCTGTTACAAAATCAGAAGGAAGGTCACTTTCATCCACCATTTTCAAAAAGGAGAGTTTTGGATCAAGTCCAGAAATAACAATATCCGAATTGTATTCATCACCATTTTCTAAGGCAACACCCACTGCTCGTCCATTTTTGACGATGACCTTTTCAACTGGCGCTTCTGTCATAATATCAGCACCAAAATGTTCTGCGGATCGGGCGATGGCCATACTCACGGCACCTGTACCACCCCGCTGAAATCCCCATGCACGGAATGCCCCATCAATATCGCCCATGTAGTGGTGGAGCATTACATAAGCAGAACCAGGGGAACGTGGACCCATGAAAGTGCCAATAATACCACTGGCGGACATGGATGCTTTTAAAGGTTCAAATTCAAACCATTCATCTAAAAAGTCTGCTGAACTCATGGTCATGAGTTTGGTCAAATATTCAAATTGTTCACTGCTTAATGTCTTAAAATGATTCAATAGTTTTTTGGTGGCGCCAAGGTCTGAAAGGGATGGACGAATGACATTGGGTGCAATTGTTTCCAAAATAGGACGAACCGCCATACCTATTTGACCCATGGCAGGTCCGAAACGCATATATGTTTCGGCATCTTTTGTAGAATGACGCGCTATTTCACGATAAGTCTGGTCCGCATCTGCAGTACGAAGCAGGTAATCATTATCCAACGGCGTGAATGTGCTTTCTAATGGAAGCAGTTCCAATCCGAACTTGGGCAGCATCAGTTCCCGCATCACGTTTGGTTTCATTAAACTCACTACATAGGAGCAAACAGAAAATTTGAATCCTGGAAAAACTTCTTCCGTTACAGCTGCTCCACCCAGTATATACCGCCGTTCTAAGACCAATACTTTTTTTCCGGCCCGGCTTAAATAAGCTGCTGCCGTTAATCCATTATGTCCACCACCAATGATGATAGCATCATATTTTTTTATGCCGGGCATGAGCGTTTCCTTTCCGGATCAAAGAAGGGTGTTTTTACTACTTTGGCTTGTGTGAGTTTCCGGTAATGTTCCACTTTTAATTCAAACATGAGTTCTGATCCTTCATCAGCATATTCTGTTTTAATATGGGCCAGGGCGATATATCGTTTCAAAATTGGTGACCATGTTCCGCTGGTGGCGTAGCCTACTTGTTCGCTCCCTTTATATAAGGGAGTACTCGTTCGCCAGGCAGTACTGGGGAGTCCTGGCGCTAGACCAGCCTTTCGAAAATGTTTCTCCAATTCATGCCATTGTATTTCAATCCCTACAAAGTCCCATTCAGGGCCTTTAGCGACTTCCGCTTCTAAAGCTTGCTTTCCAATAAAATCTTTTTTCTTCATTTTCACAGCCCACCCCAAACCCAATTCGTAGGGAGATGATTTCCGGGATTCGATAATAGCATGCCGAGATGATACATAATCAACATCCAATAGAATGAGTCCCGCTTCGATGCGGGAAATGTCCAAAGCGTGGAGACCGGTGGGTGTGATACCGAATGATTTCCCTTTCTCCAAAAGTAGATCCCAGACCGGTAAAGCATCTTTAGGATCCATCCAAATTTCATAGCCAAGATCGCCTGTATATCCTGTGCGGGAAATAGATACAGGGATATCGCCAAATGTAGTATCCATCATCCAAAAGAATTTGAGACTATTCAAAGAATCGGAAGAAACGGCATTTAGAATGGCTCGGGAGTTGGGTCCCTGAAGTGCTAATGCTGCCGTTGTGAATGAATCATCTGTAATAGTGACATCCATTCCTGTTGCGTTATGTTTGAGCCAATCAAAATTTGGTTCGGCACTGGTAATGCGAAATTTATTTTTGGATAATCGTTGAATGGTGCCATCATCGATCACTTTTCCAAATTCATCGCACCAGGGGGTATACATTACCTGACCTACTTTGCAAATTCCAATATTACGCGTCACCGATCTATCGAGAAATATTTGCGCATCAGCACCTTCAATGATATATTTTTTTAGTGGTGTTATATCTAATAGAGCAGCCTTGGTACGAATGGCAAAATATTCGTTATCGTGGTGAAGCTCATAGTTGGTGGCAGAGAGATATCCGGACCAACGGCGCCATTCCTGAGATTCGTTCAACTTCGACGTACGCTCAAAAAAGGGAGATAACTTAAGTTGCGTATTGGCTGTGAACTGGTTTTCGTAACTCATTGATTCGATCGAAAAAATGGCCGTGTTAAACAAGTGGGTCCACCTGCACCTTTGATTGAAATTTCTGTTCCATCATAAGTATGGATATCTACGCCTTCATTTTCCAAACGTTTTTGTGTAATTGGATTGCCTTCAATCATGATCACTTTGCGTGGCGCCACTGCCAATACATTGCATCCCATGGAATCATATTCTTCATCTGGGACTTCTATTAATTTAATTTGGCGGTCGAGAAGATATTGCCTGAATGGAACCGGAAGCAAACGAGAATACACTAAGTATAAATCATGATCGATGGGGGAAATATTGCTCATAAGATGCAGACAATCTCCTGGTCCGGTCCAGTGGGGAAGTGGGACAGATATGACTTCATCTACATGATTTCCGAGCAAATTTTTAAATTGACGAATCCCTTCAGCATTGGATCTATATCCTTCACCAACTGCCACAGTTTTATCATCAATCCATACTACATCCCCACCTTCTAAAGTTCCTGGAGACTCAATGCGTCCAAGAATGGGAACGTCAATAGATTCAAAGTAGCCTTCTATGGCTTTTGATTCTGGCACCCGTGCGTCTTTTCCCATGATACACAGGATTACACCACCATTAGAAACGACACACGGATCGTGGGTGTAAACTGAATCAACGGTAGTGCTATTATTAGCTGGTAGAAAATGAATTTCAACACCAGATGATTCTAGAAAATCAACCAGCTTATCATAATCAGAAAGTGCCTTTTCATATTCAGGAATTCCAAAATAATGGAGTTGGGGTGATTGCTCGTTTACCTTGGTCTGATTTTGATAAGCATCCTTTGGATGCTTCATTAAAACACGTTGGATAGGATCTACCATATTCTGGCAGCCGAAACGATTACCCAATAGTTTCTCCACACCAATTAACGATTAAATTAGCAATAGTTTTAGCACAATCAACTCAAGCATTCTTTTTCCAGAAATCTTCCAATTCCACACCTAGCCCATCAGCAATGCGATTTACATAGGCGAAATAAGAAACGATTTGGTTAATGTCTAATATGCCGAGATCAGTATAGCCAACATCCCGGAGGCGCTCTACATCTTTCCAGATCATATCTGTGGGACTTTTGGTAAGTTTCGATGCATAGTCCAGCATGGCCATTTGTGCAGAAGAAATATTTGCGATCTTATAGTCGGATTTTATTTGATGAACAAGCGATTCATCTTTTGTGAGTTTAAGAAGACCTTCTCCATGATGGGTGATTCAGTAATGGCATTGATTGATGGATGACACCAAAACAGCAATCATCTCCCGGTCCACACGGGAAATAGGTGATTTCCCGTACATTATGGTTTTATACAGTCGAACATGGGCATCCAGTGATTCCGGGTTCAGGCTGTGAATTTTCAGGATATTATCGACACCGCCCCGGGAATCTTTCAGTTTTGCATATTGATCTTTTAACGATCCATCCGCATCCCTTTCATTAATTGTATCAATCCAGGCCATCGTTGTTTAATCCAGGGACCCTTCCACGCAAGTGGTCTCAAATCCTCCACGAATATTGTAAATAGTAGTAACAGAAAGTTTGTCTGTGGCTAGAGCAGTTTTAAGATCATTATAGATTCGTTTAGTGGCTGCTTCCTGATAGATGCCCACATTACGGAAACTGACAAAATAATATTTCAGAGATTTTAGTTCCATACATTTTCCGCCTGTTGGATAATATTCAATTTTTACATAGGCGACGTCCGGGAGACCGCTAAAAGGACAAACAGCACTGAATTCATCTGTTTCTGTTTTAATATATTGATCTGGACTGTCGAAATCAAACACTTCGATAAATTCGGGATTTATGTGACTTTCATCAACAAATTCAAATGAATGTCCTTCGGCTTTTGCCATGCTACTCTCCTTTATAAATACACCCGGTGGAATCGGTTTCCTTAATCTCAATTTGAGATAAACCGGGCAGGGATGGAATGAGTTCCGCCCAAATCCACTTGCATAAATTTTCGCTGGATGGATTATCTAATCCATCAATTTTGTTTAAATATGTATGATCAATTTGATCATGGATTGGTTTGAATGCAGCATCAATATTGCTGAAATCCAGGACAAAACCTGTGTGTTCATCCACATTACCGCAAACTGTAATTGTAATCTTGAATGAATGTCCATGTACATTTTTACAAGGATGTCCATCTGGAAGATTTGGTAGCGATCGAGCCGCTTCAATTGAAAATGTTTTATATACGTTCATGGTAAAATTTACAGGTCATCTTGAGTTTAGCGAAAGATGACTTTTAATTATACTACCACATTTGATTAAACTGCATGTGGCAGGGTTGTTAAGGAATTCCCAAAATTTTATGTGTCTGCAAGCTCAATTTCCACTGGGGGTGCTTCATTACAAAACCTTCCGAGAGTTTTATGTTTTCTGCCTGATTGGGGCCATCCATTGGCTGAATGAAAAAATGATCAAAATCCAATCCTTCATGCTGTCGTGGATTCATACCGCATTGGGGAAATATAATTTTTAATTCATGACCACTTTTCAAGAAAAAATCCGCCTTAGCTTTAGGACTCACGCAGATCCAATCAATTCCGGTTGGAGGTATTTTTGTCCCATTTGTTTCAATAGCGATCTCAAATCCAGCATCATGAACGGTTGAAATAAATTCATCATCCATTTGTAAAAGGGGTTCTCCGCCGGTGCAAACTAAGAATGGTTTCCCTTTTTTATTATCAGGCCATAGGCCTTGAATTATTTCCGCCACTTGCTTTGAAGAATATTTTCCGCCGTTGGGTCCATTCGTTCCTACAAAATCTGTATCACACCAATCGCAAATGGCACCTTCCCGATCTTTTTCTAATCCTGTCCAAAGGTTACAACCTGAGAATCTCAGAAAGACAGCATTTCTTCCCGTATAAAAACCTTCACCTTGTTGAGTGAAATAAATTTCTTTTATAGAATACATAATTAATCCCTTACTTATAATTCAAAGGATCTTCTAACCCTGCTTCCATGAAACCTTTCAAGCGCAAAATACAGGCATCACAATGGCCACAGGGATTTCCGTTTTCATGCGGATCATAGCAACTTGTTGTCATGCCATAATCCACACCCAATTCAGTTCCTTTTTTCACAATTTCTGCTTTAGCGAGATCAATCAACGGTGTATGAATTTTAAATCGATTTCCATTTACGCCAGCTTTGGTGGCAAGGTTAGCTGTCCGCTCAAATGATTCAATAAACTCTGGCCGACAATCGGGATAGCCGGAATAATCCAGCGCATTTACACCAATAAAAATATCCATAGCACCCAACGTTTCTGCCCAGGCTAATGCCATGGATAGGATGACGGTATTTCGAGCGGGAACATATGTTACAGGAATATCTGTCATGTCTGTTTCATTCCGATCTTTGGGGACATCAATATCATCCGTGAGTGCAGAGCCGCCAAATTGTGATAGATCAATGTTTACAATAGAATGTTTATTTACACCAATTGCTTGAGCCACTATTTTTGCTGACTCCAATTCAAAGATGTGGCGTTGACCATAATTTACAGTAAGAGCGAATAATTCAAAATTCTGGGTTTTTGCCATAGCAAGACAGGTGGTGGAATCCAATCCACCGGAAAGAAGAATAACTGCTTTTTTGTTCATAAATGGGACCAGAAATTACCGTTTTATTTTTATGATTTAAATCGATTCCACACCCAATGTATAACAAATCTGCAGAGAGTTAATAGAATCGCTTCCGTTAGGTAGAAAAATAGGTTTTTTAATAAACATTTATTAACATCAGTTGAATATAAAAAAGGATTTAATTGTGTTTACTCGCATCATATTATTAATTCCACTTATAATAAACCTATCCGCTCAACAGCCTTTTGGAAAGATTACACTTCCTCTTGGCAAAGTAGAAGTAAGTCAAGATAATCGCTGGAGCAAGGCTAAACCTAACCAGCCTGTCTTCCAGGGCAATATAATCAGAACCCAACCAAAATCCCGTTGTGAAATTACACTCACTGGCGGCGGCAAGGTTCGTATCGGGGAGAACTCTGAGTTGGAGTTGAACGATGCGGATGTAAAACCTATGGTAAAAAATTTCAATGCCAATCTGAAAAAAGGGAATGTTTGGGTTTCCGCAAAAGCTGCCTTTGGGGAGAAAAAAAATATAGCAATCCGAACGCCCACGGCGGTGGCAGCCATCCGGGGAACAAAATATAGGGCAAAGGCTGGTGATGATGAAAGTTCTGTAAAGGTTTATGATGGAAAGGTGGATGTGAACCAGGCCAAGAATTATATCGAAGAACGAAAAGAAAAAAGAAAAGGACTTGGCCAAAGCGGTTCGGGAGGAGCGCCCAAATTCACATTAGGTCCAGTGACTGAAATTAAAGCACCCACACAAGTATCTGGACCATTTGAGGTTACGCTAGAAGAATGGGTTACATTAGCAGAAGGTATGCAGATTAATATACGTTCCGATGGGAAATATCATATGTTTGAATTTGACAAAGCCAAAGATGCTGAAGATGAATTTGTGAAATGGAATCAGGAACTAGAGGCTGGGAATTAGCCTATTTTAGCAGGCAGTGAATTAATAAACGCCGTTATAAATGACAGATAGACAAAAACGTATTTTAATGGGACTGGTGATGGGCATAGGGGCATCCATATTTGTTCATTTTGCCACCCGAGTCTCTGGTTTTGTTCTCACAGATCTTATGGATGGCTACGAATACAAGTCATACGATACTCGGATGAAATCCCGAGCTTCCTTCAGCGAAGAAGCATCCATTGATGATGTGGTCATAATCGATATTGAGCAAAACTCGGTGGAGTCTTTGGGGAATTATCACGAATGGCCCCATGCCTATCATGGCCAATTAACGAATGTGGTTTCTTCGGGTAATCCCAAAGCGCTCATTTTCGATATTATTTTTGATGAGAAAGGTGCAGGTAATTATTATTTAGTGGATGCCTTGGCGTCAAATCAGATAGAACCATCGCCGGAACTTCAACAAGTAGCAAACCAGTATCTTGCCAACAATGATCCGACTCAGTTTGTCCGGAGCACATCCAAAAGCACAGTAACGCACCATGCTCTGGTGTTTGAAAATTCTGACAGTATTAATTTTCTCTATGCCATGGATCAACTCCCTGAAGCCTATGATGCTAAAAATCATGTGCTGGATATTTCCCCGGAAATTGCTGAAAAACTTCCCACAGCTGAACGGCTGGGAAATACTTATTTTAATCTATTAACATCTGCCCATGGTGCCGGGGCTGCAAATTTTCCCCAGGATGAAGATGGCATGATCCGCCGTGCACCCACCGCAATTCATTTTAAGGGCTCTGGAGAAGTTTTTCCTACATTAATCATTTCCGCTGTAATGGATATACTGGGTATCCCTGCTAATGGATTTCTTTATGATTTTGACAATCATTTATTACACCTCCGTGATACCACTGGAACGACAGTTAGAGAAATTCCAATTGATGAACAGGGCCGGATGTATGTGAATTATTATGGCATGTTTAAAACATTCTATTATATCCCCTATATGTATTGTTTTGATCCGGAAATGCTAGACCCAAGTTATTGGGATGGTAAAGTTGCTTTGGTAGGATCGTCCCTGCCGGGTTTAATGGATCTAAGAAATACGCCAGTTCAGGAAACTTTTGCCGGGGTGGAAATACATGCAAATGTGATTCATAGTATTCTTCAGAATGAATTTGTAAAACGCACATCCAACAGACAAAATTTTCTATCTATTTTACTCCTTGCCGTATTGATTGGTACTCTAAGTGCCGTCCCGAAAAAACCATTCTGGGGATTTTTGATTTTAGGTTTAGGTGCCATGGGATGGCAATTATTCAGCTACAGTCAATTTTTGGACCAGCGGTTCATGTGGGAAGTTATTCGCCCAACATTATCAATGGTCTTGGCGCAACTGGGTGTTTTTTCATACACATTTCTTATTTTGGATAAGGATAAACGGTTTTTGAAAAACACCTTTGGAACCTATATTTCTCCAAAGCTTATTGAGCAAATGATTGATGAGAAAACCGAACCCCAGCTTGGTGGTGTTGAAGCAATCCATACGGCCTTTTTCACAGATATACAGAGTTTTTCAGTTTTTTCAGAAAAAATGTCTGCCACAAATCTGGTGGAACTATTGAACAGTTATTTATCAGACATGACCACAATCCTGCTGGAAAATCAGGGCACTCTCGATAAGTATATCGGCGATGCCATTGTGGCTTTTTTTGGAGCCCCCATGCCTGTAAAAGATCATCAGTACTGGGCTTGTGCCACAGCTCTTAAAATGCAGGCACAGCTCCACCCCTTGAGACAGAAATGGGAAGAGGAAGGAGACCGCTGGCCTGAAGAAGTCCGCACCCTTCAAAACAGGATCGGGATCCATACGGGAACCATGGTTACTGGAAACATGGGCTCCACGCATCGCATGAACTATACCATGATGGGCGATACTGTAAATATAGCGGCCCGGTTGGAATCATCGGCAAAACAGTATGGCGTATATATTCATATCTCAGAAGATACTTATAATGTTGTTAAAGACCGGATGACGGTCAGGGAATTGGACAAGGTCATTGTTATCGGGAGATCTGTACCGGTTCAGACCTATGAGTTGATCGCTGAAAAAGGCCAGGAACCAGACCTGTATAAGGAACTGTTACCCCAGTTTCATGACGCGTTGGAATTGTATAAAAAACAAGAATGGAATCTAGCCATCGCCGCTTTTGAGACCGTAGATAAACTTGAAGACATGTTCCCAGGTCGCAAGACCAATCCCAGCCGTGTTTATATCGACCGCTGTGCTCATCTTAAACAAAACCCTCCTGGGAAGGATTGGG
>CAZYLQ010000048.1:0-12703 GCA_964648395.1 uncultured bacterium | reverse complement strand
GTCCAGGATGTGGTGTCCGCATTATGGTGCGAACCGACAGGGCCAGCTGAAACTAAAAAGAGCCAGCTGTTTTCAGATCCAGGGTACCCTTCAGATGTATAATCAGGGCCTGAGCCTTTGGGAACGGATGAAGACATTTTATCATATCGTTCTTCATCTGTCAGTGGCATACTGTAAGCAGGATAATCACTATTGTTTGAATTTGTCCAAACCCATTGAAAATAATTTGTATTTAAATAATTGTAGGGCACATTGCTTCCCAAGGCAGAAAGGCCTAGATAAGATTCTGTCCAACCGTCATCCCCATTGGCATCATACTGATATCCAATGGCTCTTTTAAATCCTGCTCCATCTTCAGATTCATCGAAGCCGTCTAAATTATCGCTCCAGGTAAAACCGCCTCCGGGAGTATAATAATCTGTATAATTAAAATTTGCCAGAGAAGCATCAGCCCAGAGCCCTGCATAAATATCTTGAATGGTATCTTCAGTTGCATTAGTGAAAGTATATTTCAGGATGACAAATGCATCAGCATAAGAGTAATTCCAAGCATAAGATTCCATATGTATATCCAGTCCTAAAGGTGAGTGCCCTTGAATTCCAAAATTATCCCCGGGAGAATCACCATAATCTTTAAAATCGGTAATCATATCTTGGTGTGATACAGCGTATGGTGAGTAATATTTTGCCATGGAATCCTGCGTAGTGGATGAGATAGAAGATTGAATGGTAATGGGAGAATTTGCAAACAATTCAAATCCCTCATCTCCAGCATCAAATACACCATCCACGATAGCTGTTGACACCCTTCGCTGCCCATTTACAATACCGCCGACCCAGAGTCCACAATAGGAGAAATGTTCAATCTGTTCCCGGGCGATTTCAGTATGCTGCTTATATTGGCAGGATGGATGGATGCTGCCATCTTCCATTCGGTTCCATCCATTTCCAAGAATGCCATAATTAGTGATTGTCAATCCCAGGTTTCCCACTGATGTGTATTTATCATATTCATCTTCTGCAGTTTGAACTTTATATTGCATTCTTTCTTGTCCGATCAATAAGCTAAAGAAAAAAATAAGATTGAATAAAAGACGCATTTATTTGATGAGTACGGCTTTTTGGATTTGGGATGATATTCCATTAGTGAGTTGAATAAAATAAACGCCACTGGCATGTTGGTTTGCATTCCATTGAAATTTATATTGTCCCGGATGCAATAATTCATTATTCATTAATGTTTCCAAAACTCGACCATTCATGTCAAATATTTGTAGAGACGTTTTATGTGTCATTTCTAATCGGATATTTATAGTAGTAATTGGATTAAAGGGATTGGGGTAAGGTGGAGCCAATTGGAAATATTTTAAAATTGCTTTATCATCATTAATAGAAGCAGTTCCATCGTAGAAGGCCCCTGGTGTACCAAGGTCACCGTTTCCATAAGGTAGTGTAGCTTCAAACCAATTCTCGCTCAAACTATTATCAATGTTCAAATCATGAATCTCCATGGATTCTCCACTTCCAAAATCCCAAGAGTTGTTATAATGAATCTCATCCACAATTGCGCCGGTATCATCTAATAAAATGATTTCGTCTTCGCTGTTTGAAAGTAAAAATCCACTGTATTCATAATCAGCCACTAAACCACCATTTATTGTAGAATCAGCGTTCCGGACTAAAACATAATAATCACCTGACATCACTGGAATAGACATATTAACATTCGAAAAAGTGTGATTGTCAGTCCCACTATCCTTGATCATCCAACCATGAATATCAATGGTGGAATCTGTTGTATTGTGGATTTCAAACCACTCACCATAGGAATCTGAAACAGCGGCAGGATTTGGCATAACCTCTGTTATCACGATTCCTGCATTATTATAAACCAGGTCATCAAACCATACATCCATATATACCGGTAAATGATCGGAAGCATCATGAAGTGCATTTGCAATGGTATTATTGACAGATGTATTATTACCATTATTAATGGCATCATTGAAATGGTTGCCGTCATTCCCTACGGCCCAATAAGTATCTTCTACATACTGCATATCAGATGAATTATCCAGGATAGCTCCAGATACAAAAAGCCAGTCAAAGCGGTCATCCAGGCCTCCTGTTGCGCCTCCGCCAAAGTTGGAGGTTCTGGTCGATTGGGTATGGACGTCAGAATAGGAACTATTATTGTGCCAGGGGCCAACTCGATCCACAGGATCAAATAATCGACCATCATTATCACTGGAATCCCCGGTGAGCATATCAAATGCCGGCTCGGAAGAAGAACTATTAGAATAAATATTAAAATCACCAGCTACAATAAATTCACTACCTGCAGGCAATGTATTTAAGTAATCTCTCAATATGGTTGTTTCAGCTAATCTTTGTTGGGCATTTTCTTCTCCAGAACTTGCCTTTAGATGGACACCATAAATATTGAACTCAATACCAGACGATTCATGAACCATGACAAATTCTACTACATCTCTTAACCCCGATGAAGAAGCAGTATTAATTGTGGATGTACTTGTATAAGAAAAATGTTCATGTTTATAATATAGAGCAATATCCTGCTGTGCACTTTGATTGGTAAAGGGTGCACTTGCCCATTCTCCAGGTTCGTAAATATCAAGCACGTCAGACTTAAAATGGTTGAACCCGGTTTGACCCACAACCTCTTCAACAATAATCAGATCCGGTTCTACAAAATCCAATATAGAAATAAAATTAGCTTCCCGATCATTCTCATCTTCAAAGTTCAGCAAGTTATACGTCATAATCCGGGCTGTGGATGCATGTAGGGTTATGCCGAATAAATAAATAATTAATAATCTCATCTAGTTTTCTACAACGGCCTCAATCCGGCCAATTTCAAGTTGGTTGTGATTTCTTAATATTTTCATTCTGAATTTATCTAATTTTTCAAGTTCTACAGGATTTAATAGTTCTAAATGTTCCAATAATCTCATGGTTGCAGTGGGCATGGCTCGAAAGTTTCCATCCAATACTTTTAAGGCAATTCCCACGCTGCCACCATTTGGTTTTTTTATTGAGATGCCCCGAACAGATTCACCACCTATTTTTGTAATGCCGCGCCCCGCAAGTGCTTCAATAAATAAAGAATCAAAACGATTCGTTCCACCTACTAAAATGGGATTTGCACACATCGCATCAAAAACTCGGCTTATTTCCTGATCATTACTAGCCGCCAGTTTCTGGAAAAGCCGTGCAATTGTTTCTAAAGTCATAAATGGAGTTGGGGCAGAACAACCATCTGTTTCTGTCGGAATATTCTTCAATCCTGTTAATTCGTGCACCAGATTGAATATTTCTTTTTGTACTGCATGTTCTTTCTGAATATATCCCTTAATACCCTGCTCTAAATGTTTGGCCAATGCCAGCATGCCTGCATGTTTTCCGCTACAATTATTATGAATTGATTCTGGCAATTTTCCTTCTTTTATCATATTGTGACGTGTGATTTTGTCAGATGGAAAATGAGCACCACATTCAAGATCGGTAGTGGAGAGGCTAAGCTTATTTAACATAGATTGAACAGTTTTCACATGAATATCTTCTCCGCTATGTGAAGCACACATCATGGCTAGTTCATCATCAGAAAACCCGGCAGCATCAACAGCACCAGCTTTTACAGCTGCTGCTGCCTGGAAAGGTTTTAAAGAAGACCGGATGCAAGTGAGATAGTAAGGGTCACCGGTAGAGTAAAATACAGTTCCAGTCTCATCAACAGCAACCGCAAAAACAACGTGGATGCTTTCCGTCAAATCACCACGGGTAACTCTGCAAAGGATGGGCATTTATTTTAATGAAGCATTTTCGAGACAAACTCGAATTTGTATCCTTTTTTCTGTAATTCAGGAATATGTTTCTTTAATATTTTCAAAGTTTTTGGTTTAACGTGACCAATGCCAACAGCCGCACCCCACTCTCCTGATTTTTCTACCAGTTTAATAAGTTGCGCATGAATCTTTCCTTCATCATCTTCATTATCTAAAAAAATATTCCGCCTGGTTGTGGGAACTTTATACACTTCCATAGTTGATTCCGCTACAGTTTCCGTTGTTGTCCGACTATCCACAAAAAATAAATTCCTTTTCTTCAACACTCTCGCTACGTTGGACATAACATGCTGATCTGCCGATGCTTTTGACCCTTGGTGATTATTCATCCCAATGGCGGATGGAATTTGATCAAAAGCAGCCTGCACTCGCTCTTGAATAGTTTTGCTATCCATTGATGTGGATAACACAAAACTTTCTTCACCGCCTTTATTCGCAAGGTTTTCAAAGGGCATATGAACAATAACTTCAAATCCCCTGCCAACAGCTTTTTCTCCAAAGGATTTGCTGTATTCGTGTCCGGGAATGACCGCATATGTTAAGGGTACATCCAAATTTAGAAATCCATCGGAGACATCATCATTCCGATATCCAAAATCATCAATGATAATCCCAATTGTGCCTTTCAAGGTGGGTGGAGATACTACTGGAGTTGGTTTAGGGGCTTTTTTTTCTTTTTTTAATTCAACCTTTTCTACTACTGTTTCCCGTTTCTCCAATTCTGATAAACGATCATCCATTCTCTTCAGGAAGACCAATAAGACAACAATAATACCAATCAGAATGTAATTGACAGAAAAGCGGGAATTCTTTTTCTTCATGGAAGTCGGAATTGAAAAGTTAATATTTGGGGGGTACCCAAGTTTTGCGAACCAAATTGGATGCCATAGGTGATTTCGTATTGCCCCAGATTGAGACCGAAACCGGCCGAAGATTCAACAACACTTTCAGATGCGGAAAATCCACCCATGAGGCTGAGCCGATCCCAACGAAAATTATTTCCAAAATAGAACTTTCCTGTGGAAGCTGATTGGTTCCATTCTCCGGAACAATAGATGGTATTCCGATAATCATTGAATATGATTTGCCTAGAAACTCCGCCAATCATCCGAGTAGGAAGGGAAGGCGCATCTTTGGAAAGCTTTGACATTATCCCCAAATTCTGAATGGATATACCCAATTTCATTCCTTTAATAATATCCCTAGCGTATCCCAAATTTAATCCGAATCCTGAAGATGTTTCCGTATAGAGTCCCATAAAAATGTAAGAAATAGAAATACCAAATTTCTGTTTTTCACGCTGGACAGAAAACCCGCTATTCATGGAAACACCATAGGACGAGAAAGTTGATAGTGCATCATCAAGTGGCACAGCATCCCTGAATTCCAAATCAGATAATCCGGAATATCTCGTATTAAAGTGGAATATTTTCCCTTTTGCTGGCTGAGTGTATCCTAAGTGAGTCAAAGTAACATCTCCAAGCCAAATACCACGGCTTATTGAAAGACCAGGGTGATTTAGCGATGCAGAAAAAAGGGCTGGGTTAATGGATGATATGCCACTCATGGTTGGGTGACTTCCGATGCTTAATTCTTCCGCATCGGTCGGCAGAATCAAAAATTGTGTTCCCAATCCATATAATGGGAAGAGCAGTATCAGAAATAATTTAAAAACTGAATGCATAAGAAATTGTATGGGCTGTTTGGGCGGTCCAATCCATGGAAAATGCATAATCTATATGAGAATCGTGAGCTTTAAACAAACCATATTCGTACCCTATCCCAAACGCAGTCCGTCCGTTTCCATAGCCTCCGCGGAAATAGTATTGGTCCAAAAATCCATATTCAACGCCCAAGCGAGGGAGTATTCTAGCAAACGTATCATGATTTGTAATCAACCCAATATCGCCTACTACGATCAGTCCATTAATATTTGTTCGGGATCCGATCCTGTAAATTGTGGGAAATTCATCTTTGTATAATCTGCCCTCGGCATAGACGTCTCCCGTGTCCCACTGGTAATTGGAACTGATATCCTGAACCATGATACCCAAGGTATTAAATTGCCCTGTTTTGATTAAAACCCCAATATCAAAACCAATACCAGAACCGGTTAATTGGTCTGATTCCGTAATGGGAAGATCATGTCGAAGGATCTTGAAATTCGCGCCAAATGAAATCCAGGGGAGAATTCTTTGCGCAAAAGTGATCATGATAGCATTTTCACCTGTTTGCATCTGAGATGATTTCATCCCAGTACTGTACCTTCCTTGGATATTTGTCACGCCTGAATTGACCCATGCCACTCCTACACCTGCAGTTGGAGGCAAAGAAGTAGCAAAACTTGTAGCCGCTAATCGACGATCCAAGGATAAATTGGAATAAGAACTACCCAAGTGACGTTTCACCAAAAAAGAAGTCCAAGCAGGATTATGGAATGCAGCAAAGCTTCGGTCTAATTCTGCAGTGAAACCACCTCCCATAGCCATGGAACGGGCTGTGATACCCATTCTTAAAAATCCACCTGACTGCCCAGCCCAATCTTGTGCAAACACTATAGAAATAATGAATAGAAATGAAACAATTTTCTTCATTATTTCACCATTATAAATTTGGTCCAATAATCCGATGGAGAACGGGAGGAAGAACTAGCATAACTTATTCTTGCGAAATAGACTCCATTCGCTACATGAATTCCGTTGGAGTCTCTACCATTCCATTTGATTGCACCTCTATATGTATTTAAATCGAAAGTTTCCGAATATACTTTTTCCATCCCAAAATTGAATATATTCAATTCAATAATTGTGTTAAATACCTTACCGGTGTGAAACCGAATATAACCATTATTCCCTAGTTGATTATGGCTAAATGGGGAAAAGGGATTGGGGTATGCATACACTTCAGTTGTATCATATTCAGTTTGATAAATAGACCAACTTGAGCCGTGCATATCAGAGGATAAAGCAACTCCATCCGGCGTGCCGATCCATAAATTGAGAGTAGTGTCTCTGTTTTCCAAGGCTACCGTATAAACGATATCTGTTAATATCTGGTTTTGTGCCATAAAAGTTGTATCCGTAACCGCCTGAAACTTTGCCCAATTTTCGCCGTCCAGGCTTTTCCAAAGTCCGGTTGCTGTGGCTGCTAAGACAAGGGAATCTTTTGCAAATACATTGTACACTCGTTCTCCCAAAAGAGCAGTTGACCAAGATAAGCCATTATCCCGGGTATAGCTCAAGCCTCTCATTTCGCCTGGAGAATCTGCATGCATTGTTGCAGCCCATACTGTGATCTGATCATTCCAGAATTGTTTAGCGAGCCCCACGACAAAATTCCCGGATAACCCATCATCTGGGAAAGAATAATGTTCCCATTCAATACAGTCCAATATTTCAAAAACATTAGGTTGAGTTTCAACAATTTCTTTGATTAGGATACCTTTATTGATTCCATTCGCTGTCCCCACCCATATATTATCTCCAAAAACAATAACGGAAAATGCTTTGTGATTATGATTCCCACCATCGCCTGGGTCGCGTGGATTCAAATAATAATCCGGTAGAATTGGCCTTCCATCGGAGGAGGTTTCTTCGAATCCTGCACATAGGGAGAATGAATCCTGAGCATCCATTGGCAGACGGACATTTGCCCAAACTTTTTTGGTTAGATGATATCTTCGCAGTCCGCCCGCCCAGCTTGCTGTCCACAAAAATTCGCCGGATAAATACGCATCATATGTTACATTGGCTTGGGGAACTGTAACTGGTAACTGTCGAAAATAGCCTTCACCGAAAGGTTTTATAGTATCTGCTTCATTATCTACAGGCTGCTGGAGATAAGTCCATGTGATTCCAGATGTGTCTTCTGCAGAATATGTAAGAGATAATCCATAGCCAACCTGAATAGAACCATCATCACCTGAATAAGCTACTGCCATGGTATCGCCCATAACAGCAATGGCAGGGATTCCGCCCTCCGGAACCAAATTTGTAATTTGACCATCATCTAATATTTCTGCAGTTATTTGGTGGGCATAAATACGGTGACCATCGTGAAGAGCTAAACCCTGTCCTGTTCCAAACCATGTGAGTGAGTCTCCCATCGTTCGTATTTCTGCCACAACGTTGCTGGTAAGTCCTTCAGTTAAAAAAGTGTCTTCCAATGCAATTTTAAAGGAAAACCTCGATGGTGTGGCACTCTGGGGATACAGAGGAATTGACAACATTATGAGTAGAAATAATCTATTGAATAAGGATTGCATGTTCTTTCACTTTACTATATTCATTAGATTGATCTTGCGTTAAGAATCGCCATATAAATGAGCCGGGTTTGGTTTGAAAATCAGGATCTGAAAATCCAGTGCCATAAACTGGAATCCTGAAACTGTAAATCCCGTCACCCTGAACTAAATCGCCACTAGTAAAGTCAGGCTCATACAAGACCACGTTGCTACCATCATCATGAAGATAAAGATAATTCCCATTATTCATCATGGAATCGCCATCCACATGATAGGATGTAAATCCAACCATCTTAATAGTTTGAAGCCCGTCTGCATCGAAAACTTCTGCAGATATCAAATGGAGACTGACCGTAGCATCCGAAGGGCGAACAATCGTATCTGGTGCTGAAATGGAAACGATCCGAGGTATGATATTCCCGATCCTAAAAGAGTCTAAAACTATTACCGTTTCAGTTCCATATACAGCTAGATAATCCAAAAACACATAACCAGAGTCATCTCCCAACCTATTTTGAATTGTGGTTGAATCATTGGTGATTTTTAAACCATAAAAGCCATCTTCCATGAGAATATCACCATTAGTGCCATCATCGTATAGCATCAAAGTATCCGGTGGATTATTCCTGGTTGTTGCATACCAATTAACCTTTACTTGAGATAATGCCTGAGTCTCGTATCTGTCCTCTACTTCCACTCCATAGTAAAGTTGATTTACATCCTGATGATACGTAAACTGCTGATTAGAGATTGGACTTAGTTCAGAATCTGTAGTTGGGTCAGGGCAAGCCAAAAAAAAGATGCCGAAAATGAAGAAAAAGTGTAAACGCATAGCTCGAAATTTAGTATTAATGACCATTAATTTTCGCTTAGGTTCTGCTCTTCCCTGTTATATATATAATCCACCATGAGAGCTCCCACCTGTCCAAGGCTTTCTTCGCTACAATTTTCTGGAATATCATTCAAGGTATGCCAAAAATTGGCATAGGAATTGGGATATTTGAAATCGATTATATTAATAGAAGGAATTCCAGCAATTTCATTCAATGGAATATGATCATCATAAATGGCATAATCTACCCTACCTATAAAAGCATCGAGTCCCATATCTTTTGCGCGATCCCAAAGATGTCGAACAAGTTTAGGGTGGTATTCCAATGAATATCGTTCAATGGGAAGTACCAATTGCTTATCACCAACCATATCCAAATTAATTGCCTCATCTGGACGGGGGATGGGCAGATTTTTAGCGAAAAACCTTGAGCCTTGACAATAGGTTTCGTTTTCTCCAGGAACCCCAAGATCTTCACCATCAAAAAAGACAAGATTTACACCAATAGGGGGAGGATTTTCTCCCATTATTTTTGCTAATTCTAATAAAATCGCCACACCGGATGCACCATCATTTGCCCCAATGATGGGTTGGTCTCGGTCTTGCCGTAAATCTTCTTGGTCTGCCCAAGGACGTGTATCCCAATGGGCAGAAATAACAGTCTGAAATTCTGCATCCGGGTTAAAGCGGGCAACGATATTTTCCAAATTATACCGTTTGTTATATCGTTGTTCTTGATAAGAAAAATCCTGCAAAATGATCTCATTAGCAGATTGATCTAACTCAGTAATCAAATAATCAAGGCAAGCATAATATCCATCTGAACCAGGATTCCTCGGGCCGAAATCACATTGAGCAACTAAATAGGAAAACGCATGGTCCTCATCGAACCGGGGCACATTTGATTGGCACCCTAATAAGATGAGGGTTAAGAATAAAGAATTAGGAAATATTTTTTTCATTTTATCCAGAGATTGCCAAATTTACATCAAATCCAAAATCCCGATCTATTTTACGACCAGTTGTTCTGGTAGCACTTTCACGATATTCATAACGAAGTCCACCACTCACTTTTGTTGAAAATTGATAGGACACTCTCAAACCTGCTTTCCAGCTTTCAGAAAAGGAACCCACTTCTAAATTCACTTTGTCACCTGATCGTTCTTCTTGGCTCTCATTCAGGTCAAAATTTAAGGTAAAACTCATGGTATTGTTCATATCCACATCACCATAAAATGGAACAGGTATTTTTATTCCGCCTCGATGGGTGTAGGTGCCGGTTGATGTATAACTATTATCTTTATTAATGGTTAAACCTGTTGGAGATTCATCTAATGATTTATTTCGATTGTGCCTGAAAGTAACAGAAATATTTCCCTTCCAGGTCATATTCATTCCAATAAGGGGTGAAAAATTCCGATTGATTCGTGAAGACCGTTCATTTTCTTTATAATCTTCAGCAAATGTACCAAAATTGTAAAAATTCATTTGCTCAGGAGAGATGTCTTCAAACTGCCAGGATCGCGTTTCTTTCCCAGAATAACTGTGTTCCAAGGATGCAGATTTGGCCACCCATTTTATTATAGGCCACTTTTCCAATCCACTCATCCGAAAACTCCAGCCCGGGAAGGGTAATCCCGCATCCAGTAAATCTCCATATGCAAAATAATCTCTTGTCATGGAAAGTTGTTCTAATCCAGTGCTGGACCGAGTAGTGGTAAAATTTTGAGAAAAATTTGTGCTGATAGTCAAAGAACGGCTGATTTTGAAACCGGTTCTGATGGAACCATCTCGTTTATGATCCCAATTCCCAAGATTACTACCCACTTCAGCTGATTGTTCTAAGCCGTGTTCAGGTACCCAACCAAATTTGTAACCGGTTGGTACGTCTCCCAAAACCTGGTTTGCAGACCGATTCAAGTTTTCGGAATAGCTCACGGAAATTGGATTAATTTTTTTAAATAGGCCGTGAACTAGATTCAGGGGATTCAAATTTGGTTTTTTGGTTTTCTTATCTTTGGAATCTTCAGATTTTTTCTCACTCTTAGACTTTGATCTTGATCCTCGCGACCTCCCTCCGGTTTTTCCTTTTGAAGATGATTTTGGTTTATAGACCAATTCAACTAATTGAACTGGTGTTAATGAAAAATTAGTTCCAAACCGCAGTTGGGTGCTGATATTCTGCCCTTCTCGGGATAAATCATCAGACCAGCGAAAATTTGCTGTATAATTGAAGGATGGTTTCAACCATTTCATTATGCCAGGGCTGAAAGTCGTATTAAAACTTTCTGTGGTTTGGGTTACAGTACCCGGATCCAGGTCGCGCAGTGCAGTCCACGCATATCCTCTGAAATCATTGAGTTTACTTTGACCGCTCCAAGCATATTTCGCTGATAAACCATTTGTGAATTTGTAATCCAAATTCATAGTTCGATTCAACCCAAAATTGTAGGTTTCAGGACTACGATTACCTGAACGCGGTTGGTTCCAGTTTAATTTTTCATTCAAATTAAGCCCCGTTTTAAATGAGCTTGGCGTATAAAAGACCTGGAAATCACTAATAGATTTCCCCAAAATTGGTACATCTTTGGTCCAACTGAATGGTTTGATGTAATTATTCCGCCCGAAGGGAATACTGTAGGAAAATTTTCCTGTATAAGATTCTGTCCGCTTTTCTTGATAAGTTATATCGGATGATTTGGATTGCGATGCGCTGAAACTCGCAGAAATTTTATCTACGGTATATTTCAATAATTGATTATCCGATTTTCCGGTCTTTTTCAATGATGTACTTAATGAAATAGATTCAGTCAATGTCATTATGGAATCTGGTGTATTGTCTGGATCAACTAATATGTCCTCCCCTGAAAAATATTTCGGGCGACTTTGATTCCGGGTCAATGATCCGCTCAATGGGATTGATATTCCCCATGATCTGGGTAATAATCGATGTAAATCCATTTTTCCTGATACGTTCAAGTTTTCTGAAGTATTTGTTCCCTTTGAAACTCGTTCCTGTAATCGGTGGTATTCCGCATCTTGCCGGCTATAAACAACTGTTGCCGACCCCAAATCTGACAAATTAAATTTGGATTGGACCCGCATGGCCACCCCTTTTTCTTTCTTCACACCACTGAGCCTTAATTCATCGAGCCATACCTCACCTGTAATAGGTTCATCCCCAATATTTTTTACACCTACGGAAAAATATTGAAGTCGATTTAACGCCGGTTTGCCAACAATTTGTACTTTTTTCCCGGTTAATTGGCCTTCTTTATCTGTAAAGTAATATTTCCGAACATCCGCCGAATCTATTAGGATGTCTGTCTCAAGATATTTTTGGATCTTGGATGTATCCGCTTGTTTTAAAGCAGTCAGCCAATCTAGATCAATATTAAAACTATTTCTTTTCTCGTCTTCATCCCATCCATTATAAACAGGTTTAGTGATCTCATAATATGCATCACCCAATCCAAATTTAAGAAAGACTTCCACATTTGTTTCTAACGAAGTGATCCATGGACTGTTTCCATGCACATACATTTTCATAAAGTCATAGGTCATGAAACTCCGTTTTTGATTATCATTTAAGGTGTAAAGCGTTTTTTGGGCGACTCCCGTTGCTTTCGATGGAAGATGATCAAATTTTAAAACAAGAGATTGTTCTTTTGACCTAATTTCATTCAACCTATCATATTCTCCTTTTACACCTTTGGGTGGGATGTAGTCTGCATTGTCCTCAGTATTAACAACTGCAACTTG
>CAZYLQ010000047.1:0-12712 GCA_964648395.1 uncultured bacterium | reverse complement strand
ATTAATTTAGCCGCTTCATTTTCGGTCAAAATTTCCCGGGCTTCAGCTACGGTCATTTTTTTAGTTCGAGTCGTTTTTGGTAATGAACCGGAAATCATATCCTTTATATTCATACCAATATCTTCCATGCCCATGGGACCAAAAATCTGCATCCCGATAGCTGGTTCATCCGAAACTTCAACTTCAATCATTTTGTCTTCAAATTCACCTTTCTCCATTTTCATCCGAATTCTTTCCCGCGTTCGTTCGTGGCGCTCTTTCAATTCTTTAGATTGCTTGGGATCATTTTTGTGGCCATCTGGAAACAGAATATCAAGAATTCGTTCATTCGCAAGTAGTTCGGCCATTTCAATCACTTCATCTTCTTTTTCCCGTTCCACCATAGTCACGGCTGTATCCATCAAGTCCCGGATCATGGACTCCACGTCTCTGCCAACATATCCTACTTCCGTGAATTTGCTGGCTTCCACCTTGATAAAGGGAGCGTTGGAAAGGGATGCGAGCCGTCTGGCGATTTCTGTTTTTCCGACACCTGTTGGACCGATCATAATAATATTATTAGGCATGATTTCATCCCGTAGATTTCCTTCTACCTGTTGTCGTCGCCATCGATTTCTGAGTGCAATAGCTACTGCTTTTTTTGCATTCTTTTGCCCAACAATATACCGATCCAATTTCTTTACAATTTGCCGAGGTGTTAATGGTTTCATGAAATCTCCAAAACGGTAATAGTATCGTTCGTATAGATACAGAGATCAGCAGCAATTTTTAATGATTCTTCCGCGATTTTTTTAGCGGAATATTTTGTCGATTTCAAAAATGCCAACGCTGCTGATTGAGCAAAACCACCTCCGGAACCGATGGCAACAACAGCCCCGTCTGGTTCAATCACATTTCCGTCACCGGAAATAATAAAACTGCATTTTTTATCCATAACAACAAGCATTGCATCAAGATGACGCAAAATTTTATCTGTTCGCCATTCTTTTGCCAACTCTACGATAGCCCGTTTCATGTCACCTTCGTATTGATCCAATTTTTGTTCAAACTTTTCAAAGAGAGTGAGCGCATCGGCAGCAGCACCAGCAAACCCGCCAAGCACACCACCTTTCGCAGTTTCAAATTTTCTTACCTTGACTGCTTTTTGTTTAAAAGCCATATCCCCAAATGTAACTTGTCCGTCACCGGCCATGGCCACTTTTTTCTTATGTCGAACACCTATAACGGTGGTTGATCTGATATCTATTTTCATTTTTAAAAGTTTACCTTTCGAAGGTTTAAACCTTCGAAAGGTAAACTCATCCTCTTTACTGGGTTAATGCCTTGAATAATTTTGAATCGCCGGGTAAAACCAGTGTGGTTTTTTTATCAATCACTTTTTCATAGGTTTCAAGTGTTCGTAAGAACTCATAAAAATCTGGATCTTTTGAAAAAGATTCTGCATAAATATCCAATGCTTCAGCTTCACCCTCTCCACGAATTTGTTGTGCAGTTTTATAGGCTTCTGCAAGAATTACCGTCTTATCGCGATCTGTTGCAGCACGGATCTTTTGGGCTTCTTCTTCTCCCTCTGATCGGAATTTGTTCGCTTGGCGTTTCCGTTCAGCTTCCATTCGCGCATAAATGGATGCTTCATTCTCCTGAGGTAAATCTACCCGACGAATTCGTACATCGATGACTTCAATCCCATACTTACTCGTTTCTTCATTACTGGCTATGGTAACCTTTTCCATAATGAGTTCACGTGTTTCAGTAATGATCTCAGCCATATCATGGTTTCCCAATTCCTGCCGTAGTTCAGAATAGACAATATCATCTAATCGTGTTTTGGCTGTTGGTATCGCTCTTACCGTTTGGAGAAATAGTAAAGGATCCACAATCCGCCAGCGGACATAATTATCAATAATGAGTGATTTTTTGTCTCTACTCAATATTTCTTCTGGAGGAACATCGTACTCTAATAATCGTTTATCAAAAGAATTCGAGACCTGAATTGGTGCAGGTAATTTGAAGTTTAATCCGGGTTCGGTGATAGTTTGGACTGGTTTACCAAATTGAAGAATGACAATTTGTTCTGTCTCATCTACCACGATGATGGTGGATAAAACGAATAATATAATGAGTGTAAATATCGCAATAGAAAAGCGTTTCATTATTTCTTCCCTCCTTTTCCAGGATTCAGATTCAATAAGTTTAACATATTTCCACTATCCTTATCTGGAATAATTATTTTTTCAATACCGGGTAACACCCTTTCCATGGTTTCTAAATACAATCGTTTTTGAGTAATACTTTTTGCTTTTCTGTATTCTTTCAAAATGGTTGTGAATTTTGCAGCATCACCTTCTGAACGTTTAATTCGAGATTCTCTAAATCCTTCCGCATCACGAATCATCGCTTCTGCTTCACCGCGAGCTTTAGGTATAATATCATTTCGGTATCCTTCGGCTTGATTAACCATTCGATTTTTATCCTCTTTTGCGGATGCTACGTCTTTAAATGCACCAATCACTTCTTTTGGTGGAGACACATCTTGTAACTGTACAGCCACCACATGGATTCCCGATTCATATTTGTCTAAAATCAATTGCAGTTGGGTTTTAGTCCCTTCTTGAATCTGGAATTTTCCAGTGGTTAATGTTTCATCAATCTTATTCCGACCCACAACTGTGCGCAAACTAGCTTCTGCCGCTTCCCGAACAGTCAATTCCGGCTCCACAATTTTGAATAAGTAGGCCACCGGATCTTTAATCTTGTACTGAACAATCATTTCCGCATCTACAATATTTTCATCACCAGTGAGCATAAGACTCTCTTTTTCAACCGTCCTGTATTGACCATTTCGAAGTGTGCGAAATCCAATTTCAATCCGTTTTACTTCCGTAACTGCTGGCGTATTCACCTGCTCGATTGGATAAGGAAAATGATAATTCAATCCAGATTGGGCTACCCGAGTATATTTACCGAATGTTCGGACAACCCCCACTTCATCCGGACCCACTATATACACACCAGTAAATAACCAGAGTGCTAATGCTGCTCCCAAAAGTGGCATTATTTTAAAATTAAATTCAGGGATCTCAACTTCCTGATCCCCAAACATTACACGTCGCGTTGCCATAACTACTCCTTTATATTTGTTTTCTTAGTCTTGCCACGGGATAGCCCATCTGATCCCGATATTTTGCTACAGTTCTCCTAGCTAATGTATAACCATCTTTGGCTAATTCAACAGCCAGAATATCATCACTCAATGGTTTATGTTTGTCTTCATCTTGAATGATTTTTTTTAAAGCACGTTTTATTATAAATGTTCCCAAAATGCGCCCGTCACTTAATTCAATGGAATCAGTAAAATAATGTTTCAGTTCAAAAATACCATAGGGTGTATCAACAAATTTCCCCCTTGTAGAGCGACTAATGGTAGAAATATCCATCTTGATCTTATCCGCCACATCCTGAAGTTTTAAAGGACGAAGAAAATCCATATTACCTGCAAACCATTCTGGTTGAAATAAAATGATGGACCGCATCACATTCACCATGGTAACCCGTCTCTGATGAACCGCTTCAATGAACCAATTTGCTGAATCCATTTTTCCTTTGATAAATTTCTTTGCTTCACTATTGAAACTACCATTCTCCAAATTATCTTCATACGCCTGACTGATTCGCAATTCTGGAAGACCACCATCGTTAGTTGTAATGACCCAATCATCCCCATCTTCCCGAATGATCACATCCGGAATAACCGTTTGAAACTTATCACTGTATCCTTCACCGGGGCGGGGATTCAAATGAGAAATGTGCTCCACGGCATCGTGCAATTCTTCTTCTGAACAATCCAATCGATCACGAATCTTATCATAGCGTTTATGCATAAAATCGTCGAAGCACGTATGAATGATTCGATGTGATAAAGATCCTTCCTCATCCTCTAATTGAATCATGAGACATTCTTCCAAATTCCTAGATCCAATCCCTTTAGGCTCCAATCGTTGAATTTTATGAAGAATGGGCGTTATCTCTTCTTCCAGTAATTCATACCGATCCGCAATGAGGATCAAATCCGTATCCAGATAACCGCGCTCATTTGTATTCCATAAAATTTCTTCAGCAATCTCCCGTTCATGTTCATTCATTTTTGTATCTTGGAGCTGATCTATCATATCTTCTATCAGTGTGTGCCGATCTGGAAGCGGCATGTCTTTTTTTTCTTCAGAAAAATAATAGGTAGACTCATCACTATACATATCCTCCAGAGAAACATCCATATCGTCTACCGCCGTTTCTTCCTTGACCTCCTCCTCCTGCGACTCTTCCGGTTCAACTTGTTCTAATAATGGGTTTTGTTCCAATTCTGCAAGAATTGCCTGTTCAAGATTCACCGTATTCAACTGGAGTAAGCGAGCCTGCAAAACTTGTCTTGGGGCAAGTTTTTGTTTTTGAGTTTGGAGTTGTCTTAAGGATGTTGCCATTAGTTTAGCCTAAATTTTTCTCCAAGGTAAAGCCGCCTAGCTTCTTCATCATTTGCGAGAGATTCAGATGTGCCAGACTTTAATATTTGTCCGTCAAATAATAGATAGGAACGATCAGTTATTGAAAGTGTTTCCCGCACATTGTGGTCTGTTATTAATACACCAATTTCTTTTTCTTTTAAGGAGTGAACAATTCCTTGAATTTCTTCTACGGCAATTGGGTCAACACCTGCAAAAGGTTCATCCAACAAAATAAAGTCGGGATCCATGCACAAACTACGGGCAATCTCTACTCTACGTCGTTCACCGCCAGACAATGTACTTCCTTTACTTTTTGCCAAATGAGATACGGATAAATCTTCTAATAAACGATTCTTTTTTTCTAATTGATCATTTTTAGAAAGCCCTTCTATCATTTCTAAAACTAATAACAAATTATCTTCTACTGAAAGTTTACCAAAAATGGATGGTTCTTGTGCTAAATAGCCAATCCCTTTCCTTGCTCGCTTGTACATGGCTTTCTGGGTAATATTTGTTTTGTCTAAAAATACATGCCCTTTGCTTGGTTTAATCATGCCGGTAATCATATAGAATGTTGTGGTTTTTCCTGCACCATTTGGCCCCAACAACCCTACAATTTCGCCACGATCTACAGACACATCCACATCTCGAACCACCATACGTTTACCATACTGCTTGTATAGCCCTTTTGAGCTTAAAGTATTATGACGATCTCTCATTCCAATTCCCTGCCTGTTACACCGGACGGGCTTAATATTTTCCAATTCTTCATATCCGAATCCGACTCAAATCCCACCCCATACAAAGTATCTTTTTCCAAAGTGGTAATCATAATATTATCTTTTGTATGAAGTTTCTCGTCTTTGGAATTCCAAGTTAATGTTTCAGAATAAAGTGTGATTCCACTATCCGATATAGCAACCACATTCCCCATTGCCTTCATATCGTTGGAAGCTTGGTCAACTTCTGCGGTTTTTGATGTAAGCACAGATGTGTGTTGTTCCTTTTCATTAAAAAAATCTACCATGACACTGCTATCTAGTAGAACAAATTTTTTTTCATTATATTTTTCTAAATGACCCGAACGAACTTTAGCCCGGATTAAACCTTCACTGGTCAAAACAATGGTCACGCCCCAACTTTCTTGATCGGGCATCCCATCACGAGATGGCATCTCTAAAATAGGCTCGCGGGCGCAGGATGAAACAAAAATTAGTAAAATAAATAAAAACAGTCGCATGGACTTAAATCAGTTTATTATTTCTATAGATTGGTAATGCTGTAGATGATAAACTGTAATTACCACCAGTTACATAATTAAAAATTGTTCTTATTTCTCTATCCATTATTCTTAACTATTTAAAACCTTCTCTTTTATTCTTTGCATTACAATGTCTGTTTCTCCTTTTTCTTCAATAATCCAAGCCACTGCTTCACGGAAAGCACCATATCCGCCCGAAATCTTGGTGGTGTATTTAGTGATGGCTTTTACTTCAGGTGATGCATTGGCAACTGCAATGGGAACGCCTACTTTTTCCATAACAGGAATATCAATAAGATCGTCACCGATATAAGCAATTTCAGAATCATCAAGATTATATTTTTCTTTTAATGTTTCATAAGCGGGAAGTTTATTCAAGGAACCATTATAAACATCTTCAATCTTCAATTCTTTAGCCCGATGTTCCGTAGCAGGAGAATATCTCCCAGAAATAAGGGCAATCTTTAAATCAGCCGCACGAGCCATGGCAATTCCCACGCCATCCAAAACAGTAAACCGCTTAAATTCCATCCCGTCCGTACCTTTATAGAATGTTCCGTCTGTCCAGACACCATCTACGTCGGAAATCAATAATTTAATTTTTTTCATTTTTTGATTCATGTTATTGCATCTTTAATAGCTTTCAATTCCAATAAAAGTGATTCCAATTTGTGTAACGGCCATTGAGTTGATGCATCAGATTTTGCTTCGAGCACATTATCGTGCACCTCCATAAATATTCCATCACAACCCGCTGCTACGGCAGATTTAGCCAGGGTTGGAATCATCTCTCGCATTCCCGCTGTTGTGGTACCGCCACCTGGAAGTTGAGCGCTGTGAGTAGCATCAAATATTACCGGATGGTCCAATTTTTGCATAATAGGGATAGCTCGCATATCCGCCACCAAATTGTTATATCCAAATTGTGTACCTCTATCCGTGAGTAAAATAGATTCACAACCGGATATTTCTAGTTTTTCCACAACATTTTTCATATCCCATGGTGATAGAAATTGACCTTTTTTAACATTTACAGGTTTCCCTGTTTTTGCAGCAGCCACCAGTAAATCTGTTTGTCTGCATAAATATGCAGGAATCTGTAAAACATCCGCCACATCCGCTACACTATTGGCTTGAGATGCTTCATGGATATCAGTCAAAACTGGAATTCCGGTTTGAGTTTTCACATCAGATAATATTGACAGACCTTCATCGATTCCCAATCCTCGATAAGAAGAAAAGGTTGAGCGATTGGCTTTATCAAAAGAATTTTTAAAAATAAATGGAATGCCGACCTTTTCGGTAATCTCTTGGATTGCATTTGCAATTTTCAAAGAATGTTCACGGCTTTCGATTACACAAGGCCCAGCAATAAGACCTAAACCATCCTCACCAAATGTTACATTTTTTATTGATACTATTTTCATAATTATTGTAGAAATAAAATCTTTTCAGATTTTATTTTTCACCCCTGCTTTAATGAATTCCCGAAAAAGAGGATGCGCTTTGTTCACCCGGCTTTTGAGTTCAGGATGAAACTGTCCCGAAACAAACCAGGGATGGTCTGGAATTTCGATTGTTTCAACCACCCCCAAATCTTCATTCACGCCAGAGAATACCAAACCATTTTTTTCAAGTTTTTTACGATAACGATTGTTGACCTCATAGCGATGACGATGACGTTCAGAGATTTTTTTCTTCCGATAGGCTGCAAAGGTTTTTGTACCTACTTTGATTTCGCAATCATAAGCCCCAAGTCGCATAGTTCCACCTTTAATCTTAATAGCCCTTTGGGACTCCATAAGATCAATTACGGGGAAATTTGTATTCTTATCGAATTCAGTCGAGTTTGCTCCTTTCATACCACATACATTGCGGGCAAAATCAATGACCGCACATTGAAGTCCAAGACAAATTCCTAAAAAAGGAATCTTGTTTTCACGAGCATATTTGGAAGAGTGAATTTTTCCTTCGCTCCCACGTGAGCCGAATCCGGGTAGGAGTAAAATACCATCGACATCTTGGAAAGCTTTTTTAGCAGTAATATCATTTTTTATTTTTTCTGTCTGGACCCATTTTACATTCACTCTGGCATTATTTTCAACACCAGCGTGAATAAATGCCTCCATAACACTTTTATATGAATCAATTAATTCTGTGTATTTCCCGCACATGGCAATGGTCACTTCATGGCTCGGATTTTTAAAATTGTGGATAAATTTTCTTAAATCTGTTAAACTTGTTTTCTTTTCAATATTTAATCGGTCATTAATTAATTCACCAGCATTTTGTTCATGCATCATTAAAGGAACTTCATAAATAGTGGGTACATCCAATCCTTCAATCACATGATCTGGACGAACATTACAGAACAAAGCAATTTTGTCTCGAATCGATTGTTCAATAGGATGCTCCGAGCGGCAAAAAATCATATCAGGTGCCAAACCGATTTCTCTAAGTTTCATGACAGAATGTTGTGTGGGTTTTGACTTGAGTTCACCACTGGCTTTTACATAAGGAAGTAACGTTACATGTACTAACATATGATTATGATATCCCACTTCTAATGACAATTGTCGAATTGCTTCCATAAAAGGGAGACTTTCAATATCACCTACGGTACCACCCACTTCACAAATGACCACATCATATTTCTTCGGATTGTTTACTGCTTTGATTCGTTTAATAATTTCATCAGTTATATGAGGGATGACTTGAACTGTATCGCCGAGATATTCACCCTTTCGTTCTCGATCTAATACAGTACTGTAAACCTGCCCTGCAGTTGCATTGTTATTCTTGGTCATATTTACATCAATGAAACGCTCATAATGTCCTAGATCCAGATCTGTTTCAGAGCCATCATCCAACACAAAAACTTCGCCATGCTGATAAGGGTTCATAGTTCCTGGATCTACATTCAGATAAGGATCCAGTTTCAGAATCGTGACTTTGACCCCCGCTTGCTTGAGTAAATATCCAATAGAAGATGCGGCGATGCCCTTACCTAGCCCGGACATGACACCACCGAGAATGAAAATATACTTTGTTGATTTGGGTGCGCTCATTTATGCATTCTTGACAATGGTTTCTTCTTTAGGATGCCCCATCATTCTTTCGACTTTGGCTAAATCTTCTTTCGTATCTACAGCCCAATGATGGCAATTTGTAATAAGCGCATGGATTGGTAGTCCATTATCCAATGCGCGCATTTGTTCCAATCGCCTTTCTTGTTCTCTTTTTGAAGGTACAAAATTTGTAAATTGAAATAAAGCATTTCTTCTAAATCCATACATGCCTAGATGGCGATAAACGCCTCCAATTTCTAAATCAAAAATATTGCGTTTAAATTCAACAGCATTTGCGTTTTCATCTAGAATTGCTTTTACAATGTTGGGATTAAGCAAATCACTCACAGTGAGTTTTCGACTTACCACTGTTGACATGTGTACGTTTGGATCTTTAAAAGTATCCACTAAGCCATCAATTATTTTAAGATCGGTTAAGGGTTCATCGCCTTGAATATTTATCACAATTTCGACATCATCTATTTTTTTTATTACTTCCGCAACACGATCAGTTCCTGATATATGATTTGAATCAGTCATCATTATTTCAAAATCAAAATCTGCCAATGCTGTTTTTGTTTCTTCTGAATCGATTGCCAAAATTACTTTATCTAGTTTTTCTGATTTTAGGGCTTGTTCAATTGCATGTACTACCATGGGCTTCCCAGCCAATGGTGCCAAAATCTTTTTAGGAAACCGGCTGGAACCAAGACGGGCTGGAATTACACCAACAACCATTTAATTGGGTTTTCTATTGGCTTTATTGGAGACATCTCTTTGACTTCCATATTAACATTTCGTGAGATTGTATTCATGGAAGAAAATAAAAAAAGGGTGTTAAAGATAAAACAGGCATGATTTTTGCTGTGAAATTTACCAGCCTGAAGCGGAAAGAGAAAATTATTTATAATTGATCAAATGAAAACGTACATGTAACTGAGTATTTCAACTGTTGAGTAAGCAAAATACCTAGACAGCCTTATACTTAGCTTATTCATACCTTAAAGATTCGATTGGATCCATATTTGCCGCTTTCCAGGCAGGATAAATTCCAAATCCGATCCCAATCACCGAACAGACTGCTAGGCCGATAAAAGCCCAGTCCAGGGGAATCACTGCAGGAATTTTAAAAATAGCCGCCACTGCATTTCCACCGGCAACACCCAAAATAATGCCCGCAATGCCACCGAACTCACTCAAAAAAACTGCTTCGGTTAAAAACTGAGTGAGGATGTCCCGCCGGGTGGCGCCAATGGCTTTGCGGATACCAATCTCCTTGATCCGTTCAGAAACAGAAACCAGCATAATATTCATGATACCAATGCCCGCTACTACAAGCGCAATAACGCTCACTGAAAAAGCAAATAATTTGACTCCATCGGAAAATGGTTTCAACTCATTTAATATTTCTTCATTGGATGTGAGTTCAAAATTATTGTCTTCACCCGGAGGGACTTTCCTTAAGGTTCGCAAAATACCAATTACTTCATCCCGAGTTTGTTCATACATTTCTTCCGAGGGTGCTTCCACGGTGATCTCAATATTACGGCGCCAACCGCCGTACATCTGTAAATGTGTTGTGATAGGAATGGCGATAATATTATCCTGACTC
The DNA here is from genome assembly GCA_964648395.1 of uncultured bacterium. GTDB lineage: Bacteria > Fidelibacterota > Marinisomatia > Marinisomatales > UBA1611. Next base: position 2,272 of record CAZYLQ010000047.1, on the reverse strand, counting down.
TCCCCAAACATGGCCCCTTTTTCTTCAATGATACCAATAATCCTGAATTTGATCCCATCGATGGTAATCATTTTATCCAGAGGATCTTCGAAAGGGAATAATTGAGTAATGGCGTCTTGCCCGATAATGGCCGTCCTTCGCATATGTAGTACATCACCACTGCTGAAATTCCGCCCGTCGCGAATATTCGTATTCAAGGTACGAACAGTAAATTCATCCGCGCCGCCTACTTCAATATTTTTTGTCGCTTGTTTATCCTTATATTTTACCGTGGCGCCCCATTTGGAATCATAAGCACTCACATGGATTGGAAGAACAGCCCGGTCTTTCAGATCCTCGTAAAGTTTATAAGTGATATTGGGTCGATTCCGATATTTCCAGCGACCCCCATGACCAAATTGGATTGCAGGACGTTTGCTGATATTGAAGGTGTTTGTTCCAAAAACATTAAGTCCAGAGGCCACGGATGATTCCAGCGTACGAATCGCCGTCATAACACCAATTACAGAGAAGACACCAATGGTTATTCCAAGAAGTGTGAGCATAGATCGAAGTTTATTATCCCGAATCGCCTCCAATGCCATCCTGAAACTTTCTCTTAAAGTATTTTTAAAATGGGATGTTTTTTTATTCACCATCATGATGTAACGCTTGTATCATCAAACACTTTCTCATTCATACCGAAGTGCATCAATGGGATCCAATTTTGCTGCTTTATAAGATGGCGCTAACCCGGAGATCACACCCACAACCGTAGAAAGTCCAAGTGCCGTTATGGCTAATCCCAAAGGCATATCTGATGGAAAATATTGGTCGATAATAAAACTGCCTCCCCAGGCTAACCCCATCCCTAATAATCCTCCAAATAGACAAATCGTTACCGATTCCATGAGAAATTGTGACAAGATCATTTTTGGTGTTGCACCTAATGCTTTTCGAATGCCAATCTCCCGGGTTCGCTCTTTTACTGTAACAAACATTATATTGGCAATCCCGATCCCGCCGACGACCAATGACAGGACTGTAATAAAAAGTCCGGTGCCACCAATAGCCAGTTTGATCATGGCATATTGCTCCTTGAATGGGTCTTGCCTGTTCAAGGCAAAATTATTTTCATCCGTTGGACGAACATGCCGCAACTGACGCATTATGGCAGTGAGTTCTTCCGTAGCATCATCCAGTTTCGCACCATCCACTTTCACATTAATGCCAGTCCAACTACGACGTGTAAATAGTCGCTGGTGAGTTCCAATAGGAATTATGATTTGTTTATCCAAGCTGAACATACCCAAAAATTTTCCCTGCTTTTCCACTTCACCGATGACACGGAATGTATAATTCCCAATGCGAAGTTTTTCACCTATTGCATTTTCATTCTCAAACAGATTATCCGCGATATCTTTCCCAATAATAGCAACACGGGACCCAGATCGACTTTCGGAATTGGAAAAAAACCGACCCTTATCAATTTCTGCCGTAGAGATCATGGCATATTCATCCGTAGTGCCTGTAACTCTTACACCGGAGATATCATTCTCACCTCGTTTTACAGAGGTGTACCATTCAGAAACAGGCGCAACATTTTTTGCATATTGAGATCGATCTCGAAGAAGATCAGCATGTTTTATCTTAATGTTGGGACGATTGCGCATCTCCCACCATTCCTTGTCACCGAACCATTCAAACTTTCTGATATATAAAACATCCTTCCCTAAAAAATCCATACTTTGTTCAAATGAACGATCCAAACCGGAAATAAGTGTTCCCATAAGCGTGACCGCAAGAATCCCGATGACCACACCAAGAGCTGTTAAAAGCGATCGCATTTTATTAGCCAGGACAGCTGTTAAAGAAATGCGGAAATTTTCAAGAAATAAAGAAAACATCAGGCAGCGACAGAAATATCTTCCTTGATCTTTCCGTCAAATAATCGGATGGTTCGATGGGCATGTTTTGCAATATAATCTTCATGGGTTACCAAAATAATCGTGTTCCCTACCTGATGAAGTGCATCAAAAACCTCCATGATCTCCCGACCACTTTTCGAATCCAGATTTCCAGTGGGCTCATCAGCGAGAATGATGGTTGGTTTATTTACCAAAGCGCGGGCGATAGCAACACGCTGACGCTGCCCCCCGGAAAGTTCATTGGGTTTGTGATGCATACGGTCGCCCAAGCCCACACTTTCTAATGCATCCGCAGCCATGGACTGACGCTGGTCTCTACGGACATTGCCATAGATCAGCGGAATCTCCACATTATGTTGAGCGGT